>CAYUQM010000011.1:0-48051 GCA_964446855.1 uncultured Muribaculaceae bacterium
CGCAATCTCAGACTTTCTTTAATTTTTTATTTGTTTTTTGTAATATTTCTTAATACTTAAACAAAAATTCAAGCTACGACTATATATCCAACCCTAAATCTAAAGTTGAAGCCTTCGCAACAATTGCACTTGAAGATATAATATCCACCCCACATTCTGCAATCTGTTTAACGGTATCAAGATGAACATTACCACTTGCCTCAACAATAGCCCTTTTATTTACAATTTTGCAGGCTTCGCGCATCATATCACAGGACATATTATCAAGCATAATAATATCAGCACCAACCTGAACAGCTTCTTTAACCTGTTCTAATGTATCACACTCTACTTCAATTTTATGAGCATGAGAAATATTCTTCCTTAATTGTTCAACAGCTTTAGTGATTGAACCGGCAAACTTAATATGATTATCTTTAATCATTGCGCAATCAGAAAGATTAAACCTATGCAAAGCACCTCCACCAATCTTAACTGAATATTTTTCAAATGCTCTGAAGTTAGGAGTTGTCTTACGCGTATCCGCAATTTTTGCAGGCAAAGCTCCAATAGCCTGTTGATATTTATGTGTTTCTGTTGCAATACCGCTCATTCGCTGAATATAATTTAAAGCTACTCTTTCTCCCATAAGGATAGCTTTAGCCGGTCCTGAGATATCAGCAATTTTATCACCCTTTTTTATTTCATCTCCATCACAAAAATAAAACTTAATTTTGACATCAGGAGATAACACCTTAAAAACAAGTTCAAAGACACCAGCGCCGGCAAGAACCCCGTCAACACGAGAATTCAACATTCCTGACAACATATCACCATTTCCAGCAAGATTTTCGGTAGTAATATCACCGAATCCAATATCTTCTTTCAATGCATCTTTAATATGTTCTTCTATATAAAAATTACTTAGCAAAGCTTAAATCCCCATCTTTAATAGAAATACAACTATGAACAGATTCCTCATTAGTTTGGAGATAATCAGTTCTGTAATGAGCGCCACGTGATTCTCTACGCAGAAGTGCGCTTTTTGCAATCAAACTGGCTACCGTAAGCATATTTCTTAACTCATATTCTTCACGGTTCAAACAACAAATCGAACGATTGAACTTACTTTTGAGTTGCTCAATCTTATTAATACCCTCTATAATTGAACTTTCATCACGAAGAATTCCTACATGAGTCCACATAATATTTTGAAGTTCAGCTTTTAAGTCTTGAACATCAATTCTTTCAGAATCAATTTCAACAGAATATTTTTCGATTGTAGACTTAATCTCAAAATCAATTTGTTTCGGCGCATTAAGCTCCTCTTTTTTAAGGAACTGAGCAACCTCATAAGCACAAACAACACATTCCAGAAGCGAGTTACTCGCAAGCCTGTTTCCGCCATGAAGCCCGGTAGAAGAAACTTCCCCTATTGCAAACAAACCTTTTATAGATGTTTCACCTTCCAAGTTAGTTTTAACACCACCCATAAAATAATGTGCAGCCGGTGCAACAGGAATAAAATCTTTCGACATATCAATATTATTCTCATGACATTTTCGCGAAATATTAGGAAATCTATGTTTAATTTTTTCAGAATCAATACAAGCCGCATTCAAATATACACACTCAGTATTATGCTCCCTCATCTCATTATAGTTAGCACGAGTAACAATATCACGGGGTGCAAGTTCTAAACGAGCATCATATTTATGCATAAACTCAATACCGTCAGCATCTACAAGCTTAGCGCCTTCACCCCTGACAGCTTCAGAAATAAGAAACCTGTTTTCACCATTATCAATGGCAAGCGCAGTAGGATGAAACTGAACAAATTCCATATCCTGCATGACAGCTCCGGCGTCATAGGCAAGCGCTAAACCATCTCCGGTCGCACCAACAGGGTTTGTAGTGTATTTATATAGCTGACCGATACCACCTGTTGCAAGAATTACAACAGGTGAATAAATTGTTTCGTATTCCTTAGTTATATCATTAAAAACTAAAACGCCTTTACATTCAGATTTAGAGTTAACCAACAATTCAACAGCAACAGTTTGCTCATAGACATCTATATTCTTATTTTGAACAATTTGACGACATAGAGCCTGCTCAATCATTTTACCGGTAGCATCTCCACCCGAATGGAGGACTCTGTTAACACTGTGGGCAGCTTCCAGCGTAAAAGTTAATTCTCCTTTTTCATTACGGTCAAACTCTACACCAAAATTAAGTAAATCTTTAATAACTTTATCAGAGTGTTCTGAAATAAATTTAACAGTATTAAATTCGCTTAATCCTGCACCGGCTTTAATGGTATCACTAATATGGGAAACCGTAGAATCATTTTTATTTTCTTTTAAAACTCCTACCATACCACCTTGAGCATATCTGGAATTACTTTCACCAAGTTTTGATTTAGTAATAAGTAAAATCCCGTCAGGCAGGGACGCTTGCTGTTCAATTTTCAAGCTGGCATATAGCCCTGCAATTCCGCTCCCTATAACTATTGTGGAGTAATTTGAATATTTCATTTTAGCCTCTAAGTTATTTCTATTAACAACATAATAACTCAAACAGGGGAAAATAAACAACTACAAAATTAAGTTTTTATTAAGTTTAACTATAAAAACAGATATAAAATCTTAAACCTTTTATAAAAATACCCTATTGGGTAATAGACTAAGCAGTTAGTCTTGTATTTAATAAACTTGTCAACAGATTAATAAGAAAGAGGGGTTAAACAAATGTTGAAAACTACAGAAACCGCAACTGAAAGAAAAGTAATAACAATTGCTATAGTTGAAGATTTCAAACTTACAAGAGTCGGTTTAAGATGTGCATTAAACGCAAATGAAGATATAACAGTAGTAGCCGAGGCAGAGGATGCTGTTGAAGGGATAAAATTAATCGAACGTCTAAAACCAGATGTAATATTGATGGATTTAGGTTTACCCGGAATGAACGGTATTGAAGCAACAATAAAAATAAAAGAAATTTTGCCTAACACAAAAATCATAGCCCTAACTTCACACGACAGAGAAGAAGAAGTTATCGCTGCACTAAGTTCAGGAGCAAGTGCCTACTGCCTTAAAGATATAGATCCTGAAAAACTGGCAAATGTAGTAAGAGATGTTGCAGAAGGTGTATGCTGGATAGATCCTGTTGTTGCTTCAATGGCACTAAATTCATTTCCTAAAGTAGAAAACATAGGCTTCTTACCTGGGAAAACTCCATCAGAAGGCAGAGTTCCCCTAACAGAAAGAGAATTTGAAGTGTTAAAACATCTGGTAAGCGGGAAAAGCAATACTGAAATTGCAAAAGAACTGATAGTAAGTGTTCACACGGCAAAAGCACACGTATGTTCTATCTTGCAAAAAATGTGTGTAAATGACAGAGTTCAAGCTGCAGTTAAAGCCGTAAAAGAGGGCATGGTCTAAACTATACAAAATATTTTATGAGCGCAACTATCGCATAACGTCATTCCAAGGAACGAAGCGCCGCTGGAAATAACGCGGCGCTATCCCACAAAAAAACATAGGGGAAGACCTTCCAAGCATACGCGACAGCAAACCCTTTTCCGGTAATATTGATTAGGTATCACTATACGCTTGACACAAGAATATCCGTTTAGTACCATTTTAATATTAATAGAGGAGAGAAAAATGGATATAAAATCAGTAATTCTTGCAGCAGGTAAAGGTACCAGAATGAAATCCGAAACCCCGAAGGTTTTACACGAAATTTACGGAAAAACTTTATTGGGTTACGTTCTTGATAACGTTAAAAACATTACAAATGAAAATTTCGTAATTGTAGGGCACCACGCCGAAGAAGTTCAAACATTTGTCAAAAAGAATTATAAAAATGCAAAAACAGTGCTTCAATCTCCTCAATTAGGTACAGGGCATGCTGTTTCTATGGTTTGTCCTTCTCTGGAGAATTATGACGGCTTGGTGTTAATTCTTTGTGGCGATACTCCGCTTATTACGGAAGAAACTTTGCAAAAATTTGTTGAATATCATAATTCAAAAGGGTCAGACCTTACTGTTATGAGTACAATTTTTGAAAACCCGACTAATTACGGCAGAATTATAAGAGAGGCAGACGACAGCTTAAAATGTATTGTTGAAGAAAAAGATGCAACCCCTGAACAAAAATCCGTTAAAGAGGTTAATGCAGGGATTTACTGCTTGAATTGGGGTAAGATTAAACCTGTATTCTCGCAGCTTACAAGCAACAACGCTCAAGGGGAATATTATTTAACAGATATTATCGAATGGGGTAAAAAGAATTCCTTAAATGTAAATGCGTATATTTTAGAAAACAATGAAGAGATTTTCGGTATTAATTCCCGCCTAAATCTTGCAGAAGCTACAAAACTTTTGACAAAAAGAGTTTTGAATAACCTTATGGTAAACGGGGTTACAATTGTAGATCCTGATAGCACCTGGATTAGTCCTGATACGGAAATCGGGCAGGATACGGTGATTTATCCTTCAACTTATATCGAAGGTAAAAATAAAATCGGTAAAAATTGTAAAATCGGACCTTGTGCGCATTTGAGAGGTGGGGTTGAAGTTTGGGATAACGTTAAAATCGGGAACTTTGTTGAAGTTAAAAAATCCGTTATTAAATCAAACACAAATGTCGGACATTTGTCTTACATTGGAGACAGCGAACTCGGCTCTCAGATAAACATTGGCGCAGGGACTATCACCGCAAATTACGACCCGCTCAGCAAAGTTAAAAGTAAAACGGTTTTACAAGATAATGTTAAAGTCGGGTCAAACAGCGTACTTGTTGCGCCTGTAACTGTTGAAGAAGGCGCAAATATCGGTGCAGGAAGCATTATAACCAAAAATATACCAAGCTGGTCGCTGGCTATTACAAGAAGTCCGCTTAAAGTTTTGACAGATTGGGTTAAAAGAAAATTATAAAGTTGTCACAATGTCCCCGACAACTTTACCTTGAAGTGTTTTTATGCAATGGTCAACTTGAATGTCTGTCCATTGCATATTTTTTATGGCGTCAGCAACGACAATTTCGCGTGCTTTCATATCACAGTCAGAAATTTTAACAATAAGGCACTCTTCATTTTCAACATTAACAACCATACATAAACCGCCAGCCCCAACTTTTGCAATTAACTTTGATGAGCTTTCCATAATTTTAGTATCTGTTCTGTTTTCGCCTCCGATTACATAAGGATTATGCAAAAACGCATCTCGAATTTTTTTGTATTCATCAGAACAAAACAGATTTAAATAACCTTTACCCATATTTTCTAAAGGCATCGAAAGAATCGGGACTCCGCATCCGTCAGTTGTTACAGGGTATTCTTTTTTTACTTCGCATAGTTCGTAAATTCTTTCTTTAATGAGCTTTTGCAACGGATGCTCAGGGTTGTCGTAAGTTTTCATATCCCAATTATGCAAAGCACAAAGCCCGAGCATCATAATATGTTTGCCGGAGCAATTGTTATGTAAAACCGTAGGCTGCTCATTATTCAGAAGCATTCTTTCGTGCATTGTCACAGATAAGGGTTTGTGAATCCCGCATTTTAGAAGAGACTCATCAATCTCCATTTTTCTTAAGAGTCCGCGGGCAATATCAATATGCCCCTGCTCACCAGCATGAGAAGCACAACATAAGGCTATTTCTTCTTCAGTCATATCATAAGCTTCATCCAAACCGAAATCAATCAGCAAAGAAGCTTGTAAAGGTTTAGCACAAGAACGCAAATAAAACGGATAACTACCGCTTTCTCCAACCCTATCAATAACATGCACTCTGTTTAAAACCATCACGTACCCAAAGTGCTGTTCTTCAACAAGTCCGTCCCTAACGTATTTAACTAAAGTTTCCGGCGAATTAATCATCATATTTTTTTACCATTTCAATAATTTTTGCTAAGGTTTGCTTTAAGGTCTTATTTTCTGCTTTCAAGGCTTTAACTTCATCCTCAAGACGCTTTAAATCCGATTTAACCTGTTCGCTTGATGGAAAAACCTCAGGATTAAGCACAAAACGCTTTCTTGCATCGGCTTTCAACCTGAATAAGGTTTTAACACTTTCTTCCGTAATAAAACCAAGCCTAACAA
This sequence comes from uncultured Muribaculaceae bacterium, assembly GCA_964446855.1. Classification (GTDB taxonomy): domain Bacteria; phylum Cyanobacteriota; class Vampirovibrionia; order Gastranaerophilales; family Gastranaerophilaceae; genus UBA1221. The sequence goes on from CAYUQM010000011.1 coordinate 6,087, forward strand.
GAATTTTACCCATAAGCTCGTGCTGTCCTCTGTCACTCAATCTATTCTGCTCAGCCATCGCCATATCTAACTGTTCAAGAGTTATTGAACCATTCTTCAAGAAATAATCACCTGTAGGAAATTTACCTGCAATAAATCCTGCCATTGCATAAATTTCATCAGCCTCGGGAGCTTCAATATAATTTTGTTCCAAACAAAATATGTAATATTTAGCGACCTCCTCAATAGACAGAAACATATTAAGAGATATTTCCAAGATAGTATATTCACTATGAACAAACTTTAAAAAATTATAAATATTAGAATCCAAACCACCCGCTTTATCCCACAATTCGTTTTTACCTTGAAATGTAAGTGTCGGGATATGCATAGAAAAAATATTATCTATATTTTTAACAATATAGCGTTCACAGTAATTTTCGCGCATATTTTGATATAATCTGTAGTAAACAGCCTGTTTAACCCACAAAGGGTACGCCAACAGCTTATTAATAAAAAGTTTAAATAAATTTCTCTTCACAATCACCTCATATAATACGCTATAATTATATATTATTGAGCCATTTTTTTCAAGAGTAATTAACGGAAAAGCATATTACCCATTACTCTATTGATTTATTGTTATAATAATTGTAAAATATGTGCAGGAATAAGGAGAAAGATTTATGGAAAAGTCCACAATTAAGAAAATAATTATTTTTATTCTTGCTCTTGCAGGATTTATCACATCATTAAAGCTTGCTTTTATTTATTATGATGCAAACTTCAATGAATATGCGCTACCTAGTTTTTGTTCGGTAAACGAATTTATTGATTGCGACGGAGTCGCTAAAACTACAGAATCGCAATTCTTTGGCATCCCTCTTGCATGCTGGGGACTATTCTTATACGCATTTATCTTCTTAATGCTTATTGCGGACAAATTAAAAAATATCAAATTATTTAAATTTATGGAAGTATTTAAAAACCCGCTAGCATATATAGCAATGTTAGGCATAATCTCATTTACCATTTCAATGATTTTATTGTGCGTAAGCCTATTTGAAATCAAAAAATTATGCGTGCTTTGCGCTATAACTTACGTACTAAACCTTATAATCGGGTTAATTGCTCTTGATTTCAAAAACGGCGGCATTGTAACAGCATTTAAACAAAGTGTTAACGACTTTTTGGATGCGATAAAAAACAAAATATATCTAGTAGCCTTCTTAGTTGTAGTAGTGGCGGCAGCCTGCGGATTACATTACACAACTACATCACTTGTACTGGCACCACAAGTCAAAAGACAAAAAGACTTTGGAGAATTTGTTAACGCAAAAACAAATAAATACGCAGTTGAAGGAAATGACTTAGGAGATCCAAACGGAAAAGTTATAGTCTACACCTATACAGATTACAACTGCCCTATATGCGAAGCGTACAATATTATGATTCATAAAGCTGCAAAAGAAATGAAAAATGTAAAATTTGTGCATAAAAACCTCCCGCTCGATATGGAATGTAATCCGTTTTTAAGAAAACCTTTCCACGAAGGTTCTTGCAGAATGGCACGTTATGCCATGGCAGCAGAAAAACAAGGAAAACTTGGTGCAATCAATGCAAAGTTTTTCGAATTACATCCAACTTCAGACAAGGAAATCTTAAAGATAGCAAAGGACTTAAATCTTGATGTAGATAAACTATATAAGGATGCGAATTCTGAAGAAATTAAGGCTGAACTTGTAAAAGAAATAGAATTAGCAAACGCTCAAGGAATCAACGCAACTCCTACCACAAAAATAGGAACTGACGTATACCAAGGAATGAAACCATATAGCCAATTATTAAAATTATTGGAGGATGCAGGTGCAAAACGAAGATAAAAAAATAATTCTTCATGCCTGCTGTGCAATTTGTTCAGGATATCCCGTGTCTTTTTTAAAAGATGCGGGGTTTTCCGTTATTCTGTATTTTTATAACCCAAATATTTATCCTACAGAAGAATATCAAAAACGTCTAGAGGCACAAAAAACACTTTGTTCGCACTTTGGGGTTGAACTTATTGAAGGGGACTATCTTCCCGAGGAGTTTTATAATGCAGCAAAAGGATTTGAAACAGAACCGGAAAAGGGTTTAAGATGCGACAAGTGTTTTGAGTTGAGATTAAGAAAAACCGCAGAATTATGCAGCAAAACAGGTATCAGAAATTTTACAACCTCAATTGTAATCAGCCCGCACAAGAATTTCCAAAAGCTATCTGACCTTGGCAAAAAAATTGCAGATGAATATGGGTTAAATTATTTAGATATTGATTTTAAAAAGAAAGACGGCTTCTTAAAGACAAATAAAATCTCAAGAGAACTGGGACTTTATCGCCAAAATTACTGCGGATGTAAATTTTCGCTCAGGTAGATTCTATTCGCTTACGCTCATAAAAATTTCTACACTTTCAGAATGATGTGTTTTTTGCAATTAGCCTTGTTTCTTATTTATTTTTCTAGGATTTTATTGTAACATCGTTTACAGAAGAGAATTTATAAGGGGATAACATGAAAAAATATATTATTACTTTGCTGGTTGTCACTGTCGGAAACATCTGTTTTGCAGCTGAAAATTTGCAAAAATTCAATCTGGATAACGGACAGACTGTCATAATTAAGGAAGTTAAATCTAACCCGATTGTAACTGTGGATACTTGGATTAAAACGGGTTCAATTAATGAAAACAATTCCAATAACGGAGTTTCTCACTTTCTTGAGCACCTTTTCTTTAAGGGTTCACAAAATCACGCTTCAGGGGAGTTTGATAAATTACTCGAAACCAAGGGAGCTATTACTAACGCGGCAACAAGTAAAGATTTTACCCACTATTACATTACAATCCCATCTAAATATTTTGACGAAGCATTAGCCTTACACGCTGATATGCTTTTAAACCCGCTTATTCCTCGTAAAGAGCTTGAAAAAGAACGCAAAGTTGTTTTGGAAGAAATCGCAAAAGATGAAAACCTGCCAAACAGTGTTGTTTATGAAAATCTTGTGAATATGCTTTACACAAACCATCCTTATAAACGGAAAGTTATCGGAAAAAAAGAAATAATCAGCACTATCCATAGGGAAGAAATTCTTGACTATTATAATAACTGGTATTCCCCAAGCAACATGGTAACAGTAATCGTCGGAGATGTTAATGCTAATGAGATTTTGAGCAAAATAAAAGAAAATTTTACTCGCGAAACACAAAAGGCGCCCAAATCTGTTTATGCAAAAGAGCAGCCATTAACAACTCAAAAACGCAACATTGAATACCTTCAAGCTCAAGCCGGTTATATGCTGATTGGGTTTAGAGGGGTAAATATAAACAATCCGGATAGTTATGCACTTGATGTTCTTGCAACAATACTTGGAGAAGGACGAACCTCTGTATTTTACAAAAACATAAAAGATCGATTGCAGTTAGCAAACTCTATAAGCGCATCAAACTCAGGCTTTAGAGATGACGGAATCTTTTATGTATCAGCTAACTTCAAACCTGAAAAACAAGAACGACTTGAAGCAGAAATATTTTCTGAAATTCAAAATATCCAAAAGAACGGAGTAACGCCGGAACAAGTAAATCTTGCTCAAAATATCATTGAACGTGATACTTATTACGCAAGAGAATCAATATCAAACATTGCCCAAGAAATCGGATATGTAATGGTTACATCCGGAGATATAGGGATTTATGAAAATTACGTTAATAATATTAAAAAAGTAACTCCTCAAGAAGTTAAACGTGTTGCAAACAAATACTTGGGGGAAAACAAATCTGCAGTATCTGTAGTTCTACCTGAAAACTGTAAAGAAGTTAAGATTTCAAATACTACACAAAATATACAAAACCCAACTCTTAAAAGTTCAAAAAACGGAACGGATGAATATATTTTGGCAAACAAAGCAACAATGCTGCTAACCTCCAATAATACAAATGAAATAGTTGCAATAAGCATTTATGCAAAAGGCGGAAATTTCCTTGAAAAAAAATATGGAACAGCTAACCTGACAGCCTCAGCAATGATAAAAGGAACTAACAAATATACGGCACAAGAACTTGCAGAAATTTTAGAAGACAACGGCATAAAAATAAACCCATCCACTCGCTCTGATGCCTTTATCATAAACGTACTAACTACAACACAGCAGTACGATAAAACATTAGAACTTTTATCGGAAATAATTAACAATGCAACATTCACAGAGTTTGAATTGGAAAAAGTCAAAAACGACAAACTTAATGCAATAAAAAAATCAAGAGATATCCCACTAAATGTTGCTTTAGAAAACTATAAACATTTAATATTCGAAGGAACACCTTATGCAAACTCTTCAATACTTCTTGAAAAGAACATTCCAAATATTACAAGAAATGATATTATAGAATACTACAATATCATTTTCAGCCCCGAAAACATTGTTGTATCCATAAACGGAAATGTAAATTCAGAGAAAACAGCCCGGGCGTTTTCAAGTATGTTTAAATCAAAATCAACTAAAAAATTCCAACTCACAGAACATCAGACTGAAATTACACCTGTTACGCAATCTAGAGTTAACATCGTTAATAACCCTGAAACAAACACTGATTGGATATTTTTAGCTTGGCAAACTGCAGGCTTAAATAATTTGAAAGATTATGCAACCCTGCAAGTTATAGACTCTCTTCTTGGAACAGGTATGAGCTCTAGATTATTTAAAAATCTCAGAGATCAGGAAGGATTAGCGTATCAACTCGGTTCAGGATATTCGGCAAATGCATTGCGAGGAGCATTTGTAGTTTATATAGGAACAAATCCTGAAACATATCAAAAATCACTGGATGGTATGTGGAATGAAATAAACAAGTTAAAAACAGAATTTGTCGGAACTAAAGAACTTCAAGAAGCAAAAGACAAGCTTTCAGGACATTTCCTGCTTGCTCTGGAAACCAATCTTGATAAAGCTACCACTACAGGATGGTATGAAACAGCTTTGGACGACTACAATTTCATAAAAGATTATGATAAAATCATAAACTCCGTAACAGAAAGTGATATAATGCGTGTTGCAAATAAGTATTTCAACAATCATTACATCTTATCTGCGGTAAAAAAATAATTAGGATTGTAATCGCGGGAAATCAATCCAAAAATGTATTCACTTTTGTAACGAAAATTTTTATAATCTTTACATACGGGCATGTTTATTATTAAAATATGTTATAAAAGGATGGGCTAAAATTGTTAAATAATTACGAAAGCTTTGATAATTCTGAAACAGCATCTAGGAAATCAGCCTTAGTCCAAGAGAGAGTGGGGCTTGTTTCTACTCACATGTATAAACAGTTTCTTGACTATCAGCATGCGACGGTTAACACTTCGGAAATTTTTGCGAGAATGGTTGAAGAAATTCGCGATGTTACCGAAATTTTAAAAGAAGCTTTCTCCTCTCGAGGAGTGACGACCCAGAATATCTATGTTGATACAGATCCGCAAAAATCTGTTGTCATAATGAATATTTTATGGCACAAAATAAGCTTTACAACCCGCTGTAATTTCCAGCCGCAGGTTTTATACAGAGAAAACTTAAACCACCTGTTTTCAACGAGGATTATGGCTATTAAAGGGAATTACAACGAAATTATGCTTGGCGTAAAAGACCATAAAGAAGAAATGGCAAGACTTTTGGATGAAGAAATTGCCTCTCTTTTTGTGCCTGCCGAGATAACACATAATGCTATTTTAAAAATCAGACATTTAGGCGGAAGAGAATTACCACTTACGCAAATTGATGCTCCTCGTGAATTTGTGTTGAAAGTCGTTGAATCCGTTTGCGGCGGTGGCTTCTACCATGAAGAAGGCTCAAGAAAGAGTTTTAACATATAATATAGGTTTTGAGTATGTTTAATTTTTATAATATTCATGGGTATTTATCTTTATTGGCATCAATATTTTTTATATGTACCTATTTTTGGATTAAAACTTTAAATTTACTTGGAGTAGTATTATTTCTTTTTTGGATAAATCTTTTTCTTTTATATACAATTTTGCTTATTCCTACTATATATTTTGTATGGATTCAAAAAAGCAATCCGTCCCCTAATTTAATTGCAAATATAGGGTTTTTGAGTTACGGTGGTTGCATTGTTTGGGTATTGTATTTATTCGTATCTTAACGCATCAATCGGGTTAAGTAGGGATGCTTTATATGCAGGGTAATATCCGAATAATACCCCGATAGCTCCTGAAAATCCGAGAGCAAGCGCGATTGAAAATCCCGATATTGCGATATTCATCGACGAAAATATTTCTATCGATTTTGCTCCGACAACCCCGATTATCACACCAACAATACCGCCGATAATTGATAATAAGAAGGATTCTATAAGAAATTGAATGCGAATATCGCTGGCTTTTGCACCTATTGCCATTCTAATACCGATTTCTTTTGTACGTTCAGTGACTGATACTAGCATAATGTTCATAATCCCGATACCGCCGACAAGGAGTGATACGGATGCAATCGCTCCAAGTAAAATTGACATTGTTTTTGCGGATGATTTTATTGTTTCTTGCATTTCTGCAAGGTTCCTAATCTCGAAATCGTTGTCTTGATTTTTACCTATATGGTGCCTGTTTACAAGGATTTCAGTTATATCCGCCTGAGTTGTATCCAAAATATCCGAATCGGTTGCTTTTACGTTAATCATTTTAACCGTTCCCGGAAAATCAGTTCCGAAAACTTTCTTTTGTGCGGTTGTAATCGGAATAAATACTAAATCATCTTGATCCATTCCCATTCCGCTTTGACCTTTTGTTTTCAAAAGTCCTATAATTTTGAACGGAACATTTCCGACACGCATAGTTTTGTTAATCGGGTCAACATCTCCAAATAGTTCTGTTGCAACGGTATTTCCTATAATTGCAACTTTTGCACTGTTTTGAATATCTTCGGGCACAAAGTTTCGACCGCTTGATACTTCATAATTTCTTATAAAAAGGTAAGGAGCGGTTGTCCCGCCGATAGTGGTTGACCAGTTCTGGTTCCCGTATGTTAGCTGTTTTGATTCGGATGAATACGGTGCAACAGCAAGAATTCCTCTTGCGTTTTTTGCAATCGCATCCGCATCTTTAAGGGTAAGTGACGGCTTTGTTCCGAACCCCATACGAACACCGCCTGAATTTGCAGATGCAGAACGTATCATTAAGAGGTTTGAACCCATTGCTTCCATATCTTTGGCGATTTTTTTACTTGCTCCCGAGCCGACAGCAAGCATAATGATTACCGCGCTAACCCCGATAATTATACCGAGACTGGTAAGCATTGAGCGCATTTTATTTATTTTAAGCGACCTAATCGCCATTTTTAATGTAGATTTAAAATCAATCATGTTTTCTCCATCATTAATACGGAATTGTTGTTTTTTTGTTAAACTCATCCGATACAATGTTTCCGTCTTTAAAACGAACTACCCGCTTGCAATATTGAGCAATATCAGGTTCGTGAGTAACAAGGACAATGGTTTTGCCTGTTTCTTTGTTTAATTTAACAAAAAACTCCATAACCTCAATACTTGTTCTGGTATCAAGGTTACCTGTCGGCTCGTCAGCTAAAATCAGCGGAGGGTCGTTGATTATTGCACGCGCAATTGCGACACGCTGCTGTTGACCGCCTGACATTTGGTTTGGCATATGGTCTTCACGCTTTTCAAGCCCTACAATTTTTAACGCTTGTTTTGCGCGGATAATTCGTTCTTCTTCAGGAATTCCTTTATAAATCATAGGAAGTTCAACGTTTTCAAGCGCAGTTGTTCTGGATATCAAGTTAAAACCTTGAAAAACAAACCCCATTTTAAGATTTCTTATTTGAGAAAGTTCATCCGCGTTTAGAGATAAAACATCAATTCCGTCAAGATGATAGCTTCCAGAATTAGGTTTATCAAGGGTTCCGAGCATATTCATAAAAGTTGACTTTCCAGAACCGGATGTTCCCATAATCGCGACAAACTCACCTTCTTCCACGCTTAACGAAACACAATTAAGCGCATTGAAGCTGTCTTCTCCTGTTTGATATGTTTTTATTGCATCTTTAACTTCAATTAAACTCATATTTTTTCCTTAGAACATGCCCGGCGGTTTTCTGTGCTGCTGCGAACCTTTGCCGTGTTTTGCCTGATTTGAAGCACCAACGATAACCTTGTCACCGACTTTTAAAGCATCAGACTTAACCTCAATATTACTGTCGTCGCTTGCACCTGTTTCTATATCAATTCGCCGTGGCTTTTTATCTGCAAGAATCCAGAGCCCTTGTGATTGATATTTTTTACCGTCGGTTTCAGGAGTGTACTTTAATGCCACAGACGGCGCGCAGAGTACATCTTCGCTTTTACTTGTAATAATAGAAACATTAGCCGTCATACCCGGTTTTAGGGTTAAATCTTTGTTATCAACCTCAACGATTACTGAATACGTTACAACGTTAGAGACAGTTGTTGGGGATATTCTAACCTGCGTAACCATACCATCAAAAACTCTATCAGGGTAACCATCAAGGGTATAATTCACCTCCTGACCCTCTTTTACCTTACCAATATCAGCCTCAGAGACATTAACTTCAATTTGCATCTTAGTTAAATCTTGCGCGATAGTGAATAATTGCGGAGCTTGGAAACTTGCGGCAACAGGCTGTCCAAGGTCAATTTCACGAGAAATAATAGTCCCGTCAACAGGCGCGATGATTTTTGTGTAGCCTAAGTTTGTCATAGCTGTTTTGTAGCTTGCACGAGCTTGATTTATTTTTGCTCTTGCAGAACCGACCTGCGCTAAATTTGAAAGGTAATCGCTTTCTGCTTGATCTAATTCACTTTTTGCAATAAAGTTTTTGGAATACAAATTTTTATAACGGTTGTAAGTTTTTTTAGACATTTCAAGTTTTGCCTGAATATTTGCCATATCGGCTTCTGCAGAATTTATTTGAGCTTGATTTTGTTGAACAGTTGCTTCAAAATTAGCAGGGTCAATTTGAGCAAGTAGCTGTCCTTTCTTAACCTCCGAATTGAAATCTACATAAATAGCTTTAATCAAACCTGAAACGGTTGAACCGACACTGACCGTATTCACAGGATTAATTGTTCCCGAAGCCTCAACGACCTGCGTAATTGTACATTGGGTAATAGATTTCGTTTCATAACGCACCTTATTTTTATGTGCAGTAATAGCAAACCCGCCCCCTGCAATTCCGACAATTACTGCCGCTATCACTATGTATCTTTTTTTTATTTGCATAAATTAGTCCTCAACTGTTATAACAATTTCTTGCGGGAGCGCGAGTAAACGCTCCAAGTTCGCTCTTGCCACATTATACTTATAAACCGCCTGAACGTATGTGTTCTGAGCATTATTATAGTTTACTTTTGCGTCCTGTAATTCGATATAATCGCCTAACCCTACTTCATATCTGCCGTCGGCAAGTTCAAAGTTTTCAAGAGTTTGTTTTACTTTAACTTCCATCAGCGGAATTTGGCGTTCAAGTTGAATCATATTAATATAAGCATCTTGAACATCAAAATATATATCTTGTTTTGCAAGGTTCAAGTCATTTTCCGCAAGTTCAACCTGCAGCTTGCCGTTATCAATTTCGTATTTCTTGCCTAAGATGTTTACGGAGGTTGATAAACCTATATTAGCATTAAACGAATTTGTATTGTATTGGTCGCGGTACCCGTAACCCGCACCGACTGTAATTTCAGGGTAGTACTCGCGTTTAATATAGAGTAAAGCCTGTTTCATCGCGTCGATTGTTGCCCCGTAAGCTTTTAGTGACGGACTGTTCTTCTCTGCAAGATCAACGCATTCCTCAAAAGTATACCCAAACGGCGAAAATTTGTAATTTTCCATTACCGCCATTTTTTCAACTTTAGTTGTTAAAGTTGCGTTTGAAACCGCAGCTGGAGGCTCGCTTATATCTTTTTTATCGGAAATTTTTTCTAAATTAACAGGGATTTCTTTATGCTTAAAGTTAAAAGTTTCTGTTGTGGAAATTTCGTAACTTGGCGCATGTGCGATATACATTGAATTATTTAATTTTACAAGTGCATTCTGGTAAGCCTGCTCAGAATTTACAAGGGTAATCTTTGAATCGGACAAGTAAACCTCCGCGTTAACAAGGTCAATCTTGGAGCGGATACCTTCGTTAAAATACGCTTTTGTACGCTGATAGTTTCGTTCGTTAATCATAACGTTTGCGCGGTTGATATCCATTGTGGCTTTTGCCGCAAGTACGCCGTAATAATTCGTTTTAACAGCAAAAATAGTATCAAGAACAGTGTTATCAAATGTATAAAGTGCTGCTATTTTGTTAAATTTCTGCATTTTTATGCGAGAATTTGTCTTACCGAAATTCCAAATCAATTGATTAAGATTTGTTGAAAGATTGTAATAATTATTATCAGTGCTACGCCCTCCGGACATATTAGTTCCGCTATAATAATAACCGGTACCTATACCAATAGTCGGGAAATAAGATGATTTAGCCAATTTAACGTTATTATTTGAAATCTTATAGTTATATGCGGCCTTTTTTACGTACGGACTGTTATCTAGCGCGACTTGAATACAATCAGAAATTGTAAGCTTAGCACCTTTTTCAATCAATGCACTCTTCGACTCAAATGCAAAACTGTCGGTATTACCTACAAACAAAAAAGCACAAGCCAAAAAGAAATTAAATATTTTTTTATTATACATTAAGATTTAAATCCTCGAAAAATTACCTGTACGTATATAACGATTTAAACATACTTTTTGTTCACTTACATCATTCAAGCAGGGGAAGTCAGATACTAAAAGCAAAATAAAAAGCCCTGCCGGAAAATTAGGGGGTGCAGGGCTTCCACTTTTAATTAAGGATTGAGGATTTATAAGGATTATTTAAGACTATTTATTAAGCATATTGAGGAACAAAGTTTTGAATATCATTCTTAACAGCTTCCTTAGTTGATTTTATTTCAGCTTCAATCATAGCCAACTCATTTTCTAAAGAAGTTTTCTCCTTGAGCATTTCTTTTTCTTTTTCATTCAGCAATGCAGCTTCTCGTTTTGCAAATTCTTGTTGGGCTTGCTTATAAAAACTTTTATACATCATTGCCTGATAAGCTTGTTGAACCTGAGCATCTTGAGATTGAGACATCATCTGTTGATACATAGGATTAGACATCATCTGTGTCATTTGGTTTTGAGCGACCATTTGAGAATACTGACTTGACGCCATCATATACTGCATCTGCCTACCAAACATCGAGCCGGGGCAAGACATCATTTCCGGTAATGACAAAGCTCCATCGGCTATATTAGTCGCGTAGCTTTTTAAATCCGTCAACTCCATACTTATTTTAGTTAAACGAAAATTTTTCCGAGATTTCTGCTGGATTAAATCCGTTAACCGCCATGAACCTACGAGTAACATTTCACCCCTACCTTTTTAAATAACTAACCTTTGTAAACTAACCTTTATTAACCTACATTTATATAAAAACATTTTGTTTCATTAAATTGCTTAAAAGGAACGAATTTATTAACATTTATTAACATTTATTAACATTTCTCGATAATTTACTTTAAATCCTTGTTGTTAGGTAGTTTGAACCAAAACGTACTGCCATAGTTTAATCTGGATTTAAACCCGATATCACCATTATGAGCATTCACAATCATTTTACACAAAGCAAGACCAACCCCTGACCCTTGCTGGCGTTTGAACTGGTTTCTGTTAACCTGAGAAAAGAAATTAAAAATTTGCTCATAATCTTTTTTCCTAATTCCGTCACCTGTATCTTTTATTTCAAATATAAAATCACCATTTTCATCCAAATATGATACAAGTGCAATTTGTCCATTAATCTTATTGAACTTTAAGGCATTTGAAATAAGATTATAAATCAATTGTTTGAAGCGCCTGATATCTGCGGAAATTTCAACATCCATAAGTGTATACGAAAACTTTATATTTTTAGCTTTAATTTGTTCATCAAAACTCAAAATAATATCCTCAACAACTTCTTTTGGGTAAAAAAGCTCATAACTTAACTCTATTTTTCCAAACTCAGCCCTTGCCATATCAAGAATATCTTGAATTAAACTAAGCAGAAACCTTGAGCTTTTTGAAATATTATCAATATATTTATACTCCGACGGCTCAATTATTTTTGTTTTAAGAATATCTGAAAAACCTATAATGGAATTAAGCGGAGTCTTATACTCATGCGAAATACTTGCAAGAAATTGTATTTTTTGCTTATTAGTTTTATCCAGCTCATCTTCCAACGCAATAACATCAAGACGTGAATTAAAATCCTCCATAATAATATCAACGAAAGTATTATATTTACAATTAAAATCAGCATTATTTGCAATTAATGTAATATACCCCACTAAATCTTCTCTTAACATAATAGGAGTAATGATAACATTATCGCGTGATATCTTAGAGAAAAAATCCAATATTTCACTCATCTCATAAGAGTTATTAAACAAATCTTTTCCTAACGCATAAATTTCATCTGCTTTAGACTGTATATCTGAACTAATATTTTGAACAGCTTTCACTTTAGACAAAGCAACTTTGTTAGTTTCCAAATTAATCATGTACAAACAGCAATATTCTGCATTTAAAAATTTTAAAATATCAGAGACCAATACTTCTGCCAAATCATTCTGAGACTTAATTGTATTAAGTTTCTTCAAAAATTTACACAAGAATTTTTCATGTAAAATATTCATTGTATAATTATAATATGAACAAAAATTTAAGTAAAAAACTATTCGTAATATCCGGTTCATCCGGAGTAGGCAAGGGCACAGTGCTTAACGGATTTTTAGCAAGAAATCCGCAGTTTATGCTTTCTATTTCCTGTACGACAAGGAAACCTCGAGCAGGAGAAGCTGACGGCATAAACTATTTCTTTTTAACAACAGAAGATTTTAAAAACTGTATTGAAAACGAGAAATTTCTTGAATGGGCTGAATTTGCAGGTAATTATTACGGAACAAAGAAAAAATATATAAATCAGTGTTTGGCAGAAGGTAAAGATATAATTTTAGAGATAGAAACAAAAGGAGCTTTGCAGGTTAAAAAGCAAATGTCTGAGGCTGTTCTGATATTTATTGCACCACCATCACTTGAGGCTTTGGTGGCAAGACTTCGCGGAAGACACACTGAGGACGAGGAAACTATTCAAAAACGCCTTAATGAAGTTAAAGTTGAACTTGAACTTGCAAAACAGTATGATTACACTGTTATAAACGACAATCTTGAAGATGCTATCAGCAAGCTTGAGGAAATTATAAGCGGAGAACAGACAAAATGCTAAGCGGCAAAAATGTCCTAATAGGTATTACTGGCGGAATTGCAGCATATAAAATTTGCGAGCTAATCAGAATGTTTAAACGAAACAACGCAAATGTTCGAGTTGTTTGCACTCCAAACGCTTTAAATTTTGTCACAAAACTTACTCTTCAAAATTTAAGCCAAAACGAAGTAGGCATTGATGAATTTGATATCAATGAATTCAAACCCGAACATATTTCTTATGCCGATGAAGCTGACATAATGGTTATTGCACCCGCAACAGCTAATACTATCGGAAAAATTGCAAACGGAATTTGCGACAACCTTCTGACTTCTATTGTTTGCGCTTTTAAAAAGCCGATAATTCTAGCCCCTGCAATGAATTGCGGAATGTGGGAAAATCAATTTGTGCAAGAAAATATAAGCAAATTGCAAAATGCAGGATACAAAATTCTTGAGCCCGAAGAAGGGTTTCTTGCCTGCGGATACAATGGAAAAGGCAGACTCTGTGAACTTCAAACAATATTTGACAAGACCGTTGGAATTTTGAATTCAAAAAAAAAATTAGCAGGTAAAAAAATTATCATCACAGCAGGCGGTACAATTGAAGAAATAGATAGCGTACGCTACATTTCAAACTATTCATCAGGTAAAATGGGGGTTGCTCTTGCTGATTGCGCGTATGAGCAAGGTGCCGAAGTTGTTTTAATTACAACAATAGCAGTTCAAAAACCTTATAAAATCAAGTCTGTTAAGTCAGCAGAAGATATGCAGAGAACAGTTATGGAAGAGTTTAAAACGGCAGATTGTGTCATAATGGCAGCAGCTGTAGCCGATTACAGGGCAAAAAATATAGCCGATCACAAACTTAAAAAAACAGCCGAAGATGAAATTACTCTTCAACTTGTTAAAAATCCGGATATCCTAAAAAACCTTTGTTTGGCTTGTCATTCTGAGCAGGAGATTCTTCGAGCCAAAGCTCTCAGAATGACGGAGCGCAAAGAATCTCATAAAAAAGCTCCTATCATTGTCGGTTTTTGTGCCGAAAGCGAAGATTTGATTAAAAACGCTAAAGAAAAAATTGCACGTAAGGGCTGTGATTACCTCGTTGCAAACGATATTTCCAGAAAAGATATAGGTTTTTCAAGTGATTATAACGAAGTCACAATCTTAAGTAAAGACGGTAGAATGAAACAGCTTGACAGGGCATCTAAGTCTGAAATTGCCCGTCAAATATTAGAGGAAATTTATGGATAAATACGAGATTACGCGCCGTATTGAGGAATTTGCACCGATAGAAACTGCCGAACAGTGGGATTGTTCTGGTTGGCTTGTTGGAACTGATAAAAAAGAAGTTACTCGTGTTATGCTTGCTCTGACCGTAACTGAGGAAATTGTATCTCAGGCACGTAAAAAGAATTGCGATATGATAATTTCCCATCATCCATTGTTTTTTGTCCCGATTGAAATTAAGGGTATAGATATTTATTGTGCTCATACTAACCTAGATTTAGCTAAAGGCGGCACAACTGATACTTTGATTAAAGAACTCGGGCTTGATGTAACTTTTTCCGACGGATTTTTACGATATGTTGAGTGTGAAATAAATCTTGATGATTTTATCTCAATATTAAAGAAAATTTCACCAAATATGCGCTATACAAACCCAAAATGCGTTGAAGTTTTTAGAAAAATCGCATTTTGTGCGGGAAGCGGAAGCGAGTTTATCCGCGAGGCAGCTGATAGCAGTGCTGATGCCCTTGTGACAGGTGATTTAAAGTTTCATACTGCATTAGAAAGCCCGATAGCAGTGTTTGATATAGGACACTTTGAAAGCGAAATCGGGGTCCTAAAAGTTTTTGAAAACTTGATAGGAAATTCTGCAGAGGTTATCTATGCAACGGAAAAAAGTCCGTTTATCAGCTGATTTTTATGTTACAATCAAACTATGGATATCGTATCAGACAGTCTTAAATCATTAGAATTTGATAAAATAAAAGAAAAACTTTCAGAATATGCTAAAAGTGCCCAAAGCAGGGCTATGTGTCTGGAATTAGAACCATATACAACTTTTGAGGATATTCGCTATGCCCAACTCTGCACCAGAGAGGCAAAATCCATACTGGATATTCCAAATGATATCCCTCTTGAATTTATTGCAGATATAAAAACTATAAAAGAAAATATTCAAGCAAGCTACCTGAGTGAAGCAGAACTTGTAGATATAGCGAAAACACTTCGAACATCACGAATTGTGAGAAGTTTTATGAATGAGAATTCCGAATTAGAAAGCAATCTATACAAACTCAGCAGAAACCTCACCATTGAAAAAGACTTAGAAGAAAGAATATTTAGAACCTTTGATGAAAATTTGGAAATAAAAAAAGATGCAACCCCTGAATTAAAAGGATTATTTGCATCTTTAAGGGAGACTGAAAAATCTATTCGCTCAAAAGTAGGGGAATTACTTAGCTCTACAGACTTTGTAAAGCACCTGCAGGAAGCTATTTACACAACCCGTGACGACAGAATTGTTTTTCAGGTAAAATCATCAGATAAAAGTAAGGTTCACGGAATTGTTCACGATGTTTCCGCAACAAATAAAACATTTTACATTGAACCGGAATCGCTTGTGCCATTAAATAATAAATTAAGAGAAACCCAAGCCCAAATTCATGCAGAATACGTAAGAATATTAACAGAACTTACCCAAATGGTTAAGTTTCAACTCCCGTCACTTGAAAAATCAGAACAAATACTTTCATTACTGGATTTTCACTTTGCTAAAGCCAGATACGCCGTCAAAATAGGGGCAACAGAACCGGAACTTCTCGAAAAAAATAAAGAAATTATTTTGGAAAAAATGAGGCATCCTTTACTTATCGGTACCGTAGAAAATATCATAACAAATGATTTTTCAATTGGCAGAGATTATAAATCAATTATAGTCACAGGCTCAAACACCGGAGGAAAAACGGTCACACTAAAAACCGTAGGATTATACATCCTTATGACTCGCGCAGGAATGTTTCTTCCTTGCCAAAACGCAAAAATATATCCATTCAAACAGGTTTTTGCAGATATTGGCGACGCACAAAGCATTTTGCAAAGTTTATCAACTTTTTCATCACACATGAAAAACATAATTGAAATAGTTAATAAAAGTGACGAAAATTCTTTTGTTTTGCTTGACGAAATTTGTGCGGGAACAGACCCCGTAGAGGGTGCAGTTCTTGCGAAATCTATTTTAGAAAAACTGGCGCAGAAGAATGTTTTCTCTACAGTTACTACACACTACGGAGAATTAAAAGCCCTTGAATATTCTAACCCATACTTCAAGAATGCATCTGTAGAATTTGATACACAATCATTAAAACCAACCTATAGACTACTTATAGGAATCCCGGGGTTAAGTAATGCGATTGCAATATCAGCAAATCTCGGACTTGATGAGTCAATAATAAAAGAGGCAAAAGAAACACTTATATCCCAAAAAGACCCGTCAATACTGGTTGTAGAAAAACTCCAGACAACGCAACAAGAATTAAACGAAAGCTTAAAAGAAGCCGAAAATTTACGCGAAGAAGCCGCGAAAATAAAAAAAGAATATGAAGAAAACCTTGAAACAGTAAAAAAAGACAAGAAAAAAGCAATCAAAGATATTAAACGTAAGTTTGATTACGAACTTTTAGATGCAAAAGCTGAAATTAAAAAAGTTCTTGATGAATTACGCAAAGAGAAATCAGAAAAACTGGCAAGACGTTCTTATTCGCGTCTTGGCAAGCTGGAAAGCGGCTACTTGGACAAGATAGGAACTGTTGAAGATAAAGAAGAATATGAAGAAATAATCTGGGAAAAAATCAAACTTCATGACAAGCTCATCTTAAAAGAGATACACCAAGCTGTAGAAGTACTGTCACTACCTGACAAAAATGGGAACTTGCTTGTCCAAATGGGAAACATAAAAACAAAAATAAAGCAAAATAAACTTGCGCCATACGATACAGCTTACGAAAAAAAATCCCCGGCCTATTCACCATCAAAATTTGACAGCTTTAATCTAAGAAAAATCAATATCTCAAATCGCTTGGATTTACGTGGAGTCAGAGTTGAAGATGCACTTGACGAACTGGAGATCTATTTAGATAAAGCCAGCCTTGCAAACTTAACACCTGTAACTATCATCCACGGACACGGCACTGGTGCTCTCAAAGCAGCAATTAGAGATTATCTTTCAACATCTCCTTATGTTGCAAAATACCGCCCAGGTGAAAACGACGAAGGCGGGGATGGAGTAAGTATTGTTGACATAAATTAATTTACAACCGGCTCCAAAAGTGTTATAATCTCCTTGAAAGAAGGAGAGAACTTATGATAATTAAAGTTGTAAACAACGTAAAAGAGCAAAAAACTGAAGTTCTTGTTGTAAATATGTTTGAAGGAGAAAAAACATCTCAAGAACTTGCTAATAAATTTGCACTCGAAAAAGACCACTTTGAAGGAAAATTCGGACAAACATATTTGCTACAAACCTTAGGTCAATGCCCTGCTGATAAAATCTTGATTGTCGGATTTGGTAAAAAAGAAGAACTTACTGGCGCAAAAGTAACTGAATTAACAGCAAAAGCAGTAAAAAAACTACAACAAATTTACGCAAAATCAGTATGCTTTGATTTTGAAGGCATAAACGGATACGGCAAAGAAATCGCAATCGGCGCGTACATCGGAGATTATGCATTTGATAAATACAAAAATGAAAAAGCTCGCCACGTAGAAGAAATTACTTTTGCAAATGTGTCAGAAGCCGATGTACAGCAAGGTGTGATATACGGAGAAGCAATGAAACTTTCACGAGACCTTGCAAATGAACCTGCGGCTTACGCAACTCCGACAAAACTTGCAGAAACCGCTAAAGGTATCGAAGGTATTACAACAGAAGTTTTCGACCGCGATGAAATTGAACGAATGGGAATGGGTGCATACCTTGCTGTTGCAAGAGGCAGTATTGAACCTCCTAAATTTATCCACATGAAATACAGCGGAATTAATCCTAAGAAAAAAATTGCGATTATCGGTAAAGGCTTATGCTTTGATAGCGGTGGTATGGATTTAAAACCAGCAGCATCAATGCTTACAATGAGAGACGACATGTCAGGTGCAGCATGTGTACTTGGAGTTATGAGCGCAATCGCAAAACTTAAGCCGGAGCTTGAAATCCACGGTATTATTGCGGCTTGCGAAAACATGCCGGGCAACAATGCCTACAAACCCGGAGATATCCTAACCGCTAAAAACGGCAAAACTATCGAAGTCGATAACACAGACGCAGAAGGCAGATTAACTCTTGCTGATGCGTTGTGTTACGCTTGCGAACTCGGAGTTGATGAAGTTATTGATATTGCAACTCTTACGGGGGCTTGTATGGTAGCTCTTGGCAGCGTAGCTTCAGGTGTTATGGGTAACGACAAAGATATGATTTCTCGCGTAATCAGAACAGCTGAAGACAGCGGAGAAAAATTCTGGGAACTTCCTCTGTTCAAAGAATATATGAACAGCTTAAAATCTGATATTGCCGATATGAAAAACACAGGTTCCCGTAACGGAGGAGCATCAGCTGCAGGAATGTTCTTACAAGAATTTGTTTCTGGCGTAAAATGGGTTCATATTGATATTGCCGGTACAGCATTTCTTGATAAACCTCAAAAAGAGTTTATTTCAGGCTCTACAGGCGCCGGTGTTAGAACCCTTATTAATTATTTAAGATAAAAATGTTTTAAATAGAAAAAGACCACCTAAAAGGTGGTCTTTTTTAATTTGTCATACTATAGCTTTAGCCGAAGTATCTCATAAACGACTTATGCTCCTATTTTTTCTACAACCTTGTCAATCAAGCCATATTCTTTAGCTTCATAAGCTGATAAGAAGTGATCTCTTTCGCAATCTTCTTTAACTTTTTCGTAAGGTTGTCCTGAATTTTCTGCCATAATAGAAATTAACTGGTGTTTCATTCTCATAATTTCTTTAGCTTCAATTTCAATATCTGTAGCCTGACCTTGCGCACCACCCAAAGGTTGGTGAATCATAACTCTTGCATTAGGAAGAGCCATTCTCTTACCTTTAGCACCGGAACATAGTAAAAATGCCCCCATCGAAGCAGCGTCACCAAGACAGATTGTACAAACATCAGACTTAATAAGATTCATAGTATCATAAATAGCCATGCCCGCAGTAATAACGCCACCCGGACTGTTAATATAAAGCATAATATCTTTTTCGCTATTTTCACTATCTAACAACAATAATTGCGCTACTACTGAGTTTGCAACTTCATCGTTAATTTCAGAGCCCAGAAATATAATTCTTTCCCGAAGCAATCTTGAAAAAATATCAAAAGAACGTTCACCTCGTGAAGAATGTTCTACAACTGTCGGGACGTAGCCCATAATTTTCATATAAGTTTCTTGATCCATTTTTCTCTCCTAATTTCGGAATATATTATATCATAATGCATACTAAAAATCTATACAACAGATTTCTGATTTTCCTGATGTTTAAACTGAGCATTATATAACGCTTTGTACGCACCGTTCTCAATATTTAGAAGTTCTTCATGATTTCCGATTTCCGCAATTTCTCCTTGATTAATAACAACAATCTTATCCGCATTTTGAATAGTAGACAGCCTGTGAGCAATAACAAATACTGTCTTATCTTGCATTAAATTTTCAATAGCTTTCTGTACAATAGCTTCTGCCTTATTATCAAGTGCTGAAGTTGCCTCATCAAGAATAACAATCGGCGCATTTTTCAGGAACGCACGGGCAATAGCAACACGTTGCTTTTGACCGCCTGAAAGCAATACACCACGCTCACCGATATAAGTATCCAACCCTTTATCAAGAGTAGCAATAAAATCGTCTAAATAAGCCATATTAACAGCTTTTTGAACATCTTCATCAGTAGCATTTTCGTTGCCTAAAAGGATATTTTCCTTAATTGTACCTGAGAATAAAAAATTATCCTGAAAAACTACCGCAATGTTTTGTCTTAATGATTTTAATGTTAAATCCTTAATATTAACACCATCAATTTTAACCGAACCGCTCACTACATCATAAAATCTTGGTAAAAGGTTAACGATAGTAGTTTTACCGCCACCGGAATTTCCGACAAGCGCAACAGTTTCACCTCTGTTCACATCAAGATTAATATGCTTGAGAACAGGAGTATTAGGCTTGTATTCAAAACAAACATCCTCGAATTTAATTGTTTTGTAATTAGAAGACATTTCAACAGCATTGTCATTATCCTGAATTTTAGGTTTTGCCTCGAGGATTTCAAAGACTTTCTCAATGGAGAAAAAGGAGAACTGCACCGCATTAAAGTTGTTACCAATATTTTTAATTGGAGTATATAACATAATTAATGCAGTTATAAAGGATACAAAGTTTCCTGAGGTAATTTGTTTTGTAAGAATCAAGTGGCTTCCGTATCCGATAGCCAAACCGATACCGATAGAAACGATAACGTGCATAAACGGAGACAACCATGAGGTTCTTTGAACCATTTTAATTCTTGTAACAAAAATATTTCTCAAAATAGTATCAAAATTCTGACGTTGCTGCGCTTCAAGATTATAAGACGAAATTGTTCTTATACCGCTAAATGCTTCATTATAAGCAGTAATAATAGAAGAATCAGCAGAAAGAGTTTTCTTCATAACTTCGTCAATACGCTTTCTTATAGTTGCAACAGGCGCAAAAGCAAATCCAAGAACAACTACCGCAATTAATGCCAACTGCCAAGAATTGTAAAACAATACGCATACTAAAGATAATGAAGAAAATAATCTTTGTGTAAATATTTTCAAATTATCTAAAAGCCCTGCACAAGCATTATCCGCCATATTATTAAAAGAAAAAATGACATCACCGGATTTTCTTGTATCGAAATATGCAGTCTCAAAAGTAAGCAGCTTTTTAAATAAATCAGCTTTTAGGAGGTTTGTAATTTTACGTCCTACCCACGTGTTTAAATAGGTCGCCATATAATTCAGACCACCCTGCATAGTTGTAAACAAGACAATTCCAAGAGGGATATACCAAGGAGACTGAACAGATTTTTCAACCATGACCAAATCCATATATGGTTTTAAGGACAAGGCGATAATCGCATCCAAGGAACCAATCGGAATACATATTAAAACTGCAAGAAGAGCTCTAAACCAGTATGGCTTAACATAAGGCCACATTCTTGAATAATTTTCTACAAACTGAGTTTTCTTAAATTTTTCAACAAACTCATTAAATTTTTCTCTAATCATTAAAATCTTCCTATTTAAACGTCTAAAACAGCGTAAGAGCTATGCTGACAGTTATATTACATTAACAATTTATCATAAACATAGGATTTATAACATGATTTATTAACTAAAGGTAACATAAGGGAATAGGCTAATGCACATAAGGCATTATCGTCATTACAGGAGCGAAGCAACGTGGTAATATCCAGCTTACATTTAATAGTGAGCTTTTATAGGCAATTCGCCTATGTTACTTTTCTCTTTTTAGTTGCGAGGTAAAAAGAGAAAAGTAACTCAAAAGAGAAAAACACACAATTGTTTTCTTCGTCGCCTACGGCGCCGATTTGATTGAATGGCTGTTCGTTTTACTCGCTGCGCTCGTAAAATCTGTATGGCTCACTATCGCACTCTGTGCAAGTTCGCCTGAGAGTGTGCGTCAGTACCTCTTGATGTTTTGCCTATTCCCTTAATAAATGCGGAACATCTTATAAAAGATGTTCCGCATAACAAAAACTTCCCTTTTTCAGCGCAAATGCGCCATTATGTTACTAAGAATTTGTTACATCTTTATATTTATAACTTAATAAACTGTATGTATCAACAGAAGAATCCTCATTACCGTAGAAAACAGACATATTTGACGCTGATTGCATTCTAAACTCATCCTCCTTTTTTTGACGTGAACAGTCAACATTATAGGCAGAAATTTCTTCACTTGTAATTCTACCGTCATGATTAGTGTCCATTTCATCAAAATGATTTAAAATATTTTCCATCGTGCTTGAAGAAAGCCCGCTTGCACCTGAGGCATATAGTTGGGTTAACTGTTCTTTAGTAAGCCCCTGAGTAGACATCTGATTTGTCAGGTTGGTCATTTCCGTTGAACTTATGATACCATCACCATCCTTATCTATACTGGCGAAATTAGTTTGCAGATATGACGCAAAACTTTGATTAACCATATTTACTTTATTAGCATCAGTTCTAACTTCATTAATACTATCAAGAGTAACACCTTTAGGGTTTGTCGCTGCGAGATACGAATATGTGTTTGTTAAACCCGAATATATACCAGCCAGCAATGAATTCCCACTTGAATTAGCCATAATATAACCCTCTTGTTAATGTAATCCGTTACTATTTTAATGTTTTTTTAAGATTTGTCAAGCTCTTTTTAAATTATCAAGATATTCCTTATTATATTTAAGCGTATCATTTGTCGCAACAATAGAATATACTGGCTTATCTTTAAAAATATAATGCGCCGCATTATAAATATCTTCAACAGTAATTTCATCAACTACCTCTAAGAATTGGTTTAACATTCCTAACCCGTAATAGGAATGTAACCCTTTTTCTATCGTCGCATTCTTACCACTAACAGATTCATTCAATGACAAGATTGTATTTTTTACTGACAATTTTGCACTATCCAATTCTTCTTGAGAAACTAATTCTGATTTCAACTTTTCAACATGATTTTTAAAACCATTTATAGATTTTTGAAGGTTATCAAAACTCTTTTCTCCGGTTTCTTTATTATCGGTTGTAGTTCCTATAGAAAGCTTGATTACTCCGGTATCCCCGTTTTGTGATATTTTAGAACGAACAGAATACGCCAACTTTTGCTTTTCTCGCAAATCTTCGAATAGTCTGGAGGACGGTCCACCCCCTAAAATTGTATTGAGCAGACGAATAGTTACATCATCCTTCAAATTACCTGTAGATTGATATTTATACGCCATTACAATTTTTGCTTGAGTTTTATTTGCGATATCCGTAAACACTTTTGACTCTAATTGAGGAACATAATTTTCATATTTTTTATATTCAAAAGGTTTTACAACTCCAAATGTATTAAGTTTAGATAAAACGTTGTTCTTTAACTCAGATTTTTCTTTAAAAGGCGCAGACATCGTCATTGCTGCCATTGAATTTGACATTATAGCAAAATACAAATTTTTAACATCATCAAGAGAGAGAGTTTCAAGACCTTTTAAGATATCTTCTTTTGCAAAATAAGAACCGGGATACAATTCCGGATTTAATTTATTTTCCGGAGTGTGTTCCTCTCGTGTAAGACTATCTGCTAACTTAGCCTTAACATTTTTAAAAGTTGCTTCATCAAATCTCGGATTTTCTACAACTTCCTTTATAATATCAAAAACTTTTTCGTGCTCACTAACATCAAATCTTGCAGAAACGGCGATACCATCATTGCCAGCTGAAAAACCTGTAAGAATACCATTATTTTCTTTAATGGCTTCAAGCTCTTCTCTAGTATTAAAGATAGAGCCTTCATCCAACAACGCAGATAAAACGGCATAGGCAGCCGGATTTTTAGCTTTAATTTGTTTTGTTGTATCAAAACTTAAATCTAAAACTGAGTATGGAATAGAGGTTTCTTTCAATACAGCCCTGAAATTATTTGGCAAATTATACTGCCTTACATCTTTTAAATTAACAGCCTGTTTTTTTAACGCACCGGTGAAAGATACGTTCTGTATTGCATTATAATTTCTGTTTAAACTTTCCGTATTAACATTATCAGGGTGCAACACGGTTATGGCAGATTGTTTAAGATTAAAATACTTTTTTGCAGTATTCATCAAATCTTGTGGAGTCATCTCATCAAGAATTTTTTCATAATTTGCAACTCCATCTAAACAACCCTCTAGTATCGACTCACCGACAAGATTATTAATTACTGAAGAATACTCAAACATATTTGCATATTCTGTCCTAAGACTTCTTTTCAATGCCATGAATTCTTCATCAGTAACGCCATTATACTGATATTTGTTAATCTGAGAATAAATAAGCTTTAATAATTTTTCAGAATTTTCCTCACTTACGTCAGCTGTTAGCATAATCGCTCTTTTATCCGAAGGTCGAACTCCAACTTTCTCACTTAGGCAAAATACAGAAGTGTTCAAATCTTCAAACTTCTTCTGAGCATTATTCATATTAAACAAAAGTTTTCCCAATGCATCAATATAAACTCTATCTTTTGAGTTATTATTTTCAGGTCCGGCAAACCCAACCGCCACAAAAGTACTATGCGCCTTATCAGAAATTATATCCTGCCGTACAACATTCTTAACTGGTTCAAGTTTTTCATGATACCTACTACTTGGCGGCTGTTTAGTTGAAGAAAAATACTTCGAAAGTAATTTCATCGTTTCTTCGGGCGTTACCTCTCCGGAAACAACAGTCACCATATTAGCCGGATAATAATTATTATTATAATATTTTACAACATCTTCACGAGTAATGTTTGTAATATTATTCGTTGTTCCGGCAATAACATCACCTGAAGTAGTTTTTATATTAAAAAGAGTTTTTATAGTGTTATTATATGCCATATTTTCAGGATTTGACGTGACCATGTTAATTTCAGAATTAACAACACCTTTTTCTTTCTCTAGCATATCAAGAGCAAAACGTGGACTTTCAAGCATAGATGCATGAATTTTTATTTTCTTTTCTAAGTCATCCTGATTCAAAAGATGAGACGCAATATAATAATTGGTCTCTGCCATACCGGTACTGGCATTGGTATCTGCCCCCATTTTATCTGTTGTTTTAAAAAACTCTCCGGCTTCCAACCCGTCGGAGCCATTAAACAAATTATGTTCAATATAATGACTTATTCCGCGAATATTATCCATTTCATTCATTGAGCCGGTATTAACATACGTTTTTAAGACCGTTTCACCCTCTTTTGGGATAATAACTACTTTTTGACCATTTGACAGTTTGTAACAAGAAGCCTTAAAACCATATGGCAAGTCAACTTCACCTGTTTTTATATAAGACATTGGAGTTCTAATTACAGAAGGATTCATTGTCGAAGAAAGTTCCGAAATTTGCTTTTTATCATTCTGAATTTGTCTGTCGACAGGCTGCAAAGCATCTTTTGGCGAAAGATTAGTCCCTTTCACATTAATGTTATATTTACTACCAACTTTATTAATATAATCTGACATATTTTCCCTACTTTTATATTAAAACATACAACACTCAAAAATTGCCTAAAAAAATGTTAATAATTGTAAATAATATTTTTATAAAAAAGGCAATTTTTAAAAAGAAAAAAACTTTATAAGAATATAAGGAAATGAGGACCATATTAATGAAAGAACAAGAATTAAATACAATGATGTCAGTAGTGTCAGATCCAATCTGTAACGTATATAAAATCAGAAACCGTAAAGATTTAGAAGAAATCCAAAGAATTATACGAATCTTTAATATTTCTGAAGAACAACACAATAAACATGCAATGTTGTCAATTAAAAACTTAGCAACATTTCGATTGGTTTTAAGCAACAACTAAAATTGCCTGACTCAAATATAACAAGAGATAATAAAAAAGACTTTGATACAACGTCAAAGTCTTTTTATTATGCAAAATATGTAATTAATGCCGGAACCAAAATAATAAAGCCAACAACTATAGCTACAAAAGTTGCAAACATCACGGCACCGGCTGAAATATCCTTTGCCATACCAACAAGGGTTGAATACCTGTTATGAAAAACAGCATCAAGTGCAAATTCTATTGCTGAATTCAGCATTTCCGTAACTACTACAAAACTGATTGCAAAAAGCAACATACACAACTTCACAGCACTTAAACCTAAAACCATTCCCAATAATATGATTAAAACTGCTGCCAAAAAATGAATTCTGATATTACGTTCACTTTTTAATACAATTCTTAATCCCTTGCGCGCATTTTTAAATGTCCTGCTAAATCCCTGTGTTTTAAATTTACTCATACTTTTACAGCCTTTAATGCCTTATCTTGTAACCTTATGACAAAATTATAATCTTCTTCTGTCTGATGGTCAAATCCCAACAAATGAAGAAGTCCATGACTTATTAGAAAAGCAAGTTCAAACTCCCTTGTCACACCTTTCTTCTCCGCCTCTTCCTGAACTTTATCTAAAGCAATTATAACCTCTCCAAGATTAATCTCTCCGTCAAAAACGAATTTTTCACCAGCTTCGATATCTGCAAAAATAGCAAAGGTAATAATATCCGCAGGATAATCCTTTTCCCTGTATTCACGATTTATTTGATGAGTTTTTTTACTGTCGCAAAAAAGGAAATCAAAAGATATTGTATCATACTCATAGCCTTTGAGACAACAGTATTCAGAAATTTCCAGCTGCTTCAAGTAAAAGCGCAAAATCTTTTTCGCAATTGAAATATAGGACTTTTCATCAATAGCCCAATTCGGGTAAATATTTTCAGTGAAAATATTTATTTTAGTCATTATTTTCACCTTCATTATTGTTCGGATTTTCAAGTTGCTTAATTTTATTTTCCAAATCTTCATCCAACAACTTTGCAGGCATATTTATTTTATTTTCTTTAAAAGATTCGTCAAGCTCCTGATACTTAATACGTTCATGCTGCATACCGCGCAATATTCGACTAAATGTAGCTGCGATAACCTTAATATCGTGTAAAGTCAAAGGACTATCTGAAAGTTGTCCGTCGTTTAACCTTTCAACGATAATCTTATCAATAATATTTTCAATATCTTCCGATGTAGGATTTTTAAATGAACGAACCGCAGATTCAATAGCATCCGCAAGCATCAATATAGCTGTTTCCTTCATATTAGGCTTAGGACCAGGATACCGGAATTGTTCTTCTTTTACATTCTCAATACCTTCTTCTTTCACAGCTTCATTATAAAAATAAGAAACCAAACCCTCCCCGTGGTGCTGTAATATGAAGTTATTGATAATCGGGGGCAATCCTGCTTTTTTAGCGTATTCAACCCCATCTTTCGGGTGTGATGTAATAAGCATTTTACTTACACGAGGGCTATGGTTTTTATGTGGATTTTCAATACCAAAATAAGATTGATTTTCCACAAAAAACAATGGACGCTGCAGTTTTCCAACATCATGATAAAACGCCCCAACACGCGCTAAGATAGGGTTAGCACCAATAGCTTCCGCAGCAGCTTCACAAAGATTGGAAACCATTAAACTGTGATGGTAAGTCCCCGGAGCATCTCTTAATAATTTTTTTAATAACGGTTGATTATGATCTGCAAGTTCAGCCAAACCATAAGGAGTGATTATATTAAACATTCCTTCAAACAATGGGATAGACCAAAATACTATCATAGAACTAACTATTCCATTTATTACAATACAGATAGCATCCCGCATGATTAAAGTATTACTTACATCTATCAAACATTTTTCAAGTAGATATATACTTAAAACAATTAATAGCCCGACAACAGATATTATAAATCCAACCTTTATCAAATCAAATCTTCTTGAATAGCGAATTTGAGAAACTGCAACCATTGAAATTAAGCTCAATAACAAAAAAGTAATTACAAACTGTACAGGATATTGAATTCCAACAGCCAACACTGCAATAATAACCGAAACCGCTACATAAGCAACTCTAGGATTAATAAAAACAGAAAGTAATATTACAAAAGCAGGAATCGGTAATATATACGGAGAAAATCCTGTTGGTAACAGAATTGCAACACATGCAAGTAATATTGACAAAAAGGCAGTAATTGCAAAATATTTAGACTCTAAAAACTGTTTTGCAAAATACTTCATATAGGATATAAATATAAAAGTAGCAAGAATAACCAATGAAAATATTGCAAGAAGCCCTTGCCAGTTAAGCTCATATACATTATATCCTGCTTGCCTTAACGCATCGCGCTTTAATTTTGTAACTGGTTCACCTTCAAAAACAATTTTATCACCTTTTTGAAAAACTGTTTCATACGGTCTGACTGAATTCTCAGCATTTTTACGGGCAATTTCCGTTGCAAACTCATCCACTACAAGATTAGGAACAAGAATCTGACTCAAAAGAGCCTTTACAACCGTAATTTGGCGACGAGAAACATTTGAAACTAGATTATTTGAAATAATTTTATCAATATTGTTATTTTCAAAATCCTTTTCCGAAACCCCTATTCTTAAAATATTTGCTAAAGTCAAGTTTGCTTTATCAAAAGATTCCCTCAAGGAACTTTCATCAGACTTTAAGAAGAAATTAATAACAAATTCTTTAGTTGCAACCGTTGGGATATCAAATAAAATAGATAACTCATCATGCTTTACAGAATCTTCAACATCTTTTTTCCTAATTTGTAAAATTGAAGTTTCTAAAGTTTCAAGATTGTTACGAATGAAATCATCTTCTGCAGAGGTCAAAACCGAATCAACTTTTTGTGCAACTTCTTTACGACGCTGTTCTGTTCGTTTTACATCAACAACAGTCAATGTCTTTGGTGCAATAACATCCTTTTTACTTATTCCGTTTTCAATAACGCTCTGGAAAAAGAAATTTTGGAAGGCAACAATTGCCGTTAAAACGATAGTAAAAGATAAAAATGCAGTTATTCGTGAAGTTAAAATTGAATATAGTATCTCACCCAAATTCTTAAAAAATTTCAAATTAATCATATATCACCTTATTTTTAGTCAAATTATACCCTTATTTTAAATCCTCTAAGTTTTTTTTCAACCCATCCAACTTAGCACGTTTTTGTATATCTTCCAAAAGCTTTCTGTTAATTGAAATAAGTTCTGCAAGAACAGCTATTAACCCTATTTGCACACCTGAAAGCAAAAACACAGAAGCAAATATCAAAGATTGAACATGACCACTACCAGAACCCGTCATGTAATAATATAAAAATCTCCCACTCAAACCTAAACCAATAAATAGAAAAAGAAGCCCACAAATAGCAAAAAATCTAAACGGACGATAAATAATAAACATTCTTAACATTGTAAATATCGAACGAATAACATATACAAACATATTTTTAAACAATCTGGACTTTCTCATTTCGGAATTAACATCAATATCAACACATTCAATATTTAACCCCTTAGCTTTTGCCTGAATTATAGTTTCAAGAGTATAAGTATAACTATCAAAAATATTCAATTGTAATGCTGCATTCCTTGAAAAAGCACGAAAACCGCTTGGAGCGTCCTCTACCTTTGTAGAGCTCAATAAACGCATGACACTTGAGCCCAATTTTTGTAAGAACTTCTTCAATAAAGAAAATTCTTTAATTTTAGACACAGGTCTTGTGCCAATAACGATATCAGCAGAACCATTAAGAATAGGTTTAACTAATTTTGCAATATCTGCACCCGAATACTGGTTATCAGCATCAGTATTAACAATAATATCAGCGTCCATATCAAGAGCATTCTGAATTCCCGCAAGAAAGGCTTTCGCTAAACCTTTATTTGAGCCTAAACTTACAACTCGATTCACACCCAGAGAGTTAGCAACTTCAACAGTTCTATCTGTCGACCCATCGTCAATAATTAATATTTCAATTTCATCAATCCCATCAACATGTTTCGGCAAATCTGCAATAGCAACCGGTAAAGACTCTTCCTCATTTAAGCACGGGATTTGAATAACAAGCTTCATTTAAAAATCCTTTTTCTGCGATTATAACTAAAAAAATAGCAGTTTGCAACTTGTAACTTTATGATTTTTTAAACTCAGCAAGTAAATTAGAACTTTTTTGACCTTCAGCAGGGACACTAACTGTCACTTCCGGCTTCATACTATTAAAAACAGGATCAGAAGAACGTTTTGTAGAATCATACGTATTTTTTGTTTCTTTATCAACAACAGCTTCCTGCTTATCTTTGTTCATAACTTTTTCAACCTTACCAGCAAGAGGGGTTGCAATAAACGGAACAATCATACGTTTACCAACTGTTGTTGCAGCAATTAACGAAGTTAATGAACCAAACGCATCACAAACAGAAGTTTTCATCTTATTAAAGGATTCCGCTACCTGATGAGATGGTACATTTTTATATTTATCAGTATTCTTCAATACGGCTTGAACCATCTTCAAGGCATTTCTGTCGAATTTCTTACCAAACATCTTTTCAAACATCTTAGTTTGAACAATCTTATTAGAAATGGTAACGTGCATCAAAATCTGAGCCAGAATCATCAAGCCACCGTTAGCAAGATCTAATGCAGCAACAAACTTTCTTTTATCTTCAGGTATTTTATCGTTGTGCAGACTCTGATTAACATACATATAGCAGCCAACACCATCTTTTAAGATAATAGACGCAATACCGATACCATCAATAACTTTTCTGTTATTAGCTCTGTATGCGGCATAACCTTTATCCATCAATTTCATTTCAGAAAGAGCAAGAAACGGTTTTTTCAATGCATACTCATAAGCTTTATTGGCAACAGTTCTTCCGATATTCATCAATCCACTCATTACGCCACCTCAGCTTTCTTCGGAGCCTGCGAAATAAGTTTTTGTGACTCTTTTTCATGTTTTTTACTTGAAAGATTAGGGAAGAACACATCCATGAATCTTGGGTAAATATAGTTCAATAATGTACAAGTAAACGGCAACACCGCAAGAGATACAAACACACCAACTATCTGCTTAAAGCATTTCATGTGCGCATTTGTTCTTTTAACAAGTTGTTTCGCAACTTCCTCCGCAAAATCTCTGTTCAAACTGCTATTTTCAATCTTAAGAGTTTTCCTCTTATCGTTTATCAGATTTTGAATATCACCAATATTTGTTTTTTCAGAGATTGTACGTTTTAAATTTTCAAAGAATTGTTTTGATGACTGAACTTCTAATATATCAGTTTGAACACTGGCTCTTACACGCCTTGCAACCTCCTCTTCAGAGTTCACTCTTGAATATATATCAACATGATTGAGCATTTTTCCAACATTATCTTGGAGAGCTCTTTTAATATTTCTAAAGGATTCAGTCTTTTCACCACCGTTTTTATGTGCACGTTTTTGAATATCACCTAATATTGCAATCATTTCTTTTGCATTACCATTAGAACGCAAAGAGTTAATCTTACTTGCAATAAAAGAATCAATTTGACCCACATTTTTCGCCTTTTTTATAGCATCGGCGGTTTCTTCCAATATTGTCTTAGCTTCCAGATTATTTTTTCTGTAATAGTTACTTCTGATTGTACGTTTTTCAATAGTAGTCAAAAGTTCTTTTTCTTTTGCTTCATCAAATTTAATTAAATTATTAAGAGTTTCATCCAATAAATTACGGTACTCTTTATCACTAATTCTTCTGGTAATTCCATCAGCACATTTGTAATTAACCGTACTATTTTCCCTTAACTCTTTTTCTAAATTTGTTCTTTGCTCTTTCTTAAATGCT
Organism: uncultured Muribaculaceae bacterium; assembly: GCA_964446855.1. Taxonomy (GTDB): domain Bacteria; phylum Cyanobacteriota; class Vampirovibrionia; order Gastranaerophilales; family Gastranaerophilaceae; genus UBA1221. The sequence continues at coordinate 37,948 of CAYUQM010000011.1, forward strand.
TCAACTTCAGCTTCTATTTGCTCTTTAGTAAAGCTAGGATTTTCACGTTTCTTTTGCTTACGAATATAATAATCGTCCATAAACAAAGTTTTATTTAGCTTTTCACCAAAAACGCCTTTATTAGCCCAATTGTCAAATATTTTATAGAAAGGAGCCGTCAAACCACACTGAGTGGCTACCGCCAAAACAGCAGAAACCGGCTGTCTCCATGCCGAATATGTTCTTGTATCTTCATCGGTTTTAGACATAAAATTATACTTAATAAAAATAGGTGCAACTAAACCTGTACCAAGAGAATTTATGATAATATTTTGAATTTCACCACCACTTGAACCAAGCTTTTTAAGAACTCTCAAAGATTTCGGAACAAGAGAGGCAACAGCATCATCAAGAGAACCGGCAGCAATAGGTTTCGCTGTAAAACTCGGAGCATGTCCTCCATTTTTATTTTTTACACCCGAAAACCTGTAACCACTATTAATTTTGTCATCTACCTTCATCATACGTTTAAACTAAACACCTTCCATGTATATATACGTTCAAACAAAATAAAAATTGCTCTTTTCCTTGCTAATTATTAAGTTTTGTAAAACGAACCAACGACCAATCTCCTAACTTTTCATATCTGGTAACAGATAGAGTACCGGATAGGTTCATAAATACTTGATTTTTTACATATGAAAATACCATATACATTAGTGGAGTATTTTCATACAAAACATCATTACTTGCAATATATTCTATATCCGTCGGAGAATATATTGAAACACTGTCAGCCATAATTACAAACACCTGCTTACCCGGCTTTAAATTTTTCATAATATCTTCATTTATTTTATAGTTAATATATGCAACTTTTTTGCCGCTGAAAACATCCCTATATAAGTTTTTTCCATCTTTATATATCTGACTATAACTATTATCAGGGGCGATATATTTAGAGAAATTCCCTTTATTTACAGATACAATATTATACTTTGAAAAATCAAAATATTTTTCATATCTGTTTTGTGGATAGTATTCCAAAAGAATATAGTCACCTTCATTAGGCTCAGCCCTTGTTAACAATTCCGCAACTATTTTATGCCCCTGCAACCTTGGCATTTTAGGAGCAGAAACCGGACTTGTTATAATATATACTAAATTAATTAAACAAAATACTATAACAGGAACTAAAGAAAAGAGTTTTTTCTTAATAGAACATGCTCCAAATACAGTAAGGTAAATCAGTATAGGATAAATTTCAATTGAATATTTTGTTATGAAAACTAATTTCCCCATCATTGCTGCCACAACCATGACAACTACTACTCCAAAAACAATACCTACAAGAGCAAGATTTTCCTTATTTTTCCATAATGCTTTTATAATAAACCCAACAGCAATGAGCGCAGGTACAATCGTAAATAATACAAAACTAAAACTTTTAACATAAAGGAATTTATCCGGAGCATTGACAAGATTTGTTAAAACCGGTGAAAAATAGTCAGTAAACAAAAATCCTATTTTAGAAATACTAAAATGCCCCCACCATTGAGAAAAGGTTTGAGTAGTTAATATTTTAACAATTTGCGGAACACAAAGCAGGCTCAATAAAACAACGCCACCCCAAAGTGATAATAACTGTTTTTTGTATTCTTTGTACAACAAATATGTAATTGCAATCAATTGAAAAAACACATAAACAAAACCTATAGTATGTGTAAATACAATTAAAAAATCAAAAAGAATTAACCCGCCAAGATTTGTTAAATTTTTATTTTTAAGAAATTTCAACAAATAAAGCAAAGATATTGCGGAAATTAAAAACAGAAGTGAATAAAGTCTTACCTCCTGCGAATAATAAATCAAAAACGAACTTAATGAAGCAAAAAGCGCACACAAAAGTCCTGTCTTTCTATTATTTTGTAATCCGACAAAATACATAACAATTATTGATAAAACTCCGGCAAATACTGAAGTTAAACGTAAAAACACATCACTATCACCGCCAAAGAACATAAAAAACTTTAAATAGAGATAATAAAACGGCATGTGACACTGTAAAAAAATTTCCTTGAAAAAACTTTGTCCAAAAGGATGTGATGCAACGAACCAAGAAACATACTCATCGTTCCACAACCCCTGTGTTTTATTTATCCCAATTAATCTTAACCCCAATCCCAAAATGGTTATTAAAACCATCCATAAAATATTCACATATACCCCCTTGTATTATAAGATACAAGAATATTGTAACATAAATAAAAAAGAGGTAAACCAATCAGGTTTACCTCAAGCAATTTATTTTTTCTTTTTATTCTGCACTATTTTTACATCACCGGAATCACCATAATAAGCTTTAGCCAGCGGCTTAGGCGTATCTTGCGATGAACCCTCAAAATAGTAGATATAACAATTTTTTTTCGCAACAGCACAGCTTTCTTCTTTATAAAAAGTAAATGCAATAAAGTCGGAAGAGGAATCTACATCACTTACTACCTTCACTCCGGAAGCACCGTATGGTTCCATTTTTGAGTGCTTCATTACCTTAGTTATACTTTCTTCTTGTAACATATAGGCAGCAACGTCAGCTCCATCTTTAAATGGAGGATGTTCTTTATCTTCAACAATAAGTCTTACAGTGGATTTAAGCATTAGTTCCGCGCGTCCTGCAGGTGAAAAGAGGTCGCCTACAGATTTAATCATTAAAGGGATAATGATAAACAGAAAACCAGCACTCAAACCTAAAAGAATTAGAACAGCTGCAGCCCATATTCTTTGACCTTTAATAAATTTTGGAACATCAGTAATACGTTTTTCATTATATACCCACCTGTTACCATTTATACCTAAATAAATAGCGTACCCAATAAGAACCAACACGAGAATTATATTTGGCCAGAATAATGCTATTACGAATAAAACCAAAGCAACAATACACTTATGAAATACCCCGTTACAAGCACCCCAGAACCAAGAAAAAGCAAACGCACCCCAGTTGAACTTCCTAAGCTCTCTACGCAACAGTTTTTCTTCTTCAATATCATCACTAAGAAGTGAATATAATTTAAATTCTTCCACGGGCACCTCTCTCCATTTTTTACATCCAACTTTTAATAAAACCTAAAATGGTCTTGTTTGATTAAGTTTAAGTCTTAAGTCTCTAAATCTGTTAATATCCTCCTGCGACTTACCAGAATCCTTGAACACAGCCTGAGCAGAAGGATGAACCATTAAGACATAATCCATGTGAATTTCAAGAAAATTATATTTTCTCGGAGATTGATTATTGTTTCTCGGATAAATTTCAGCATCAGTGACAGCAAGGAATCTTCTTTCTTTGTCATTCAACAAATCTGTTAACTCACGATTAGTATTCGTATATTTAGAAACATGAACGATACCCTTGATATCGTGATCAACTGTCAAAATACTAACTTCTATAGGTACTGTATCAATATTTTTTGCCATCTTTTTTATCCTTACTTCTCTCTCTTTGCTACAAGTATATTATATTTTTTTATAAATGTCTATATTTTATCAATTCTTTTACTCATTCTTGTCCCGTATACTTCGTGGACATCAACAACCGAGAAGAAAGCTCTCGGATCGATTTGCCTTATAACTTCTTTAATTTTACTCAACTCAAGACGCGATGCTACACAATATATTAATGTTTTATCCTGTTTAGAATACCCGCCGATACCCTTCAGGTAAGTAACACTAATATCCAAATCTTCAATTAATGTAGCACCAATTTCTTCTGCTTTATCACTAATAATTCTGATAGATTTTGAACTGTTCAAACCTTCCAATACAACATCAATCATACGATACGCAATAAAATATGTTAAAATTGAATACATTGCGCTTTCCCAAGTTAAAACTATACCGGCGACAAAATAAATAAATAGGTTAAATCCCATTACAATCTCACCGACAGAAAACCCAAACTTCTTAGACAAAACCAAAGCCATAATTTCCGTTCCGTCAAGCGAACCTTCATTTTTCAAAACTACCCCGACTCCGACCCCGAGAATAATCCCTCCAAACACAGTCGCAAGAAGCATATCACTTGTCACGGTAAGATGGAAGTGATGAAACACGTTTGTAGCAACACCCAGCATCGCTACTGCGTAAAACGTTTGCAAAACAAACAACTTTCCAAGCTTTGTAAATGCCAAACAAATAAACGGTAAATTTATAACAACAAGTAACAGCCCTAAGTTAATACTCGTCAGGTAGTTAATCATCATGGAAATACCAACTATACCGCCATCAATGATTTTATTCGGAACAAGAAAACACTCTAAGGCAAACCCAGCAATAAACGCTCCCAACGTCAAAAAGAAACCTTTTTGAATTAACTGCCCCCAAGTCAATCGCTGTCTTGTTTTTTCTACCATTTGCTCACCTTTTATTGCTGTTCTTCTTGTCCGTTTTTATGTAATGATATAAAATTATTAAAATGAAAAATTGTTTTCTTTTCCACATTATCGTCCTGAGTTTTCAATCCAAGAATTTTTTCCAAGTCAGACTTTAAAGTAGTTAAATCATCGTATTTTTTTAGAGTTCCGTCTAATGCAATTGAAACATCACCTGTCTCTTCAGATACAACAAGACACGCAGAATCACTTGCTTCTGACATTCCAATAGCAGCTCTGTGACGAGTTCCATATTTCCAGCTCAACTTTGGATCTTCGGTTAACGGAAGCAGTACTCCTGCAGAAATAACCCTTGAACCGTTAATTACCACAGCACCGTCATGCAATGGAGTATTGGTATGAAATATAGTAAGCAATAATTCAGTTGATAAATCAGCATTAAGTCTTGTACCTACATCAGAATAAGTATTACTTAAATCCTTCTGAAAAACCATCAAAGCACCTGTATGCGATTTTGAAAGGAATTTTACCGATTCAATTAATTCCTTAATAATATCAATTTTTTCATCACTTCTGTCTTTGGAGTTATTCCCAAACACTCTAGCAAAAAAATCAGCCTGCCCCAAAAAGCCCAAAAACCTTCTAAGCTCCGGTTGAAATATAACAATTAAACTCAAAGAAATTAAAGTTACAATAGATTTCAAAAACATTCCCAAGATTTTTAAATCTAATCTTACCAAAACTTCCGAAAAAACCCATAGAAAAATTAAAAAGAAAATTCCTTTAACAAACTTTTCGGACTGAGAATCTTTGATAAATTTCTTATAAAAAGCAAACAAAATACCGACTATTATTGCAATTTCAATAACATTGGTCCAATTTAGGGACCAATCCAACGTACCGACTTGAAATTGTAAGTATGATAAAACATCGTTAAACATTTGCTCTCAACCTATCAGGAATAATATCGTGTGCAACTAAATCATCCAAAGATTCTCTCTCTACTATCATATCAGATTGAGAATTATTTACAAGTACCATTGCTGGTTTTTCTACTCTATTATAATTTGAAGCCATGGAATAAGTATAGGCACCGGTGTTAAACACGCATAAAATATCGCCTTCCTCTATTTCCGGAAGTTTAATATCCTTAATTAGAATATCTCCACTTTCACAAAAACGTCCTGCAATTGTAACAGTTTGTGAAGCTTCCATATCAGGTTTATTCGCAAGAACAGCTGAATACTCAGCTTGATACATACTCGGACGAATATTATCAGCCATACCTCCATCAACTGCAAAATATTTTCTACCTTCAGGAACTTGCTTTGATGCCCCCAACGTATAAAGCGTCACTCCAGAAGTTGAAATAATACTTCTGCCAGGTTCAAGAAATATTGTAAGGTCATTGAGTTCATATTTATCAATAGCTTTTTTCAATGCCGATAAAATCACATTTGCTATTTCATAAGTAGAAGGCGGAACATCCGACTCGGTATATTTTACGCCAAGTCCACCGCCAATATTTATCTCATCAAGCCTTAAGCCAAACTTGTCATCTAACCTTTTAACTTCTTTGACAAGAATATCAACCTCATCCTCATAAACTTTCGTCTCAAAAATTTGTGAACCTATATGCGCATGAAGCCCATGGAGTTTTAATTGATCAGAATTATCTAAAATAAACTCTACAGCTTCATCTATTTGAGTTAAGTCAAACCCAAACTTAGAATCAAGATGGCCGGTTTGAATATATTCATGTGTATGACATTCAATACCCGGAGTAATCCGCAATAAAATATCAACTGTCTTATTTTTAGCTTTTGCAACTTCTGCCAACAAGGATAACTCCAGAAAATTATCAACAGAAATCCTGCCTACACCTAAGTCCAAAGCCAGAATCAACTCCTCAACAGATTTATTATTTCCGTTAAATAAAACTTTTGACATATCAACACCGGCTTTAAAAACTGTGTACATTTCACCACCGGACACCACATCAAAACCAAAACCTTCTTCATCCAAAATGGTACTCGTTGCCATTGTACACATAGCCTTTGAGGCATACATCATATTAACTTTTTTATACGACGCAAAAGCATTCTTATAATCTTTGCAAATACTTCTCAAAGTTTCCTCATCAATAACATACAAAGGCGTTCCATATTTTTGAACAAGCTCAACGGTATCACATCCTCCGATTTCCGCATTACCTTCCTGATTTATACGATATGTAATCGGTTTAACAAACTGGTTTGTGCTATTCGGCATTAAGGGGCTCCTATCTCTTTTAAATCTTGTTACGATTGTATCACATTTTTTTCTTATTGAAAAGGGGGAAAGATACTAATTTAAACAAACTGCAACAAGCATTAAAATAGAAAACCATATCATAATATTTCTGGACAAAAACAATCTTAAATAAAAACTCTGAGTCCCTTCTTGCGTTATATTTTCCCAATTCTCAAGCGGATAATACCACCATTTAATTTCAGGAATAAAACTTTTATCTTTATTATAAAGTTGCATTAATCTATACAAAATCACAGCAAAAGGGCATGTTAAAACAGGAAGCAGATACCATATACAATAAAAAGCAAGAACGAAGCATAGGAAATAGCCAAAACCATATAACACAAGAAGTAAAATGGATGCTTTATTTTTATCACCCAACCTACAACACAAAGTTTTCTTATGCGCACACATATCTCCATCATAATCCAAAAGAGTATGTGTATACAGAAGCCCTACGGTAAAAGTTACAACAGCAAGAGAAATCACCAAAACTTGCATTGAAAAACTTCCCGTCATAACAAAATAAACCCCTTCAAAAAGCAACGGACCAAAAGCTGTCCCAACAGCAATTTCACTTAACCCTGCAGACGAAAGTTTTGCGTAAGAAAGGGTAATTACACCACCAATAAAAGCAAGCCAGACAATTTCAAGACCGCATCTTAAAGTTAAAATTACCCCAACTACAAATGCTATACTGCAATAAATACATACAACCTTAAGTAAATCATTTAAAGTAGCAGAACCATCTTGAATATATGCACATTTTGACTTAACGGTATTCTTTAAAATATCCTCATTCGCGGATATAACCTTATAATCCACAAAATCATCAAACAAATTTGTTGCAAGGTGCGCCATTGCAATACCAATTAACGCCAAAACACCATTTAGAATATTCCCATGCTGCCTCAAAGAATAAACAAAGATAATCGCCCATGACATAAGAGTCATCGGCAATGAAAATAATCTTGAATTATTTAACCAGAATACAATTTTCTTCAACATACAAAAATTATATCATATAAACAATTTCTACTATTATCTACCAAGTCAAAAATCTTATTGCAGTCGCAGCATTTGCGGCAGCATTAATAACATTAGCCGCAGTATTTATCCCCTCATAACTCGAACCCTCTTTAACAACCACAGTTTCCGTCACACCATTACTGTTAGTATAAGTCGTAGTAGTAGTTGTTGAAGGAATATAATATGTCATCGGATAATACACTGACGAATAATGAGGAACAACTATCGGGTGATAAGGTCTATAAATATGATGTGGCGGCATAGGCGGACGATGATATACATGCAGAGGTGGCTGATGCATAGGCCTGTGTCCTACCGAAATATGAGCCGAAACATGCGGTCTTCCACCGTGCGGTCCGGGTCCACCCGGCTGTGCCAATACAGGAGATGCTAAAAATAACATTGCCAACAAAATAACATATTTTTTCACTTTATATTTCTCCTTTCAATACTTCACATAGTATTAAACGATATAAAAAAACAAAAGGTTCAAAATAAATTCCATTATTAAGAAATATAACGATTCCAACATAAAATTTGCTTTTTATAAAACATTATACTACAATTGTAGCATACAATACGTTTGGTTTCGTATATGTCATACTTATTTGACGACTTTACAAATGGTTAAACTCCTAAACGTTTAAAATAACCATCCAAGGCTCTAAGGAGCCTTTATTTTTGTAAAGTTTTTTTAACAAAGTCATATAAAACGCAATTTTAGAATTGCTTTTACTTAGATAAGGTATGAATACAAATATAATAAAAGGGGTTCCCCTTCAAAATTACAATCAATTATATAGTGATTTTTCAAAAAAATGTTTAGCAAATCAACCAAACCTCCAAGAAGTTAAATCTGATTTTGTACATTTAAAAGGTAGGTTTATACATTCGCGACAAACAGATAATTTGTGTACTAAAACCGTGGAACTTGTAAAACATCTCATAAATGACGGGAATGAAAAACTTGCAAACATGCTGATTAATGAAATCGGCAAAATACACATGAGTTTTAGGAATTATGACGAGGCGGAACGTTTTATACGATACTCTATGAACTTAAGCCAAAAAGCAGGTGATAACTTTCATGTGTTAGCCAGATTGAATGATCTGGAGCAAATTTACAGATACGAAAATAAGAAGAAAAAAGTATTTGAAATACTTAGACAAAAAAAAGAATGTTTAAAAGAAATTATATCTGATTATGACGGGAATGTACAAAGATTTCAGTCAATAGTGCGCCCACCAACAAAACTGAGTGCTATAAAAATACAACTAGCCTATACATATTCAGGAATAGCAGATATGTTATGGTACAGCAACCCTCAAAACAGTTTAAAAGCGACACTAAAAGCGAAAGAGATATACGAAAACCTTGAAATGCCCAAACAAATTATATATCTGGATGAAAAAATCCGAAGAATTACCGAAAGAATAAATCGAATAACAAACAAAAACGGAAGTAAAGACTAATGAATACAACAGAATTAATAAAACCTGTTATAAGATTTTACGAAAGTGGAGATACCAGAAAACTTTGCTCGTTAAAAATCCCAAACAATAAAGCCGGAGAACTCTTTTTAGATGTAAAACAAGAAAGTGCCAATATTGATTACAGATTTATAGCAGAACTTAAAAATCGCTTTGGAAAACTATTGGGAAGCGAAACTTTTACAATGTTTAAGGATTCTTCAGATATAAACGGTTTATACATTTCAGTGGAACCCGAATACCGCAACAAATTAAAAGCATCAGGAACAAATATAAACTATAAACTTGGAGAAATTTTACGCTTAGCAAGCATTATAGAAATTTTAGAGAATAAAATTAAAAATTTTATAATTTATTCAAAAAATACCGCAATATATTTTCATTCAAAATACAACTTCAAACCTGCAATAACTAGTTTTGAAGAACGCGATTACGCATTAGAAAGTATAATAAACAATAAAACATCAAGCTATGATGATATTGTAGAAAAAGCGAAAAAGCTTCTGCAATATTCAAAATTGGAAAAAGCCCCCGAGAAGCAACGAGAACTTTGCAGAGAAACAAATTTGTTACTTGAAGAATATATTAAGAAAGTTTTATCAGAAAAAGATGCATATAAAAAACATCCCTTCAGGCGTGGTATACAAATGGTCTTAACTGACGATACAATCAGAGATAATAGAGTATTTTTTAACACCTTGTTTGAAAACCACGGCATAAATTATACAATATAAAGATAGAGGGAAATATTATCCACAAGATAAAACCAGAGGGTTTTGAGATATTCGAAAAACTCCGCTGGGGAGAAGACTTTTCGGGAATTTCTTTTTATTGTAAAACGACAGTTGGTTTGATGATTTTGAACAGGGCGTTTTATTATAATTATTGGATTTCACCCAACCTACTTGCTAGTGTTTATCCAGTT
>CAYUQM010000012.1:0-44886 GCA_964446855.1 uncultured Muribaculaceae bacterium
AAAAATTGACTTTGTTAGAAGCAGCTGAATTAGTAAAAGCTATGGAAGAAAAATTTGGCGTATCTGCAGCAGCTCCTGTAGCTGTAGCAGCAGCTCCTGCAGCTGGCGCAGCAGCTCCTGCAGCTGATGAAGCTTCAGAAGTAAGTGTTATCCTTGCTTCAGCAGGTGCTAACAAAATCGCTGTATTGAAAGAAGTTCGTGGTATCACAGGTCTTGGTTTGAAAGAAGCTAAAGATTTAGTTGATGGCGCTCCAAAACCAATCAAAGAAGGTATCAAAAAAGAAGATGCTGAAGCTATCAAGAAACAACTTGAAGCAGCTGGTGCTACTGTTGAAATCAAGTAGTTTGATTTTAAACAAACTTTTAAAAAAGCCCTTGTTTGTACAAGGGCTTTTTTGTGCTAGAATACCACTATGAAGATTCTTTTTATAACTGATTTGTATCCGGTGTGTGATGACGAAAGATATACTCCTCGTACGTTGTATAATTTTGTTAGTGTATGGAAAGATGCTGGGCATGAGGTAAAGGTTTTAAAGCCTAATTTTTTATTTAATTCTTTTGTTCGTAAAAAGCCTTTTTATAAGACGAGTTGGTATGGAGATGTATTTAACGTAAATTATCTAATGCCATTTTTGGGAGATGTTAAAAGAAAGCTTTTTGGTTTAAATTTAGCAGATTTTGATGTCGTTGTTGCTCACATGCCGTCAGGTATTATGTTTGCTGACAATCTTGGGTTACCGTTTATTGCAGGGGTGCATAATTCAGATATTGAAGTTTTAACAAATACATTATATAAGTTACATTTTAAAACCAGATTACTAAAAGCTCTCAGAAATTCAAGCGGAATTGCGTGCAGATCTTTTGTTTTAAAAGATAAGTTGTTAAAATTATATCCCGAATTTCAAGATAAGGTTTTTGTTGCGCCGTCAGGAATTGCTGAAGAATTTATTATAGAAAATGATTTTAACGATTTCAATAAAGATAAACTAAAGATAGTTACTTGTGCTAATTTGAAAAAGCGTAAAAATGTAGATAAGTTAATTAAGGCTTGTGCAGGGTTGGATGGTATAGCATTGACGGTTATTGGTGACGGACCTTGTAGAAAATCTCTCGAAAAGCTGGGTGGACGAGTTAAATTTGCCGGATGCTTACCTAATGATAAAGTTATTGAGGTGATGAAGGCTTCGGATATATTCATTCTTCCAAGTATCGGTGAAACTTTTGGAATGGTATATTTAGAAGCTATGGCAAGTGGCTGTATTACTGTATGCACAAAAAATGACGGTATTGACGGGATAATCAAAAACGGTATTAACGGTTTTACTGTAAATCCTGATATTACTTCCATTCGTGAAGTAATCTTAAAAATTAAGAGTTTAGACAATGAAAAATTAAATCAAATAAGGTTAAATTCTTTAAATACAATGCAAGAGTATACTCAAACCTCTTGTGGTTTGAGTTACTTGGATGCTATTCACAAAAACTTGTTTAAATGATATAATTTAACCATACGGAGTTAAGAGATATTATGATGAGTCAGAATAAAAAGTTGTCTATAGCATTTTACTGGCACATGCACCAGCCTGTATATCAATTATCACCGGATGGTGATTATTTAATGGCTTGGGCAAGGTTACATGCCGTTAAAGATTATCTTGATATGATTACAATTCTTGATAATTTTAAAGATATTAAGTTAAATGTTAATCTTGTTCCGGTTTTGTTGGATGCGTTCATAGATTATGGCGAAAAGGGTTTTCATGATATACATTCAAGGTTGACTGTTACTTCTATTGAAGAATTAAATAACGAAGATAAAGAATTTATATTAAACAATTTTTTTGATGCAAATTATAAAACAATGATTTATCCCTATTCACAGTATAATAAGTTGTTTCAAAAGCGTCAGTCAATGTCTGAGATTGATGTTGGTGCATTTTCAGATCAGGAATATTCCGATTTAATGGCATTGTTTAACTTGGTTTGGTTTGACCCTGCGTACAGAGAGGTTTACCCGAAGTTGAAAAGATTGTTTAAGAAGGGTAAGAATTATTCGCTGAAGGATAGGATTGAAATCATAGAACTTCAACGTGAAATTATAAGGCAGATAATTCCATCATACAGAAAATATGTTGAAGAAGGTAAAGTTGAGGTTACGACAAGCCCTTATTATCACCCGATTTTACCTATAATGCTCGATATAAAATCTATAAAAGTTGCAAATAACGAAAGCTTACCGTCTGATTTGGAAATGGCATCTGATGCAAAAATGCAAACAGAGTTAGCGTTAGATAGAATTGAAGAGTTGATAGGGAAAAGGCCTCGCGGGATGTGGCCTTCTGAACACTGCGTTAGCCCAAAAGAATTAGAGTTGTTCAATGATTTAGGGCTTGAGTGGTCTATTTCGGATGAAGGTATTCTTGCGAATTCTATTAATTTTGAATTTGTTAGGGATTTTAAAGGGTATTTGGAAGAACCTTATCACCTTTTAAAATCTTATGAATATAAAGGCGGATTAAAGATGATTTTTAGAAATTCAATGATTTCTAATCTTATCAGTTTTGAATATCCGAATTATGACTCCGAACTTGCTGCAAAAGATTTGTATGAAAGAATAAAAGTTTTGCAAAGTAAATTACTTGCTTCTCCTGATGATAACCATCTTTTAACAATAGCAATGGATGGTGAAAATTGTTGGGAAAATTATCCTGATGACGGTATAATTTTTATGAAGACTTTATATAAGCTTATTGAAGAAGATGATTCTTTGGAAACTGTTCTGATAAGTGATTATTTACAAAAAGAGAAAAAATGTAGAAAGCTTAATAAAATTAAATCCGGTTCTTGGATAAATCGCAATTTTAAATTATGGATAGATGAGCCTGTTAAAAATCTTGCGTGGCAGTATTTGAAAAATGTGAGAGATGATTTTTCGGATTTTGTTAAGGCAAATCCGTCTCATCCTAACATTGAAGCAGCAAAAAAAGAATTATTTATTTGTGAGGGTAGTGACTGGTTCTGGTGGTATGGAGAGCCAAATGATTCAGGTCGAGATAATATTTTTGATTATTTATACAGGGAGCATTTAAAGAATATATATATATATCTTGGCTTAACTCCTCCAGAATATTTAGATATTCCATTATCTTCTGTTATCACGAAACCTTCAAGATATCCTAAGGGTGAAATTCAGCCTGTACTTGATGGACAGGATGTTCAAGATGATAATTCTTGGTTAAATGCAGGGTGTATTGATATTCCTGATGGACCTGTTTTGAAAGAGAATAAATTTTTTAATAAGATTTGTTTTGGTTATGATAAAGATAATTTTTATCTAAGATTTTATATAAGTGATTATGTTAGAGAAAATTCGTACAATAATGAAAAAGTTTTTCAAATGTATGTTTATACAAGAAATTCGTCAAAGAAACATTCACTTTCTCCAATAAGGCTTATTAATAAAACGGAGAATATATTGCCTGTAACTAAGCAGCGATTCCATAACGAATTGCAAATCTCGGTTAAGGCAAATGAAATACGTCTTGTAAGGCTCATAAAGTCTATTCCGGGAAATCTTTGGGTTCTTGAAAATCCGAAAGATATTACTTCCGTATTTGGAAAAGTAATTGACTTAAAAATCCCTTTTGCGAGTCTTGATATCGGGCATGGAGAAAATATGGAATTTGTTTTTGTTAATGCTGCAATTGGTGTTAATGATGTATTCATTCCGAATGAAATGCTGCTTAATATAAAACGCGACTAGACAGATCTGCTGTGACATATTGCAATCGCAATTGAGTCAACAGTGTCATCTAATTTCGGCAAATTGTCTGTACCAAGTGTTAATTTAACCATTTGTTCGACTTCTTTTTTGTCTGCTCTTCCATATCCTGTAAGAACTTTTTTGACTTCCATCGGAGTGTATTCATATATTGGAATTCCGAATTTTTCGAGTACGGTTATTATAACTCCTCTGGCATGTGCAACAGGCATTACAGTTGTCTGATTGTGCACAAAGAAAAGTTTTTCAATTGCAGCAACATTAGGCTTATAGTTTTCTATAACAGTATGCATATCATTATAAATTTCAAGTAAACGAGCAGATTCTCTCTCCCCTTTTTTTGTTTGGATAGAGCCTGATGCTTCAAGGGTGCATTCTTCCTGTTTATAATTAACTAACGAATATCCGACAATTGCCATGCCGGGGTCTATGCCTAATATTTTCATGCTTATATTATACATAAAATATAGAGTCTAAGTTACTTCAATATGTTTTGTCCGCATACTTTACTTTATGCACTGTTTAATGTATCATTAGGAAAAGAGGGACATCTAATGGAAAATAATTTAAAGTATAAAAGATTTTTGATAAAAATCAGCGGGGAAGCACTTTTAGGAGAACAACAATTTGGTATTGATCAAAAGCCTGTCCAGAAGATTGCTATGGAAATTAAAAAAGCAGTTGATTCAGGTGCCCAAGTTGCGGTTGTAGTAGGTGGCGGTAATATTTTCCGTGGGATGAAAAACAGTGCTAAACTCGGAATGGATCAGGCAAGTGGCGATTATGTCGGGATGCTTGCAACTGTTATGAATGCGATAGCTTTGCAGAGTGCTTTCAAACAAATTGATGTACCTTGCAGAGTCCAAAGTGCTCTTGCGATTAATCAGGTAGCCGAACCATATATTCGTCACCGTGCAATAAGGCACCTTGAAAAAGGAAGAGTTGTTATATTTGCGGCAGGAACAGGAAATCCGTTCTTTACAACTGACACAGCGGCAGCTCTTAGAGCTTCAGAAATTAATGCAGAAGCTATGCTAATGGCGAAAAATGGTGTTGATGGGGTTTATACGGATGATCCTAAAATTAATCCAAATGCTAAAAAATTAGATAAAATTGCATATGATGACATTATTAAAAACGGGCTTAAAGTTATGGATACATCGGCTTGCGCCTTATGTAAACAAAATAATATTCCGATTCTTGTTTTTGATTTTGACGCAGAAGATGGAATATCAAGGATTTTGCATTCAGAAGAAATTGGAACATATATCAGTTAATTTATAAAGAAAGAGGTTAAAATGTCTGAACTTTCAAGCGAAGCATTAGAAGAATTATTTTTATTTGGCGAAGAAAAAATGGAGAAAGCTATTAACCAGCTTAAGCGTGAGTTTGGTTCTATACGTTCAGGACGTGCAAATCCGATGATTTTGGATAAAGTTGTTGTTGAATATTACGGAGCACCTACCCCGTTAAGACAAATGGCTCAGGTTAGCGTACAAGAAGGTACTACTCTTGTTATTACACCTTATGACAAAACTATCTTGAAAGAAATCGAAAAAGCTATCATTAAAGCTGAAATCGGTATTACCCCTAACAGTGACGGTATTTGCATTCGTTTAGCTTTCCCGCCTTTGACTGAAGAAAGAAGAAGAGAGTTATCTAAGGATGTAAAAAAACTTGGTGAAGAAGCTAAAGTAGCAATCAGAAATGTTCGTCGTGATATGACAGATGATTTGAAAAAAATTGAAAAAGAACACAAGCTTCCTGAAGATGCTGTTAAAGATAATCAAGATGAAATTCAAAAGCAGACCGATAAATATACTGGTATAATTGACAGTCTGGTTGCTGAAAAAGAAAAAGAGGTTATGACAGTATAATGGCGGAAGAAAAAAAGGGCTTAAATAATAATGCAACAAGAATGTTGACCGGCTTAATCCTCGGAACTATTGTTATGCTTTGCATCATTGTTGGTAAAATAGCTTTGCTTGCAATGGTGTTGATAATTATGTTTCTGGCAACAAAAGAATATGTTAAAATTTTGGAGCATAAGGGATTTTATCCGAGTATAAAGGTTATGGTTCTTGCGGAACTTGTTCTTGCGTGGGTTGCGTATGTGCAGCGTATTGATTTAGTAGCCCTTGTACTTTCGTTTTGTGCGATAGCATCATTTATGTGGGTTTTGTTTTGCGGAAGACAACCGTATATTGCCAATGTTGCAACAACATTACTCGGTATTGTTTATTGCGGTTGGTTCCCGCTTCACATAATCTTGTTGAGACACTTGAGTTGTCAACAGTTTGATAGCGGGTTGGGTTTTGTTGTTTTAATGTTTACGGCAATTCTTATGACAGATATCGGATGCTATTATGTTGGAACAAAATTCGGAAAACATAAGCTTGCAGCTGTAATAAGCCCTAATAAAACAATAGAAGGTTCTGTAGGTGGAGCATGTTTTGCTGTTCTTGGTGCTTTGGTAGTGGGTTGGTCATTCGGACTTGCTTGGTATTTTTCAGTTCTTGCAGGTTTGTTGTGTACTGCCTTTGCGCAGATTGGAGATTTGTCAGAATCCTTAATCAAACGTGATGCAGGGGTGAAAGATTCAGGTGATTCTCTTCCGGGGCATGGCGGATTTCTTGACAGAACAGACAGCTTCATTTTTACAATTCCGATGATGTATTATTTCTGTTACTATTTTATCTTTTCAAACCAATTGTTGACTGATATTATCCGTAACCTTAGAGGTTTGTTTTAATGTCTGATATAGCCGGAAAAGTTGAAAAAATTTTCGGAATTGAAGCGGTAACACTCGATAATTATAAGTTTGCGCTTACTCATACTTCTTATGCAAAAGAAAATGAGTTGCCGTACAATGAGTGTTATGAGAGATTGGAATTTTTGGGAGATGCGGTTTTAAAGCTTGCAGTTTCAGATATTCTTTTTAAAAAGTATCCTGACTATGCGGAAGGTGAAATGTCAAAAATTCGTTCAATAGTTGTATCTGATGCTATACTTGCAAAAGTTGCGGAAAAAATTGGGTTGAGTGAACTTATTATTGCAGGAGCGCATGATTCAAAGCAAGGGGTAAAATTGTTAGAGTCAGTTATGGCTTGTGCTTTTGAAGCTACGCTTGGTGCATATTTTTTGGATGGCAAGTTTAATGAATTAAAGGATTTTATTCGTAAAGTTTTAACTCCATACGTAGAAGAAGTTGATAGCAATTTTGCAAAGTACAACGCAAAGGCGATTTTGCAGGAATATACCCAAGGGCTAACCAAAGAAACTCCTGTTTATACTTTGGTTGATTCCACAGGTCCTGCACATAACAAGACTTTTAGCATTCAAGTTTCTTATAGAGGTGAGGTTATTGCAGAAGGTCTCGGCAAATCAAAAAAAGAAGCGGAACAACAGGCTGCTTATGCTGCTTGTGCAAAACTCGGAGTATTAAAAAATGAGTAATATAATAGTTTCACCGTCAATTCTGTCTGCAGATTTTGCTAATCTTGAAAGAGATATTAAAAAAGTTGAAAATGCCGGTGCAGATTGGCTTCATGTTGACGTAATGGACGGACATTTTGTTCCTAATATTACAATTGGAGTGCCGGTTGTTGCATCGATTAATAAAATTGCCTCAATTCCTCTGGATGTGCATTTAATGATTGAAAATCCACGGAAGTATGTTGAGCCGTTTGCAAAAGCCGGTGCTGATATCTTGACATTTCATTACGAGGCTGTTGATGAGGAGGAAATCTCCCCTATTGTTGAATACATTAAAACTTTCGGAATGAAAGCAGGAATGTCGATTAAACCCAAGACGTCGGTTGAAAAAGTTGTTAAATATCTTCAAGAATTAGATATGCTTCTTCTTATGACAGTGGAACCCGGTTTTGGCGGGCAGCAGTTTATGAAAGATTGTGCTGAAAAAATTAAATTGGCACGCGACGTTGCACCTGATTTAATTATTCAGGTCGATGGGGGAATAAATGCCGAAACCGGCAAGCTGTGTCGCGAATATGGTGCAAATTCGCTTGTTGCAGGAAGCTATATTTATAAGTCTGAGGATATAAAACAGGCAGTTTTATCTTTAAGATAAATTTTTAGCTGCAGATATAAAATTCCTACGAATGGAAATAGTCACTAATTAGCTTTTTTTCTTTTCGAGGGAATAATCGTACTATTTTTTCTGCAAAAGTATTTCTGTTTATATCATCCAATTGTTTTTTTAGGATTGCTTTTTGAATAACGACTTTGTTGTACAATTCAGAGCACACTTCACTTTTATCAACATGTTCTGCCAATTTTGCAAGTTGTGCTTCTTTCTCTTTTATTGATTTTATTAATTCTTGTTTCACTTTAAGAAAACCTCATCAAAATATATCTGTTTTTACTAAACCTTAAATAATCCGTTTCTGTATTATAAGGATAATATTAACTTTTAAATTTTAAATCGTTTTTTTAGGTGATTTTATGAATTTACTAGAGATAAATCGTACTCATAGCCTATTTTTAATGCTTTACAGTTCATAGGCAGCAAGTTTTTTCTGTGAGGCGGAAGTACGTTATCTAATGCATTTTCTAGCGTGTCTAAAGAAGTCAGGCTGCTAACCTTTGCAAGAGCTCCTAGTGACAAAATGTTTGTCATTCTTGCGTTTCCGAGTTCATCTGCAAGTTTTGTCATTGGAACAAAGGAATAATTAATATCGCTTCTTGTTTCTTTTTTCTCAACAAGAGTAGAATTTGCAATCATCCAACCGCCTTTTTTAATCCTCGGTAAAAATCTATCAAAAGAAGCTTGATTTAAAGCAACAACAAAATCTGCTTCGGTTTTATTAACGGAGCTGACGTCTTCAGAGTCGTTCATTACTATTTCGCAATTAACCGTTCCGCCTCTCATTTCAGCACCATAGCTCGGATACCAAGTTACGTTTTTGTTATCTAACATAAATGCATTTGCAAGAACTTCTCCGGCAAGTAATACCCCTTGTCCGCCAAATCCTGCTATTATAAAATTATTTTCCATAATTGATTTCCTTTTTTAAGTTTTGTTGTTCTGAGCAGAAATTCTCTTCCCTCCCCGAAATGGCGGAGTGCGAAGAATCCCAAATCTTCTATGCCGTAATATCCTTGTAAACGCCGGGTTTATATATTGGCATCATTTCTTCTCTCACACGCTCATGTGCTTTTTGCGGTGTTTTTTTCCAGTTGGTCGGGCATGTTGCAAGAATTTCTACAAACCCGAAGCCAAGACCTTTTTGCTGTACTTCAAACGCTTTTTTTATTGCCGCTTTTGCTTTTTTAATATTAGGAACTGTATCGAGTGAAACTCTTGCGCTATAGGCTGTTCCGTCACATAGAGCGATATGTTCCGCAATTTTTACAGGATAACCGTAGTATTCCACATTTCTACCGGTTGGGGAAGTCGTTGTAACCTGACCGACAAGGGTTGTTGGTCCGAGTTGTCCGCCCGTCATACCGTAAGTTGTATTGTTTATACAGATTGCAGTAATGTTTTCGCCTCTTAGGGCAGCATGCATACTTTCAGCCATCCCGATAGAAGCAAAGTCCCCATCACCCTGATAGGTGAATACGGTTTTGTTCGGTCTTGCCCTTTTTACGCCGGTAGCTTCAGCAAGAGCTCTTCCGTGAGGGGCTTCTAAGCTATCAACATCTATAAAATCGTAAATAGTAACCGAGCATCCGATAGATGCAACTGCAATAGTATTTTCTCTAAGTCCAAGTTCGTCAATAACTTCAGCAACGAGTCTTACTGCAACCCCGTGGTCACATCCCGGGCAAAATGAAAACTTTGCACCTTCTTTGATGCAATCCGGAATTTTAAATGTTTGAGTTAATGTTGTCATTTATAACACTTCACTTTCTTTCTTAATTCTTTCAATAATTTCTTCGACAGACGGAGGGTTTCCTACAGGTCTGTTTAGAAGTTCCACAGGAACTTTTCCGTTAACTGCAAGTTTAATATCTCTAATCATTTGTCCCATATTAATCTCAACAGAGATAAATTTCTTAGCGGAATTTGTAAGTTCCGCAATTCTCTTTGACGGGAACGGAGATAATGTTATAGGTCTTAATAACCCTACTTTTAAGCCGAGTTTACGACACTCTTTCATCGCAGACTTGGCATTTCTTGCTGGAGAGCCGAAGCTTACGAGAACAATATCAGCGTCTTCCGTATTAATTTCTTCCCATTCGGTTTCGTTGTCTTCAATTTGTTTGTACTTAGCGTGTAACTTATTCAAGAAATCGCACTGATTATCCGCAAGCGGAGCATAAGAACGAATAATTCTTGATGGTCTTCCTTTTGAGCCTGAAAGTGCCCATTCTGAATTATCCACTTCAGGATAAGGATATTCCCCGAACTCCACAGGTTCCATCATTTGTCCAAGTAATCCGTCGGCAAGAAGGATTGTCGGGTTTTTGTATTTGTGAGCAAGGTAGAATGCCTTGTATGTCAAATCAACGCATTCCTGAACAGTTGCAGGTGCAAGTACGATTGCTTTATAGTCGCCGTTGCCTCCCCCGATTGTTGCTTGGTTATAATCACCTTGTGACGGGTAGATATTCCCAAGTCCCGGTCCGCCTCTCATAACACTTACCAATACGATAGGCAATTCGTCTGATGCTGCGTATGATAAAGCTTCCTGCATCAAGGCTACTGCGCAAGAAGAAGAAGAGGTCATCGCTTTTGCACCTGTTGCACAAGCACCAAGCACCATATTAATTGCAGCAAGTTCACTTTCTGCTGAAACGTAAGCTCTTTTCAGTTCTTGCATTTTCCCGCTCATAAATTCTCCGATTTCGCTTTGCGGTGTAATCGGATATCCGAAATAGCACTCGCATCCCGCAAGTACGGCTGCGTTTGCGATTGCGTAATTTCCTTTTGTTAATACCTTTTTACTTGTTTTTGTTAAACATTCTGTCATTGTTTTATTTTTATCCTCTATAAACTTCTTTTATTGCCATATCAGGGCATCTTGTTGCGCATATGGCACACCCTAAACATTCTTTGTTTGGATCGTTAAACTCTACTAAGTGCACCCCTAAGTTATTAACTGTTTCACTGATTTTTAACAATTTTTTAGGGCATTCGTCGATACAAAGATAGCAACCTTTGCATCTGTCATTATCAATTATTATGTGACTCATATTCCCATTTCCTCTCTGTAACATTTTTATTATAGCACTTAATAATTTTTTAAAGCTTTTTCTTTACATTTTAATACATTTACTTAACATTTTGCTATAAACGCTATTGTTCTGCTAAAATATTATTGGGAAAATGTGTATTTTTAAGGAATAAATATAATGGCAGAATTAGTTGAAGAAATTGCAAATCTTCTTGAAAAGTTAAAAAAGGAAAATCAAGAAAATAATGAAGACTTAAACAATCTTCTTGTTGATATCAGATTAAAATTAGAAAACATGAGTAGTGATAAGGATGAATTTTTATCTGTTGTCAATGGATTGGGTTCAGTATTGAATTCCAAGATATCTGAAGATGAAAATAAGATGGAAAACTTAGGGAATAAGTTGAAAAATTTGGAAGAGTTACTGGTAAAATCTTCTTTATCCGCAAATGTAGTAGGTTTGCACGATGAAGTTAGGATGTTGTCTTCAAATATCAAAGAGGCTGTTGGTTCTATAGTTAATTTTGCAAATAAAGATTCCGAGTCAAAGAATACCTTGTTTGAAAAAGTTTTGGCGCTTGAAACTGCTGTAAAAAATAATGACTCCTCTGATGCATTAATGCAAAAGGTTGCTGAACTTATAGGAAGTTTTGAGAATTTTGTGACTGATGCACAGCTGCGTCACGGTAATGCTATTTCCGCAATGGCAGATTTGAGGCATATAATTGAAGAGCTGGCCACTAAAAACACATATCTATATGATACTTTGAGTAGAGCTGTTATTGAAAGTGGAACTAAAGTTGCAACTTTGGATGGGAATGTTTCAGCTCAGTTGGGAACCGTTAATTCGAAATTATTTTCTCTTGGGGATGATATACAAAAAACATTAAATGATGGGTTTGAACATCTGAAATATTTAAGTGCTAATTTGTCAGAGTATATGAATAGTAATTCTATTGATATGAAAACTACATTGGAATGTTTGAGGGCTAACCTTTCTGATTATTCTGAACAATTAAAGTCAGGTTTAGAAAATTTTAGTACTGAGTTTGGGCAAAAGATTGCAGACAGTTCTAATATCCAGACTACAAATGCACAATCAATATTGAATAATATTAATGATTTGAGTTCAAAGCTTGAAGAAAATTCAAAGGATTATGAGCGCTACTTGGAAGAAGGGTTATCGAAAGTTTATCAGTTCTTAAATGTATATAGAGATGCTGTATTAACTCTTAATGACGAAAACAAAGAAATGCTTTTGTCAAAGTTAACCGTTTTTGAAGACAATTTGCAAAAATCATATAATGAATATAAAGAAATTGCGGAATCTGTCCGTCCAAAATTTGAAGAAGCTCAAGCTTTAATTGCAGAAACGGCTGATTCTATAATTTTGGGTGTTATAAACAGCAATAACGATTTGATTAATGATCTGAGAAGTGATTTGATTTCTTCTGCCGGAAATAATCTTGAAATTATAATTGGCAAAATTAGTGAAACTACTGATGATATTACCGGTTTTAAGGAATCAATAGCGGAAAACCTTTCTGAGTATCTTTCTTCAATTAAAGAGTTGTTTGTAAACTATTCAAATAAAGTTGATTCAACAATGAAAGATGATGAGGTTTTGGATAGGTTTACAAAGCTTGAAGACATGATTTCAAGGGCTGATAACGAAAGAAATGAAAATTATAATTCCTTGAGAAGTGTTCTGGAAGAATATAAACAATCTGTTGAGAAATTTTCGGATGATATTAAGCATAATTCTGCTAATAATATTGCGGACTTGGCTGATATAAAATCTTGTACACAAGAAATATTACCTAAACTTGAGGTTTTGAATAATATAGAAAGTATATTATCCGAAAAGTCTGCGGAGTATAAAAATGCTCTTAAAACCGAAACATCCGAGCTGAAAGCTTCTATTTCGGAAATTATAAAAGCCGTTAAAGAAATGCCGGATTCGGATAATACTGATCTTGTGGTTAAGCTTGGAGAATTTGAAACTCAGTTAAGTGATACATCACATGTTTATGTGAGCAACTTGGAATCTTTGAAGGATGCTCTGAGCGAATATATTGTTAATTCTGAAAAAAATCGCACTGAAGTAGCTCTGAAATTAGATGGTGCTTTTGGTGAAGTGGTAAAAATTCAGTCAAATTTTGATACAATATCTGCTAAAATGTCAACATTGGTTGGGGATTCCGGACTTATTGAAATTCTTGCGAATATTCGGCAACAGTTTAATGTTGTGTTATCTCAACTGCGTAGTGAAAAAGAAGAATTGCTCTCGGTTTTAGATGAAAAATTGAGTGATTCGGTAAGCGGAAATCTTTTAGAAACGACAAATGATACTTTAAATGATGGAGTATCTTCTATTAGCAGTAATTTGTATCTTATCGGACAGAACCTGGAGGAGGTAAGATGCAAGCAGAGTGAGAATGCTGAATATTTGCGCGGCAATTTTGAGGAAAAAATGCTTGGATTGCAGGCGGATATCGAAAAAACAATCTCAGAGGTTAAAGGTTTTGTTGATTTAAGGTCGGTTGAGTTTTCTGACTCATTGGTTCAACTTAAGGAGTCAATAGAGAAATTTGTAGGTTTTGATTACCAGCAAATTCTTGCGGATATGAAAACTCAGCTTGAATTTTCTTATGTTCGTATTTCTGAAGATGTTAAATCAATTATGGAAAACGAAATTACTTATGAAAAAATTGAAACCCTGTATGAAGAGGCTGTTCAAAAGTTGTCTTCTTTTGAAGAATATGTTAAAGATTTTTCTGAAAGTAATTTTGATTTGATAAATCAAACTCTTTTACATATCAGTAGTATGACGCAAAATAATTACGATATTGCTGAAAATATACAAACAATACTGAAAAATGATTTAGTAAGAATTGAAAATAGTATTATTGAAAATAAAGTTTCAATAAAAAGTTCATTAGTGGATAATCTTGAGGCAATAAAAGCTGTAATTGATGAAAAGAAAAACCTTGAAATTGAAGATTTTCGTAGTGCAATACTTCCACTATTGGATAATGAGGAAACTTTAAATATAATAAAATCTTTAAATGGTAATCTTGCGGATAGAATTGAAGAATTTAAACAAGATCATACGCTAGCCGCGCAGGATATTCTGGATGTTGCTAATTCTGTTAGTAATACCGTAGATTATATTTTAGATGTTATTAATGAAAAATTCGAAAATTTATCATCTGTAAATGTTGACTTGAATAAAAGACTTGAGAATATAAATTCAAGGCTTAGTCTTCTGTCTGAAAAAGATGATGCTGAAGTTATATCGGAATCAGTCAATGCAGTCGGAGATTATGTTGTAAGTGTCAGAGATATTGTTTTGAATCTTGATAGTATGGTTGCTGAGATTCATGAAAATACTTCATCTTGCAATTCTATTATTCCGGCGATAAAAATGTGTGTTGAAAAGTTAAAAGAAACAATTTCAAATGCTGCGGAGAATCTTAATATTGGTGCAGGAGTTGAGGCAGGTTTAAAAGATATTAATTTAAAACTTGAAGAAATTGCTTCCGATAATAATGACGATATTATTACGCAAATTCTTGATATAAAAAATATTTTAAACGAAGCAAATGCTAAAAATGAAAAGAACTTAGAGTTATCGGATTTATTACAGACAGTTGATAATAAATTGGATATTCTTGCAAATTATGATAATTCTGAATTACTGGATGAATTTAAGGATGTTAAAGATGAATTAGCGGTGTTACGTGCTACTGTCGATGAAGGTAAGCAGTTGGAAGGACTGGTTAAAGTTATTGATAACAAGCTGGATATTCTTGCCGACAACGAAAATCTTGAGCTTTTTGATGAACTTCAAGAAGTCAAAAACGAAATAAGTTTTATTTTTAATACCCTTGAAGAACATAAGAAAATAAAAGAATCCATTAATATTATAGATAGAAAACTGGATATTTTAGCAGCAGGTGACAATAGTGAATTGTCTGAAAATGTTGACGTAATAAGAACCAGAATAGATTCACTACAAAAAGATATCCAATCTATTGAAGGTAAGCATTCGGCGATTGAAGGGTTGACTAAAACGATAGATAATAAACTGGACATTTTAGCCCAAAGTGATAGTAGTGAATTGTCTGAAAATGTTGATGTAATAAGAACTCAGATGGATTCATTACAAAAAGATGTTCAATCTATCGAAGGTAATCATTCTGTTATTGAGGGTTTGGTTAAAACTATTGATAACAAATTGGATATTTTAGCTCAAGAAGACAATAGTGTTGTTGTCGAAAGTATTGAGCAGGTAAATGAACACATCGAACATGTTAATGAATATATTGAAAATATTCATTCCGATATAAAGTCTGTAGAAGGAAATCATTCTAAACTTGAAGATTTAATTAATACTTTGCATGCAAAAGTTGATGTTCTTGCCGGTTCTGATGATAATGATGTTCAAGAAGAAATTAGTGAAATCAGAAGTTTAATTGAAGAGCAAATTGAAAACGGTAACTCAAATGATGTTACGGTTAAGGATTCACTTCAGAAATTGCTTTCTCAAATTTCTCAAATTGATTTGTCAAAACAGGCAGGTGAGATTAAAGAATCTGTTATTTCTGCTGTTGTCGCTGTTACAAATGAAATTTCATTTGTTGAGGAAACAGAAGAGATTAAAGATTTTGTTAATGAAAGAACAAATGAGCTTCACCGAACGATGATGGATGTAAAAAATCAATTATCTACCTTGACTTGTTCGAGTGACGATATGGATTTTTATTCTTATACTCTTCAAGACGTTGAATCTGATATTGCTAAAGTGCGTATGATTTTAAAAGATATGTCAGGTGAATCTTCGGCTAATGAAATCTGTGTTATGTCAAATAATATATTGAAGATTTCTAAGTCTCTTGAAAATTTGAAAGATGCATTTATTGAAGCTGAAGCAAAGAGATTTCAAGGTAGTGATTTTAATGAGCAACTTGTAAGTATAAGTTCAAGATTAAATCAATTACTTTTAAGTAAAAAAGAAGTTGATGATATTATACTTAACCATCTTGTAGAAACTCGTGATAGTTTACATCGTATTGATAATGCTGATATAACTAAAGAAATAGAAAAGATACTTGTTTCTATGGACGAAAAACTGGCTTATTCAACTAATTTGAATACAATATTGAAAAATGTTATGATGTATTTAGGTGAGTGGATGGATGGTACAACTGAAACTATTTCAAGCATCTATGAGAAAGCCTCAAAAGTTAATTCTGTTTCAGCGGCAATGGAAGAGTTAAAGCGTTCTGTTCCCGATAAGCGAGAACTTATAGATATAGTGGAAGCGAAATTTAATGAACAGGATGCAAAAATTTCTCGTCTTGAGGAACAATTGGATAGAATTTCAGGAATGTTGAATTCCAGAGATTATGCCGAAACTTTAGACCGAATGGACAGGATTGACGGAAAGCTGGAACGGTTAAGCGGAAATATAGAAAAACTGGCAGCTTATGTTGAATAGCAAACCCAAATACTTAATAAAAGAACTAAAAAAAATTCTCCCCAACGAAAATGTTTTAACAACTATTGAGGAATGTTATGCTTATGCTCAAGATGCGGCAAATTCGAGAGGTATAAAATGTATTCCGGATGCTGTTGTTTTTGTTAAATCGGCGGAGGAGGTTCAGCGAGTAGTTTCTAATGCTGCCAGATATAAGATTCCGGTAATATGCAGGGGTGCTGGAACAAATGTTGTTGGTGCTTGCAGGGTTGAACATCGTGGTATCATTTTGAATTTCTCTAAAATGAATAAAATAATAGAAATTAATAGAGAAAATATGACAGCAAGAGTGCAGCCAGGTGTTATTCTGGGAGATTTGCAGAAAGCAGTGGAAGAAATGGGGCTGTTTTATCCGCCTGATCCATCAAATTTGAAAGTTTCTACGATTGGAGGAAGTATCGCTCAGGCTTCGGGCGGAGCTAAGTCTTTTAAATACGGTACAACAAAAGATTATGTCTTGAGTCTTGAAGTTGTTACTGCGGACGGGAAAATTTTAAGAACCGGCTCTAATACAGTAAAGAATGCAACCGGTTATAATCTTACATCCTTGTTTGTAGGATCAGAGGGTACTTTAGGCATAGTTACGGAGGCCACTCTGAAGCTTATCCCTAAGCCTGAAACAAAGAAGGTTATGATGGCATATTTTAATACTATTGAGGCTTCTATTAATGCCGTAAATATGGTAATTGCTCAGAAAATATTTCCTTCAACTATTGATTTTATGGACAAAAATGCTATCCAAACCGTTGAGAGATTTTATCCTGCAGGGCTTTTATGCGATAAAGAGGCTGCCCTTGTTATAGAAATTGATGGATTTGAAAGTTCAATGAGTTATCAGCAAGCTTTAATTGAAGATATCCTGAAAAGATGTGGTGCTTCTGCAATACAAACATCAAACAATGATGAAGAATACGAAAGAATTTGGACTGCAAGAAGAGCTTCTATGGGAGCGTGCGCCAAACTAAAACCTAATGTAACTACGGATGACGTTATTGTTCCTCGGGAAAATCTTGCAAAACTTGTGCGTGGTGTTCGTAAAATTTGTGAGAAGTATAATTTAACTGCTTGTATGGTTGGACACGTCGGAGATGGCAGTTTGCATCCTCAAATCCCTATTGATTATAAAAATGAAGATGAGTATAACCGTTATAAACTTGCAAAATCAGAGATTTATGAATTAACATCGCGATTAGGCGGAATAATATCCGGAGAACATGGTATAGGGGCGGACAAACGAGATTACATTTCCACTGTCATAAACGGGGTTGCTCTTGATTATATGAGAAAAATAAAAGAAACTTTTGACCCTAACAATATTTTAAATCCATATAAAATTTTTTAAATTTTTGATAAAAAAGCGGGTTTTAAATAACCCGCTTTTCATATTATTTATTTTTTAGAACTTGCTTCTTTTTTAAGCATTTTAGCTTCTTCGTTGCTTTTTTGAATACCTTCTTGTACATCTTTTTGAATTTTTTCAGGATCAAAATCTTTATTTACGTATTCAATAGTTGCATTCTTTTTCAAGCTTTCAACGAGTTTATCAATTTGTTCAAGTTGTTTTTGGTTAGTTAAGAAATCTTTGATACTGCCTTGAACTTTTGCAAAAGGTTCTTGTCCGGCAGCCATTCTGTCTTTAACAAGGATAATGTGATATCCGTATTGAGATTTTACAGGACCAACAACAGTGTTAGGTTTAGCGCCGAATGCTGCATTTGCAAACTCAGGAACCATTTCATTCTTAGCAAAGAAACCGAGTTCTCCGCCTTTTTCTGCAGACGTAGGGTCTTGGGAGTTTTCTTTAGCTACTTGAGCGAAAGAAGATTGATCGTTTTTAACTTGATTGTAAAGTTCTTTGGCTTTAGCTTCTCTTGCTGCAATTTCTGCGTTAACTTTAGATTTTAATTCTTGTTCAGAAATTTTTGCGTTACCCGGTTCAGATTTAATAATGTCTTCAATTTCTTGAGGGTTTACACTAATAAGAATATGAGAAGCTCTAACTTTCTCAGGATATTTGAATTTGTCAATATTTCTGTTATAGAAAGCTTTTACTTCTGCGTCTGAAACTTCTGAGTTACCTAATGTTTCAGCTAATTTTTTCATTCTTACTTGTTCTTTTAAATCTTTTTTAAAGTCGTTTACACTAACTTTATTTTCTTTCAAAATTTTGTCTAATTGTTCTTTAGAACCTACTTTATCAACAATTGTTTTAATTGCTTCTTCCATATCAGCATTAGTAACTTTAATGTTACGTTTATCCATTTCTTCATCTAATAATGCTTTGATAATAAGCGTATTTACAACTCTGTTTTTAACCAGATTGTATATAAAAGAGTCTTTATTGCTTTTTGAATTAACTTTTAATTTAGTCATCATTCCTTCGCTGGCTGCCATATCAAATTCTTTTTCGAATTGAGCCATTGAAATGTTTGTTTTGTTAACCTTAATAATTGTTTGGGCAGATTTCAATCCGCAGCCTGAAAATAATACTGCTGAAACTGCGATTGTTGCCAATAATTTTTTTCCCTTCATCAAATTCTCTCTTTCTTTTATTTTGAGTAATCGTGACTAACTTTATGTATATAATAAAACAAATCTGTTAAAATGTTAAATACTTCATTAAAATTCATATAAGAATTGTTAAGAAGTAAGATAGAAGCTCCTTCCTGACAGGATGCCGGAGCAAGAGTAAATTTTATTCGTTTTAGGATTTCTGATGGTAGCTGAGGTTGAATTATTTTCCATTCAGGCTGAGAGTATGGTGTGTAAATCCTGATATTATCGTTGGTTTCGCGTATTACTGAGATCTTTACATCACTTGCTGCGAGTCTTATGCGAATAAGTTTAATCAAATTTTCAACGCTTTCAGGAGGTTTTGCAAAACGGTCTTTCCACTCTTCTGTAATATAATCCAGTTCGGTATCGTTTTTAACATCCGCCAAGCGTTTATATTCAATCATTTTTTGTTCTTTTGAGCCAACCCATTCGTCAGGGATAAATGCAGTGACGTTTATATCTACGATTGTAGAAACTTGTTCTTCAATATGTTCGCCTTGAAGCTCTTTGACTGTTTCTTCCAGTAGCTGGCAGTATGTGTCGAACCCTACATTAATCATGTGTCCGTGTTGTTTTGTGCCTAAAATATTTCCTACGCCACGAATTTCAACATCACGCATTGCAATTTGATATCCGCTTCCAAGTGTTGTAAATTCTTTTATGGCTTTTAGACGGGCAATTGCCTCTTTTGTCATTTCTTTTGTACGTTTGTAGAAGCAATAGCAATAAGCCTGGCGCTGACTTCTGCCGACGCGCCCTCTTAGTTGATAAAGCTGAGCAAGCCCAAATCGGTCTGCATCATGAATTATCATTGTATTTGCATTCGGAATATCAATTCCGTTTTCAATAATTGTTGTTGCAAGAAGTACATCATATTCATGGTTTGCGAAATCGATAATAACCTGTTCAAGCTGTTTTTCATCCATTTGTCCGTGTCCTATTGCGATACGTGCATTTGGAATAAGTTGTTTTAACTGCATTCTGAATTCTTCAATAGTTTCAACACGATTATACAGATAAAAGACCTGTCCTTCTCTATCAAGTTCATGGACAATAGCGTTTTTAACCATATTTTCATTCCAAACGCCGACAAATGTTTTAATAGGAAGTCTGTTTTTGGGCGGAGTATTAATGACAGACATATCTTTTATTCCTGACAAAGACATGTAAAGAGTTCGCGGAATTGGGGTTGCTGACATTGTTATTATGTCAATATTTTCTCTTAATTGTTTGAGTTTTTCTTTATGCCGCACTCCGAAGCGATGTTCTTCATCAATTACAAGAAGCCCAATATCCTTAAATACAATCCCATCCTGTAAAAGTCGGTGGGTGCCTACAACTACGTCACATTCACCTGTCGCAAGGTGTTTAACGGTTTCTTTTTGTTCTTTTGAAGTCCTGAAACGGGAAAGAAGTTCGACTTGAACTCCAAACGGCTTGAATCTTTCGGAAATCGTCTGAAAATGCTGTAATGCCAGGATGGTAGTCGGCACAACAACTGCAACTTGTTTACCTGATGTGACTGCTTTAAATATTGCACGCATTGCTACTTCGGTTTTGCCAAACCCTACATCTCCGCATATAAGCCTGTCCATAGGGTTTTCGCTTTCCATGTCGGATTTAACATCAATGATAGCTTTCATCTGATCAGGAGTTTCTGTGTACTCAAAGGCTTCTTCCATTTCTACTTGCCAATTAGTATCCGGAAGAAACTGTATACCTTTTTGCATTTTTCGCCGTGCATAAAGGCGTAAGAGGTCATAAGCTACTTGTTCAACTTCTTTTTTAACTTTGGCTTTTGTATTTTCCCAATCTTTTCCACCCATTCGTGAAAGCTTAGGTTTAATTGAGCCGGAACCCCTGTAACGACATAGTAAATTGATTTGTTCTGCCGGAATATGAAGTTTATCTTTGCTGGCGTATTCTATAGTAAGATAATCTTTTAGCTGTCCGTCGATTTCTTGTTGGGAAAGTCCCTTATAAATCCCCACCCCGTGGATGGAATGAACGACGTATTCTCCCTCTTGAATATCGTTAATATTTTCTATAAATTCAGGTTTTTCTTTATAATAAGAGCGTTTTGAAGATGTTATTTCTTTGTTTCTTTTATTAAAAAGTTCTCTATCTGTCAGGATAATGGTCTTAAAATCTTCAAGGATTCCTCCGTGGGAGGCAATACTTTTTGAATATTCAATATCTTTAAAGACTTCTCTTTCGCGTAAAATTTCTCTTACACGTTCAGGGTAATCCGTTGCAATGATAATTTTATAATCAGAATTTTCGTTTATAAATTGTGCAATTTCGTCAAGATTTGCCGTAAAATTACGAACAGGTAATGTATTAAATTCTACTGTTTCCTCAACTTCGCTATCTAAGAAATTGTCCAGTCCTATACGCATAAATCGTGCCATTTTTTTTGTAAATTCTTCATACGTAAAATGATTACGATCTTTTAGTTCTTTTAGCAGTTCTAGTTTTAGATTTTCTTGATACTGCTGTTCAAAATTTTGGTCAAAAAATTCGTATTTTGCATAAATTTCAGAGGTTTCGTCACATATAATTATGTAGTCTTTAAAATAATCTAAAGCGCTTACTAAGTGGGAGTTAAACAGACTCTGATATACTTCAATTCCTTCAAAATAGCCTTCTTCATCGGAAAGTTGATGGTTATCCGCTATGAACTTATATATCGGTAAAATTGTGGTTTCTTTAATTTTTTCGACGGATTTTTGAGTTTCGTTGTTAAAGTATCTTATGTCAACAACTTCATCACCCCATAGCTCTATTCTAACAGGGTTCTTGTCGAGGGAGAATATGTCTATGATGTCGCCCCTAATGCTGAATTCTCCGATATCACTAACCATAGTGGCCTTTTTATAGCCAAGATTTACAAGTTTTTGTGCAAACTCTTTTGTATCAATTTCGTCCCCGATTTTAATATGTAAATTGTTTATTTCAAAGAATGTTTTGTCCGGAAATTTTTCCGGCAAAACCTTTACCGGAGCTATAACAAAATCCGGCTGTTCGGTTAAAATCTTCATTTGTTCAGCATATTCATATTTGTTTGATGCCACGGTTTCATACATTGAAATATTGCTAAACGGCAGAATTTGTGACTCAATTTCGTATGCATTTTTCAGGTCATTTTGATATTTTAGAGCATTTTGTTCTGTTGAAGTGAGAAATAATATTTTTCTCTTAGCGATATCTTTTGTCTTATATACCAGAAACAATCGCAATAATGCAACAAGACCCGTAACCGCAAACGGAATCCCGCTACGGATGTTATGCTTATATAGTTCAAAACTCTCGTTAGCTAAATTCTTTAATGATATCATAGCAGTATTTTAGCATGAATATTATCTGTAGTTTGTAAATTGCAACGGGTAATCGTATTTTTCTTCGTTTCCGCGCAGAAGTCGGATTACTTCTTGCAAGTTATCTTTATCTTTGCCTGAAACTCTTACTTGATCACCTTGTATGGATGCCTGAACTTTTATTTTTGAATCCTTGATGTCTGCAACAATTTTTTTAGCAAGTTCTTGGGTCAGCCCTTTTTTAAGGTTATAAACTCTTCTGATACGTCCGCCCAAAGCATTTTCTACCGGCTGAGGATCAAGAATTCTTATATTAAGGTTTCTTTTAACAAGTTTGGATTGCAGAATATCATAAATATTGCGCAATTTCATATCATCACTTGTAGTGATTGTTATTGATTTATCTCCTTCAAGTTCCACTTCCGAGTTTGAGTCTTTAAGGTCAAATCTTGTGGAAATATCACGCTTTACTTGGTCTACAGCATTGACCAACTCTTGTTTATCAAATTCTGAAACTACGTCGAAACTGCAATCTTTTGCCATAATTAACCTCCTATGTTTACTCTATCCTACCACAGGAGTTTAATTTTGTGAAGGCTAAGGCGTCGGCGTCGGTGTTGGCGTAGGTGTAGGAGTAGGAGTAGGAGTAGGTGTTGTACCTCTGCTAAACCATCCTTTTACTTTTTGCCACCATCCTCCTGAAGCAGCCGGAGTTGGCGCAGGGGTAGGGGTTGGTGCCGGAGTTCGTTTGAAGAGATTAGTGAATTTTGTCCACAAATTTTTAACCCCTTTAAATCTCATCAAGCCCATTAATGCCATACCGCCAAGGAATATGAAGGTATTTTTCATAAAGTTATTATCTTTTTTCTGGCGTTGTTGGTATCTCATGAAAGTATCTTGTGCAAGCCCGGGTTGCATTGTTACTCCGCCGAGCATATTCGTAGGATACATTCCGCCCATATAGCCGCTGCCATACATGCCAAGTCCGAGTGCCGCTCCCATAGGGGTATTTTCAGGACTCATTATATCCCTATACATTAACGGTTTCATTAAATTCTCATTGACAAAATCCATAATCTTACCTACTTAACCAAATCTTAAAAACTACCTTACATATATAAAGTTTTTTTGATTAAGGAATTTGTTTGATTTTTAGGAAATGTTACAAATTGTAAAATAAAAAGCCCCCAATAACAATTGGGAGCTTTTTATTTCTAAAAATCCTTAGACTTATTTTGCAGCTTTAGCAGCTTCAAAAACTACATCAAAAGCTTCTTTATCGTTTACTGCAAGTTCAGCAAGCATTTTTCTGTTAACAAGGATGTTAGCTTTTTTGCAAGCATTAACAAATCTTGAATAGCTCATTCCGCGTTCTCTAACAGCAGCATTGATTCTAACAATCCAAAGTCTGCGCATATTGCGTTTTGTTGTACGTCTGTCTCTGTAAGCATATTTTAATGCTTTCATAACAGCCGTATTAGCTACTTTAAAGATTCTGCTTCTTGCACCGATAAATCCTTTAGCAAGTTTTAATATTTTTTTATGTCTTTTGCGATTTACATTTCCGCGTCTAATTCTCATAATTCACCGCTCCTATCTTGAATACTTCTTGTATGGTAACTCTTTAGATACCAGCTTAATGTGTGTTTCAGATACACCAACCATCTTAAAGATTCTACGTTTACGAGAACCTGATTTGTGTTGGAGCAAGTGACCAATACCTGCTTGTCTTTTTTGGATTTTACCTGTTGCTGTTACTTTGTAACGTTTTGCAGCAGATTTGTGGGTTTTTAATTTTGGCATTTTCTTCTCCTTTTTACGTTAAGTCAGTTACAAAAAAGTTTCAGGCATACCAAAGCCGTAAAACTTTCGTAACACAATATTATTACACTGAAAATAGTTTTGCAAGTATTTGTTGAATATTATTAAGGATTTGAGATTTGTGGTATAATTTTTGTATGGAAAAATATTCTATTGGAATTGATTTAGGCGGAACAAAAATTCTCATTGCACTTGTGGATAAAGCAAACGGTGAGGTTGTTCATTCTGTTAAGAAAAAAACGAAAAAGGAAAAGGGTGCCGAAAATATAGTTCGGAAGATGGTTAGCGGGATTAATGAACTGCTTGAGGAAACGAAAGTTGAAAAACCGGAAATTTCATCAATCGGGGTTGCGGCGGCAGGTCAGATTGACAGAGTTAACGGGATAATCCTTGGAGCACCTAACCTTGAATGTTATGATTTGAATATTAAGCAAATTCTTGAGAGTGAATTTGATATACCTGTTTTTCTTGCGAATGATGTTGAGGCTGCTACGTTAGGGGAACTTAAGTTTGGTGCAGGTAAGGGGATTGACGATCTTGTTTGCGTATTTGTCGGGACAGGTGTCGGGTCTTGCGTTGTCAAAGACGGCAGAATTATCCGCGGGGCAACAGGTACGGCAGGCGAAATCGGTCATATTATTGTTGATTTGAACGGCAGACCTTGTGCTTGCGGTGCAAACGGCTGTCTGGAAGCTTATGCTTCTCGTTCGGCTATAGAAAAGAAAATTGAAGGTGCGCTTAAAAAGGGCAGACATTCTGTTATTCTTGATTATCTTGAAGATGGAAAATCAATTACTTCAAGTATGATTAGGAAATCCATTGAGCGTGAAGATGAACTTGTGACACATTGTGTTGATGAAGCTGCAATTTATCTTGCAGGCGGACTTGCAAGTGTTATTAATTTTATTAATCCTAAGCTTATTATTCTTGGTGGTGGTTTAATTGAGGCTGTTGATTATTTTTATGAAAAAACAATTAAAAACGCAAAATTAAAATGCCTTCCTGTCCCTGCCACAAAAATTCAGTTCAAAAAAACTGCTCTGGGAGATTTTTCCGGTGTAATTGGTGCCGCATATTTAAAATAGTTAATGTTTTAATAGCAAAAAAAATCTTGTTTGAATTTTATATTCATGTACATTATGAATGGGTGATATCGTGTTAGTTTCAAAAATAAGTTTTACGTCAGAGAGTAATATTTTGAATAAAATGCACAGGAATACAGAGTCTAAAGAGGTTAAACCTTTGCAGTCAGAGCCTGTGAAAAATAATCAAGTTCGAAACTGGTCAATAGGGCTTGGTTCTGCTGCGGTTTTAATAGGACTTGGTGTTTTAGGGCGCAGAGGAAGGCTCGGTGAAGGTATTCAAAAATTTCTTGGCGGAGTAAAAAAGAAAACTCCTGAAGTGATTGAGGCCGTTGAACCTAAGGTGAACGAAATTGCTTCTGACATGCATTGTTTAGACATGGTAGTTCCTGAAATTGAAGTGCCGGTGAAAGCGGAGGTACCTGATGTCAGATATTTAGTTAATGAATTTAATTATATGGATGTGTCAGGATTTAAAGATAATTATGGAAAGGTAACCCTTCCGAACGGTAATGTTAGAGAGATTTTCTTAACTGTCGACGGTAAAAGAGTAGCTCATGTTTTAGATACTAATAGTAATGGAGAGTGTGTTTTAGAAGCGAAAATTATTAACGGAGAATTTTTTGAACTTAAAAATGGTCCGGAGGAATACAGTTTTCGAGGAGAAAATTTGACGCGCTACGCATTGAACAAGGATGGGAAAGTATATAATTATAGCGGACAAGGCGAATTGACATATATTCTGGAATCAGATAGTAACGGAAAAGTAAATCGTATTATCAATTTTGAAAAAGGAACGGATAATGTCTGCAATATTGTTCATATAGACCCAGAAAGCGGCAAGATTGTAAAGCAAAGTCTTTCAAAATGACTTATGCTGTTTGTTTCTCGATGATTTTATATTTCTTAACTTTGGGTGAACCCTCTTCCGTTATTTGAAAAAATAGTGTATAATAAAAAGGTATTTCCCAAAATAAAAAGTATAGGATATATGGGTTTTTTTGATAAATTTAACGAATACAGAAGAAAAATTTCCGAGGTAGAAGATAATATTTACCACGGAAAACAGGATTATCTTGAAATTTACGAAAGAAACCTTGAGCTTGAAAAAGAAATAGAGCAGCGCACTTATGAGCTTAATGTTGCAAATAAGCGTATGCTTACCCTTCAGCACATTTGGGATATGATGAATTCTTCAAAACCTTTGTATAACGTTCTTGAATCAATAGTTAACAGTATTCAAGGTGAACTTGGGTATGTGCATAGTTCTATTATGCGTAAGATGAAAGATGATGACGGATTTTATCTGTCTGTTGTTGCAGAAGCTCAATCTGAAACTATTAAAAGGACTGCCGGTATATTAAAAACTCCCATCCAAGCCAGACTGCTGGCATATTTAGAAGGCGGAATGTTTGCAGAGGCGCTGGAAGAAAGAAAAATTATCCAATCTAAGAATATTGCTGATTCGCTAAAGGCTATTATGCCTGATATTGAACAAGAGCAGTTAGATGAAATTTTAACAGACAAATCGGTTCGTTCTATTATTGTAATCCCGCTTTATTCTATGGAAAATCCTTTTGGTTTGTTCTGTGTTTTTTCTTCCAGAGAAGAATTAGCAAAAGCCGAAACAGACTTTTTATCAATGTTTGCCCAACAGATTGAGCTTGCAATCACTATTGCCGACTTGTTTGAAAAAGTTAAAGAACAAGCTGTAACCGACGGGCTTACAGGACTTTATAACAGACGTTATTTTGAAGAATATCTCAAAAAAGAGGTTACTCGTGCTCGACGTATTAATCAGCCGTTCAGTATTATCGGGATTGATTTGGATTTCTTGAAAAAAATTAATGATGAATACGGGCATGCATTCGGCGATTTGGCTATAAAAACTATTGCAGAAGTTTTAATGGCAAATGCGCGTTCAATTGATACGGCGGCTCGTATGGGCGGGGAAGAGTTTAACGTTATATTGCCGGGAGTTACGTCGGAAGGTGCTATGATTGCTGCCGAACGTATCCGTAAAGCAATTGAATTAAAAGAACTCGATACTATCGGGCATGTGACCGCAAGTATCGGGGTTGCCACTTTTCTTGAGCATTCAAGTGATATTGAAGAAATTTTGGAGCTTACGGATCAGGCAATGTATTTGTCCAAACGTAACGGACGAAACAGGGTTACACTTGCAAAACCGATTGACGAAACTTCTTGGCAAGAGCTTGCTGTTAGTGCGTTTTTGGATATTCTGAATAAGCGAAGAATTCCGCTTACAGAGGAGTTTAAAAATGACCTTGCGGGAAGACTTCTTAATGGCAGTTCGCAGATTGAAGTTCTTTATTCTGTTGCGGATTTGATTACTCAATCATACAACCCTCTACATATTCAGGGGCTTGTGCGCTCAAAAATTCTTACTGCTGTTA
This sequence comes from uncultured Muribaculaceae bacterium, assembly GCA_964446855.1. Taxonomy (GTDB): domain Bacteria; phylum Cyanobacteriota; class Vampirovibrionia; order Gastranaerophilales; family Gastranaerophilaceae; genus UBA1221. Next base: position 27,659 of record CAYUQM010000012.1, read on the forward strand.
GTCTTGCAAAACGTTTTGATCTTTCTAAGGAAGAAATAGACAATTTGAAAATAGCACTGCTGCTTTACGATATAGGTAATCTTCTTGTGCCACAGGAGATTTTGACAAAAACTTCTCCGCTTACCGAAACCGAAAAATCTAAAATTAAAGAACATCCGCTAATTGCTGCACGTGAGATATTAAACCCGATTACGTATATTCAAGATGTTATTCCTATTATTGAATCACACCATGAAAATTGGGACGGCAGCGGTTATCCTGCGAAACTGTCTAAAGATGAAATCCCTATGACTTCCCAGATTGTTTTGATAGTTGATGCTTATTTTGCGCTTACCGAACATCGCCCTTACAGGGATAAGTTAGCTCCTTCTCAGGCGTTGGAGGAAATTAAAAAGGATTCCGGTAAAAAGTGGAGTTCAGCATTGGTTAGTGAATTTGTTGCACTTATAGAAAATGATTTAAAATGAGAGAGAAAGATTTTATAACCACAATTAAAAATATTCTGAATTCTGAGTATATTGGTGATGATTGTGCATATTTGAAAGATTTAGGGATTGTAGTAACTCAAGATAGTCTTGTTGAGGATATTCATTTTTCAAGGAATTTTGCCACCCCATATCAAATAGGTTATAAGTCTGTAATGGTTAATATTTCAGATGTTTGCGCAAGTGGTGCAGAGCCTAAATATCTGACGATAGCGCTTTCTATGCCTGACGATATTGAAGAAAATTTTGTTGAGGAGTTTTATAATGGAGCAAAAGGTGCGGCAGGAAAAGCTCAAATTGTAGGCGGTGATATTACCGGAGCAGATAAGGTGTTTATCTCCGTAACTGCAATGGGTTCAACTGTGGGGCGAAAGATTTCTTCCAGAAGTTGCGCGAAAGTAGGGCAAAAAGTTGTCGTAGCAGGTTTGCACGGGTCTTCTGCTGCCGGATTGAGGATGTTGGTGGAAAATGGTATCCCACATCCTTCGCTTCCCCAAGAGGAGGAGGAAAATACTTTCCTAACGGCTCATCTTATGCCGCAAGCACAGGTTGGGTTTTCGGAACGTGTCGGGCTTAATGTTAAAGAAGATTATGCAATGATGGATACTTCTGACGGATTAATGGATGCATTGTCTGCTATTGCTGAAGCCAGCGGGGTGATGCTTGAAGTTGACTTTGAGAAAATCCCTTATGACCCTGAGCTTGAACATCTTCAGAACTGGGAAGATTTAATATTTTTTGGCGGAGAAGATTATGGGCTTGTTGCAACAGTTCCGGAAGATTTTGGCGGAGTTGTAATAGGTGAAGTCAAAAGTGGTTTTGGAGTAAAAGTGAACTACGGCGGACGAAGCAGTTTCTATACAAGAGAAGGTGTGGAAAGAAAGTTGTTTAAACATTTTAAGGAGCAATAAGAAAAATGACTGTTAATGTAATAATTACGGCAGGAGGAACCTCTTCAAGGTTTGGAAATAAAAATAAGTTAATAGAAAAAATAAATGGAATTGAGGTTATTAAACATACAGTTGATGCTTTTAAGTATTCCAATGCTGATAAAATTATAATTTGTGCCAATAAATTGATTATTGATGAGTTGCAAACTCTGTTTATAGATTATCCTAAAGTTGAGATAATTGAAGGTGGTCAGACAAGACAACAATCTGTTTATAACGGTTTAAAACATGAAAAATGTGACTATGTGCTTATTCATGACGGTGCGCGCCCTATTATTACAACAGAACTCATAAATATTTGTATCGAAATGGTCAAGGAAGTTAAGGCGCTTTCTGTTATGACAAAGACAATCGATACAATTAAGGAAGTTGTCCATGGCAAGGTTGTAAAAACGATTGACCGCTCAAAGCTTTATAATACTCAGACTCCACAGGCTTTTGAATACGAGACTATCCTTAAAGCTCATCAAAAATTCGAAGGTAAAAATTATACCGATGATGCAGGCATGATTGAAGATATGGGTGAGGATGTCTACGTTGTAGACGGAAGTTACAAGAATATAAAAATTACAACACAAAGTGATATTGAGCTTGCAAAAATTTATTTGAGTCAAAAATAACATTAATTTATGTAAAGTCTATATTTACTAAATGGCAAAAAAAAATTCCTTTGGCTTTAATATAAAATAAATAACACCTAAAGGAGAAATTATGGACGTAAAAAGAATTGACAGCGTTGCTGTTCCTACAGCTATTGCTGGTGTAGCGGCAGGTGCTACAGGATTTATTACTGCTCGTGCAATCGATAAAGAAGGTCAAATGACCGATAGATTTGTTAAACACATTGTAAATGCAATGGACAAGGCTGATAATAAGTTGCTCAAAACAGCAGATTCTCTTGATAAAATCAATGCATTGGTTGGCGAAGAAGAAATGGCTGCGTTTAATGGTGATGGAGAAGCTTTACTTGCACATGTGAAAAAGAAAATGGCAAAAGCAGATAAGGCATTGGAAAAATTTGTTAGAAAACATGCAGAAGCACTTGATATTCAGCCTAAAGAAAAACAATCGCTTAAGGAAGCTGTAAAAGAATTTTTACAAGATAAAAATGCTCAAAAAGTTAAGGAATTGTTTCTTCCCGGATATATGAGAAAAGCGCTGGAAACGGCAGATAACGAAAAATTAGTTAAAGAAATGTTTGCAGAATCGTTTGACTCTGCTACAAAAAAATTCAAGAAAGACGAAGCGCTTAAAGATACGGTCAACTTCTTTAAGAAGCACGCAATGGATATGAAATTAAAGCAAGCAGGTCTATTTGCAGGTATCGCAGGCAGTATTGCTCTTGTATCTTCTGCAATGGCTTCAAGAATTGTAAGTAAATAGTTATATAATTTACTTACAAAAAGAACAACCTCCGAAATTTTCGAAGGTTGTTTTTTTGTATAAATAATAAAAGGAGAAAATTTTTATTCTTTAAAGATAGAAGGATTTTTTATATTGAAGTGTTTAGAGTCTTCGTCAAATATTGTTTTGCAGTTTATTTCAACTAAGTTGTTCAACGAATTTTTTTCTGTTTGTTCGCCTGATTTTAGGTCTTGCCAGTATGTTCTGCCTAGGTCAGGCAATCCGTTTTGATACTCATTGAAATCTGTCATAAGGTTATCCTTGTTACATAAGTTTTATCGACAATAGTCTGAAAATCTTTAACTTTTTATCGGTAAAGTTTACAAATCTTAAACAAGTCCTTCTTTTAGTGCTTTAACTGCGGCTTGGGTTCTGTCATCTACTACAAGCTTTTGTATAATGTTACATACGTGGGCTTTTGCAGTATGCTCAGAAATTGTAAGCTCTTGAGCAATTTCGTTGTTGGATTTCCCGTCAACAACAAGCTTTAATACTTCGTATTCTCTTTGTGTTAAGTTTGCGTGCTGTTCTTTGAACATTGCTCTGGACATTTGACGCGGAGGAATTATTCCGCAATTTTTGTCTCTTAATATTGGTACGACTTGAGGGTCAAGCCACATTGCGCCTTCTTTGACTGTTTTGATAATCATTTTTAGAATTTCGATATTGATGTCTTTCATTACGTATGCGCGTGCACCGGCATGCAGAGAATCCATAACCTCCTGTTCTGACAGGTGAGATGTAAGCATTATTATTTTAGCTTGTGAGTTAGCTTCTATTATTCGTTTTGCGGCTTCTATTCCTGAAATATCAGGCAGCCCTATGTCCATTAAAACTACATCAGGATGTGAAATCTTATAATTTTCTACAGCCTCCTTGCCGGATTGAGCTTCTGAAATTACATCAAGTTCTTTATGTTCTTCGAATAGGGATTTCAGCCCGACCCGCATTAATTTATGGTCTTCTACCAGTAGTATTCTAATCGGTGATATCTCCATATCTCCTCCTGATTTTTTGTTTAATAGCAATTTTATATATAAAATATAATGGTTACATTTTAATCGTCCTGAAATAATTTTTTCCAGACTATATTCCTAATGTGAGTTTTTTAAATATAATTTGGTATAAAATAATAATTTGATAAAAAGTCGTTTTTGTGAAAAAATTCATATATGGGGAATAGTAAAACTTTAATTCTAATAGATGGTCATGCGCTTGCCTTTAGGCAATATTATGCGCTGGAAAGAACAGGTATGAAGACCTCTGACGGTCAACCAACTTGGGCTGTTTACGGATTTTTCAAGGCAATTTTTGATTTACTTAAAAATCAAAGGATTAGAACTGATGCTATTGCCGTAACTTTTGATGTCAGTCATAAAACTTTCAGAGTTGAAAAATATGAGAATTATAAAAGTAATCGAGAACAGATGCCTGATACAATGCGTTCTCAGATGGATTTGATATATGAAGGGTTGAGGGCATTTAGTATTCCTATTTATACGAAAGAAGGTTTTGAAGCTGATGATGTTATAGGTACTATCTCCAGAGAGGCGTGTGAGCTTGGGCATAAAGTGCTTATTCTTACAGGGGATCAAGACGCTTTTCAGCTTATAGAAAAGGATGGTTGTGTAAAAGTTATTATCCCATCAAAAGGTGAACTAAAGGAATATGACTGGGATGCCGTTTATGAGAAATTAGGAGTTTATCCTAATCAAATTATAGACTATAAGGCTCTTCGTGGTGATACCTCAGACTGTATTCCCGGAATCAGAGGGATTGGTGAAAAAACGGCTCAAGCTCTTTTAAAAGAATATGGAAATCTTGATAATGTCTTAGCTCATACTGATGAAATTAAGGCTAATGCACTAAAAACAAAGCTTCAAACAGGTGTCGAAGATGCCAGATTAAGTTATTTTCTTGCAACTATAGTTAGAGATTTAGATGTCAATTTCGATTTTGAAAAAACTAAGGTTGAGTTGCCCGATATTTCAAAAGTTACAGAGTTCCTTAAATCTATGCAATTTTACGGGTTTATAAAAAATATTAACAGTATTCTTGCATCTTTTAATTCGGATTTTAAACCTCAGCCAAAGCAAGAAAACTCAATTCCGTTAGAATCAGAGGCTCCTCAATTGCAGCTGGGTTTATTTGCGGATGCTGTACAAGCGGAAATTAATAAAAATGATGTCGGATTTGATTATAAAATGATTACGGATAGAGAGGATTTTCGAAATCTTTGCGAAAAACTAAAGGTTCAATCTGAAATTTCATTTAATATTAAAGCTTACAGTAGAAATTCTGTTGAGAGTTATTTGACAGGATTGGCTTTTGCGTTTAGAGAAGCGCATGGCGAAAAAATTAAATCGTATTATATTCCTGTAGGACATACGAATTTAACTGTCCAGCTTAATGAAAAAGAAGTTTTGAGTGAATTAAAACCAATTCTTGAATCGGAAAATATAAAGAAAACTACATTTGAGGTTAAAACCGAGTATAATATCTTGAGGACTCGAAATATCAAGTTAAATGGTGTTATCTTTGATGTTCAGCTTGCCAGCTATATTAAAAATCCTGCAAGAAAACATGATTTAGATATTCAAGCTATGGAAAATTTAGGTCATGCTATTTGTGAATTTGCAACTTTTGAAGAAATAAAAAAGAACAAAATAAAACTTGAAAATTCAAATATTGAAAATGCGGCTAAATGTGTTTGCGACGAAACCGCGGCTATTATTAATCTTACGGATTATTGGCAAACAAATCTTGCAGAAGAAGAGAAGAAGGTTTTGAATGATATAGAACTTCCAACTTCTGTTGTTCTTGCACAAATGGAGTTTAACGGAGTTTCTGTCGATACGGATTATCTTGATAAGCTTTCTGAATATATGAGTGAAAATCTTGTTGATTTAGAGAAAAAAATATATGAACAAGCGGGTTGTGAGTTTAATATAAATTCACCAAAGCAGGTTGGAGAAGTTTTGTTCGATAAGCTTAATCTAAAAACAAAAAAACGTAAGAAATCAACCGGAGCTGAAGTTTTGGAAGAACTTGCGGGTGAGTACGAGATTGCAAAGCTTTTGCTTGAATACAGAAGATTTGCTAAGCTTAAGTCTACATATACAGATGCATTACCAATGCTTATTAGCAAGAAAGACGGACGTATTCATACTTCATATAACCAAACGGTTACAACAACAGGAAGACTATCTTCTTCTAATCCGAATTTACAAAATATTCCGGCTCGAACAGAAGACGGAAATAAAATCAGGGCTGCGTTTGTTCCAAAAGACAGGGAAAATTCAATGATACTTTCAGCAGATTATTCCCAAATTGAATTGAGGCTGCTTGCTCATATCTCAAAAGACCCTCATCTTGTAGATGCTTTTAATAAAAATATTGATGTCCATACAATGACTGCATCTAAGGTTTTTGATGTAGATATTGAACATGTGACAAAAGATATGAGATATAAAGCAAAGGCTGTAAATTTTGGAATAATATACGGTCAAAGTAAATACGGCTTGGCGAAATCTCTTGGAATTACAAATAATGAGGCTGATGAATTTATCAGAAAATATTTTGAAACATATCCAAATATAAAGTTATATATGGATGCTACTGTTGAAGAAGTTTTACGTAATGGTTATGTGGAAACTTTGTTTGGAAGAAGAAGATATTTAAAATCTGAGCTTGAAAGTCCTAATATGATGATAAGAGAATTTGCAAAACGTGCAGCTATTAATCAACCGCTTCAAGGTACGGCTGCAGATTTGATGAAAATTGCAATGATTGATTTTTCGAAGAAATTAAAAGAAAACAATTTGAAATCTAAAATGATTTTACAGGTTCACGACGAACTCGTGGTCGAAACTCTTAACAGTGAGGCAGAACAGATTTCTGCACTTGTCAAGGAAGCAATGGAGCTTAATCAACCGCTCAGAGTTCCGCTTGTTATAGATATAAATAAGGGTGAAACATGGAAAGAATAAATAAAAAATTAGTAGCATTGGTTATAATGATATTATGTTTGTTTGTGTCAGAGGTAGCGGCTATTGCAGAGGAGCTTCCCTCAATACAATTGACTACTCCTAAAACTGTTTCTTACGATGATTGTACAAAAACCTATTATATCTCTGCGGAAAAATTATTTTATTTAACACTTGCCAGTATTAGTGCCAATCGTTTTGAAATTAAGGAAATGCAGTCTAAAACGGGATATATTTTATTCAAGGCGGCAAATAAAGAGTTTCTTGCTTCGGTTGTGTATTTTGGCTTGAACAAAAGTATGCTGAAGATTACTCCAACTAATAATAACTACTATTTTGCTCCGGGAATTGTATATAATATTTTTAAATATATTGATTTGAATTTTGAAAACCCGATTGAGGAAATTCCTGTAATTTAGTTTAAATTTTCAAACGCGGTTTGGACAATTTCGGTTATATCAAGTTGTAAAGAGTCTCCTTCCGAGCAAAGCCATATCAGGTATTCAATATTGCCTGACGGACCTTTTATTGAGGAATATGTCAGCCCTTTTATGTAATACCCAAGAGCTGTTGCGCAATTTATGACACTAGAAATAACTTCGGCGTGAATTTTTTTATCTCTTACAACGCCGCCTTTTTCAATATTTTCTTTACCTGCTTCAAATTGAGGCTTAATAAGACATATCATCTCGTGAAAATTTGGGTTAAGGAGTTTTTTTAAGTTCCCTAAAACTTTTGTAAGAGAAATAAATGACAGGTCGCTTACAAGCAAGTCTGCTGTAGGTTCGTTTTCTGAATAAATATCCGAGTAATCGCAAATTCTCAAATTTGTTTTTTCAATCACTTTTACCCGTTTATCAGAACGGATTTTCCAGTCAAGTTGACCGTATCCTACATCCGCCGCGTATACAAATTTCGCTCCGTTTTGAAGTAAACAATCACTAAACCCGCCTGTAGACGCTCCTGCATCAAGGCAAATGCGTTCTTTCACCGAGAAATTAAATGTATCAAGGGCTTTTTTTAGTTTAAAGCCTCCGCGTGATACGTAAGGCATTGATTTTACAACTATTTCATATTCTTTTAGGGGGTTAATTTGAAATCCTGCTTTAGTAATGTATTCATCATTGATTTTTACGTGACCTGCAAGAATTGCTGCGGCAGCCTTACTTTTTGTGTCAAAGTAGCCTAAATCGGTTAAGTACTTGTCCAAACGTTCTTTTGCCATTGCTATTCCTCATCGTTTTGTGAATTTTGTAAAATTGCCGAAATAATTGCTACCATAGTCCAGAATAGGAACTGGATTTGAGGCCTGAAGAATACTGTATCAACAAAACCATGTATCATTACTGCAGAGATAGATATCACGGCAGTGGATACAAATATTATGTATCCGGTATTTTTATTGTTTAAAATAAATTTGATACCGTCTTTTAGCATAATGAAGATGAATCCCAAAAATGCAATAAGGGCAAATATCCCGCTTTCTACAGCTGTTTCGAGGAAAATGTTATATGCACTCAGTGCGTCAAAGCCTGTTCTCATATAAAGTCCGTAGATTTCTCTAAAGTTTTTGTTTCCAACTCCTATCCCAAGCAGCCAGTTATCTTTAAACATCTGTATTGATGACTGGTAAACATTAAACCTGAATGAGTTTGACGAGTCTTGACGCATTGCAAATATTGAAAAAACTCTTGCTCTTAAAGAGCTTACAAATAAAATAGCACTTATTCCAAAAGCAAAACAAGCTGCAAGCACGCCTAAAAAAACTTTTTTATACTTGTTCCATAAGAATTTTGCGGCAACAAGAAATATGCCTGTCAATATAACTAAGCAGCCGATATATGCTCCCCTGCATCCGGTTAAGAATAGTGTTACAACAGATAAAAGTGCTAAACCGAGAATTACGATTCCGGATTTTAAGTGTTTTTTACTTAAAAGGTAACCTCCTAACCCGAACAATGCAGGTATACCGGCAACAAAATATCCTCCCAGAAGGTTAGGGTTATATGGTTTTAATGTTCCGTATACTCTGGTCATAACTTCTTCAGGATTTAATTTCGAAACATCTTGCCATGTGGAGATTTCATCGACATGCGCAAAATTTTGTAAAATACCCATAACACTTTCAAAACTTACGCAAAGACCTATTGCACCCAAAATATAAGGGATTTTATTTGTGTGGTATTTCAAATAATGCACAACAGAAACGTAAAAACCCAAATATGTAACTGTTTTCATAAAACCTTTCAGGCTCAGTGCAAATAATGTAGAACCGGCAAGGCTTATTATTACTACCATAAAATAGGCAAGAAGCCACAGTTCAAATTTAACAGGTTCACATTTTTCATTTGGTTTAGTAAGCAGTTGTATAACTGTCAAAAATGTTGTAATAAGTGCAATGAAGCCTATTACATCAGAGGACAGGCATGTTGATGCAAGAAATACTAATATTATAGATGCGAAAATCAGTTTGTCCAAATGTTGAAGGAACAAACTGTTTTCGTATAGTTTATTTAGCTTTGTTTGAGTAAATTTAAATATTTTATTGAACATCGTCAACTTTGTTTACGTTAGTATCAACATCCCCTTTTATATCATCGTGGGTAACGGTAATATTTGAAACAGTTCCGTTGAATTTATAATTAGAACCTTCCAGTGTTATAGGCAAGCCCATTTTTATTTTATTGCCGCCTACAACTGCGCCGTCTTTAGTTATTTTAGCATTATCTGTTAATGTAACAACAATATCATATAAGCTTGCTTGAGCTACATCATCAACAATAAGTACGTTTTTTGTTGCATTTTTTGAGTTTGAAAGAACCGGTAATACGGTTTTTTTTCTTTCTGTTTTAACTTTTAGCACTTCCAAATCAGAATATGGAACGTTTCTTATGCTTATAAATGTTTTGTTTCCGGCTTTGATTGGTGTTTCTGAACCGGTAAGTGTGATTCCGCGTAGAAACACGTCAAAAATAATCGGAGAAGTTGTTTCAATTTGCTTGTCGGCGGTTTGTCTTATTTGTTTGAATGTTACAAAGCCTACTGCAAGCGCAATTGCGACTCCGAAAATTACAATTAAATCAAAAGGTTTCAAGTTTTTAAGAAATTCAAATCTTTCCATAAGTCTCTCCTTTACTAGAGTTTTTCAACTGCCATAAGTAATTCTTCGACAGTTGTGGTTGCGCAGCCCCATTGTCTGACAACAATACTTGCGGCAACATTTCCGATAAGTGCAGCATACACAGGGTCAGCCCCTGCTGCAAGAGCAAGAGAATATACCGCGGTTACGGTATCACCGGCACCTGTAACATCAAACACTTCGGATTTATTAAATACAGGAATTTTTGTGTATTTGTTATTTGGCTCTGCAACAAACATCCCGTCAGCTCCGCAAGTAATAAGGATAGCTTGTGCATTGGTGTCTTTTAATAATTTACTGCCAGCTTTTTCAAGTGAGTTTCTATCTCCGACAGGAAATCCTACCGAATTTTGGGTATCGGGAAGGTTAGGAGTCATTGATGTAATATTTTTATAGTCACTTAAATTACGTTGAGCATCAATTACTATTTTTTTGTTATATTTATTCGCAAGTTCAATTGTTTTATTTATAACGTTATTGGTTAATGTTCCGATATGATAATTTGATAATATAACCAAGTCAAAGTCAGGGATTGCTTTTTCAATATTGGCAATGACCTCGGCTTCAGTTTCTTTGCACAAAGGTGTGTTGGTCTGCCTGTCAATTCTAACTATTTGCTGAGTAATTGATGTTGTAATGGAACCTAAAATTCGGGTCTTCGTAATGGTTTTTCTCGATTTATCGTAAACAACGTGTTTAGTGTCAATATTTGCATCTTCAAATGCTTTTTTTAACTGTTCAGCCTGATAATCTTGTCCAAATACTCCAATAACGGAAGTTTTGCCGTTATTTAGTGTTGATACGTTATGGGCTGCATTAGAGGCTCCTCCCAGTATCGGCTTTGTATGTGTATGTTGCAATATAAGAACAGGTGCCTCTCTTGAGATTCTTTCTGCATCTCCATAAACCATCTCATCCATTGCAAGATCCCCAATTACGAGGATTTTCGGCTCACTTAACTTCTTAATATAAGAAACCAGTTTTTCTTTATCTATATTCATAATTCTTACTCAAAAAACAATTTCCTTAAGCCAAAGCTTATCACGAACAGGCTGAAAAATCAAATTATAATAAATTAACGAGATTTTCTCTTTGATATTGACAGTATTGGAGTAGGTGCTTTGATTTGAAATTTTAGATTTTTCTGCGGATCGTATGTATTAATTTTTAACTCATTTTCTGTTTCTGTATTTGTAGATGTTATTGGTGTTGTCCAATTGATTTTTTTTATATCAGATTTTGTTGAAAATACTCGTGTTGAAAGTGCATCTATGTATTTTTGACTTAAATGCGCATAATCAAACAGGCTTACTCCTATAACATTGACTTTTCTTGTTTCATGAATTTGTCTTATTAAGTCTTCTTCACTCCCTCCCATAAATGTCACAAATAATCCGGCTATCAGGTCGGTTTCAGGAGCTTTGTTATTTATAACAGTTGTTATTTGAGAGTTTAATGTTTTTGGGTTACAGGTCAGAAAGAGTGGCGTAAATGCGTGTACATAATGATTTAGTGACCAGGCAGACCAATTCTGCAATTTCCTTGAATATGCAATACTTTTGTCGGGGAAAATCACTGCACTGACGTATATTCCTTTTGCTTTCCCAAGTTCACCGATTTTTTCTACAAAATTTGTAATTTGCTGTCTGCGAAAATCGCCCCATTTACTCCATAAAGGATGAGTGGTGTTCAAATCAACCGGATCAACTTCATACTGTTGATAGAATAATGAGCGAGCAGTTTCAGTGTAGCCCCAGTTTCCTGATGCGGAAGTTGAGATTGCTTGTGGATATCTGATATAATCCAAATTGATTCCGTCAGGTTTGTATGTGTTTATAATTTCTGTTAATAGTTCTTGTAAAAATGTCTGAACATCTGGGTTTGCAGGATCTAGAAAGTAGCCGTTATGCTCGGATGATGATGGTGTTGCTAGTGCAGATTCATATCCCACTAGAGTCTTGTTCCCCCAGTCAGGTTTAACTGCTAATATATTTTTAGCATTACCTGACGGGATTTGGTTTCCTACGTAAAATGTTTCAAACCATATATGAACTCTAATACCGTTTTTATGAGCTTCTCTAATCCATATCTTTAACGGATCAAAACCTGCAAAGTTTTCGTTTTGCGGGATAAACCCATAGCTGTCCATTGTTTTACTCGGGAAGATAGTTCGTCCGTGGAAGTATGTTTCAAGAAATATATTTTCTATGCCTGAATTTTTTATTTTTTTAACAGCAGCGCATATTTCAGCCTCAGTCTTTTCTGTTGGTCTTAGCCAAACTCCCTTAAATTCATTTCCTTTATATGGTAAAACACTCTTTATAGCTGAATTTGCAGATTCAATTGCGAGCTTTGAGTATTTTTGAATTTCTTCCGGATTTTTTTCTCCTTTTCTAACATAACTTTGTGCCTCTTTTATAAAGTCTGTTGGAATTTTCCAATCATAAGAAGGGTTTTTGGATTTGTAGTAGTCAATCATTTCCGTGGCTTCGGAAATTTTCTGCATTGCTTCAAATACAAGACTTTTTGAAGTGTTGTATGTAGTGAGGGCTCCTGTGGTTTCATCAAAATATATTTTTGTTCCGATATTTATATTCTGTGTCATCCAGCTTTTTGCACTTCCGTGACCGCTAATAACAGCGCCGTTTTTGGGGATGAAAGAATCTGCTCCGCTAAGTTCTGTTACTGTATTTCCTTCTATGATTGCTTCAGTTCCAAATTCGTTAGTATTTGTTTTTTCTCCATATTCACTTGTATATATAATAAGTTGATTACTTCCGCGAGCTCCGGGGAAATACGCCCCTGATTTATTAGAATATGCTGTTGGGTTAACAGCATTAACTTCTCTTCTTGATTGACTGAACAGTATTTCATTTTGCTCCAGATTATATGGAGTGTACATATCCTGTTCCGTACTTGTATATGCATAACTTGCAATATTACTTATTAATAATATTGATATTGAAATTATGAAATTTTTAAAATTCATTACCTGCTCCCGGGTTGTTTTTTTATATAATCTTTCTTGCTATAATATGTTTTGTTTAATTGAATAATTTTACTATTAAGTCCTTTTTGTGCAGGGTTAACGACCATTGACGCCGTATAATGGTCTTTTGCTTTTGCTAAATCGCCTAGTTTTTCATAAACTGTTGCAAGACGGTTATGAACTTCATAGTACGAGCCGTAGCCGTTTTTGAAAGCTATCGTGTAGTATTTTAACGCATTTCGATAATCTTTCATATTAAGATAATACTCTCCAAAGTAATAATTTGCAAAAGGATTAAGATTTTCTAAGTTAATTGCCCTGTAAAAATAATTTTTGGCCAGAGATTTATTTCCAAGCAAATCGTGAATAACTCCAATCTGAGTGCAAAATATTGCATTGTCCGGTTGTATACTCAAAAGAAGCATATACTTGCCAAGTGATTTGGTAAGGTATGCTTCTTTTTTTGCATTATCTTTAGAATTTATGCCTTTATAAAATAAATTATCCGCTTCCTGTTCTATAATTTGTGGATTGTTTAAGCTTGATTTTGAATCAGAGATGTCATAACGGAGCCCCTCTTCTGGTACTGAAGTCGCCCCAACATGACTCGCAAATAAACAAGTTATTCCGATTACAAGATAAATTAAATTACAAACGTCTTTTTTACATATCTTGTGAATCTGCATAGTATTTAATGTCTTGATGCATAAATTTATCTTTATCCAAAGATGGGTCTACATAATTGAAGAAACTTCTTGTTTTATCAACGATGCTATTCCAAACTTTAGATTTTCTGTAATATTTTCTGTAAGTTTGATACTTCGCAGGAACAACATATTCTTCACCGTTAACATTAGCTTTATTCATTTGAACGTATTTTACTGTTTCTCTGGAACATCCGTAGTTTTCTAAATATTCCGGACTTGTGGATTCTTGGACTCCAATACCAGCAAATGCGGGAAGTGATATTGCCAAAACTCCAACGATTAATAATAATTTTTTCATAATACACCTCTGTTTATATTATATGTTAACATTTTTTTGCATTACTTGCAATAGTATTATAAATTCTTTACAAGAAAAATAAATGTATTATTTGTATGATTTTTTTATAATTTCTTCCAGTTTTTCCAAAAGTTGATTTTCGGGAACTTTTGCTATAATTTCGCCTTTTTTAAATATGTAGCCTTCGCCAATTCCGCCGGCAATCCCAAAGTCAGCATGTCTTGCTTCTCCCGGGCCGTTGACGGCACAGCCCATCGTTGCAATTGTAATCGAAGCATCAAGGTCTTTAAATTTCTCTTCAACTTTTTTCGCTAAATTTATTAAATCAATTTGAGTTCTTCCACAAGTCGGACAGGAAACGAAGTTAACTCCCTGTTCTTTTAAGCCCAGACTTTTTAATATATCAATACCTGCGCTCACTTCTTCAACTGGGTTTTCCGTTAGTGATACTCGGATTGTGTCTCCTATCCCTTCCGCAAGAAGTGTTCCTAATCCCACGGAGGATTTTATTAATCCGCCACGTAAGGTACCGGCTTCTGTTACTCCGAGATGCAGCGGATACGGAATTTTTTCTGCAATCGAGCGATATGCTTCAATTGTTGTCAAAACATCGGATGACTTTAAAGAGACTTTAATCAAATCAAAATCTAAATTTTCCAGTATTTGAAGATGCTTCATAGCGCTTTCGACCATTTTTTCCGAAAGCGGAATATTTTTTTCAAGCAGTTCTTTTTCTAAAGAGCCGGCATTAACTCCTATTCTGATAGGTATTTGCTGCTGTTTTGCAAGGGTTACTACTTTTTCAACGTTTTCGCGTTTTCCAATATTGCCTGGGTTAATTCTTAATGCACTAATCCCGTTATTTATACATTGAATTGCAAGTCTGTAGTCAAAATGGATATCTGCAACAAGCGGGACTTTTGATTTTTTGACAATTTCTCCGATAGCGTTTCCTGCATCTTTATTCAATACTGCGAGACGAACTATGTCGCATCCTTTTTCTGCAAGTTCATCAATTTGATGACAGGTAGTTTTGATGTCACGTGTATCTGTGTTACACATAGATTGTACACTAATTGGTGCATTTCCGCCTATTTTTATATTTCCAATTGAAATTTGTTTTGAAACTCTTCTTTTTATCATAGTTTTATGATATCATAAAGATAAAAAGGAGAGAAGTTTTATGAAAGTAGCTGTAATTTCTGATATTCATGGAAATTTCCAAGCATTAGAAAGTGTTGTCGCCGATATTCAGATGAATAATTGTGAGCAGGTTTGGTGTCTTGGAGATATCGCGATGGCAGGACCTCAGCCAAGAGTGGTTCTGGATTATTTTATGTCTAAAGGGCAAGACTGGACGGTTATAAAAGGTAATACCGATAAAATGATTACCGATTTTGACTTAAAAATGTATGATAAAATGCTGGGGCAATTTCCGGTTATGGCGAATGCTCTTTTAGATGATGTTGATGTCATTGAAAAAGATAAAAAGGATTATATGGCATCTTTGCCGGAAAGGAAGTCTTTGTTTGTTGAAGGTGTTTCTGTGCTATTGGTTCATGGTTCTCCTAGAAAAATTAATGAAGATATTCTTCCGGGGATGAGGATCTCTGAAGTTCAAGAAATTATTGAGGGAGAAACAGCTGATTTAATATTGTGCGGACACACGCATGTACCTTGCGGTTATCAAACTCTTTCTAAACAAACTGTTGTAAATGTTGGTAGCGTTGGCAGACCAATGACGGGTAATCCTATGGCAAATTATGTTATCATTGATTTCTCATGCGGATCATTTACTGTAGAACACAGAGAAGTCGGATATGATTACGATTTGGCTGCGAGTCTTGTTAGAGCACGACAATTTGAAGGGGCTTCCGAGCTTGCTGATCAGCTGATTATGCCTATTCTTAGACATTTATAAGGATTAAAAAAGATTGTGCCTAAGCACAATCTTTTTTTTAATAATTTATAGTATCAGTTATATCTCCTGAATCAGAAAAGAACTCTTCTCTTATAAGTTTTCCTTCAGAGTTAAACCAATCTCTTTTAATTTCTTTTCCTGTTTTCGTATCAGCGTGAGAGATAAGTCCTACATATCCTTCCGGAGTGATGACGGAGATTTTTTCAAACGCACCATTCTCACCATATCGTTGGTTAATATTGTTTAATTTTAATCTCGAGTTATAATTGTACAAACTGTTTCTTGTCGTTTTTTTGATATTGGTAATTTTTCCGTCTTTATAATATGCTCCCAGGTTCGTAAATCTTTTTTCATGGTAGATTAAGTTTTCATAATCATCATATAATATTAAATCATCTGAACTGATAATGCTTATTATTTTTCCATTTTTGTTTACGGTCACATTATAAATTTTATCGTCTACATTTATTAAATGTAATTTTGTTGAGGTATTTAAGGATTCTTTACGCGCTGCTTTTAGTATTTCATCATAACATTCAGGTAAAAAAGGAGCTTCTTCAAGGCTCAGCGGTTCACTAATTTCCGGTATTGTTCTGTCCAGCATAGCGTTTATTTGGGCTTGTTTTGCACTCAAGCTGGGGGTTTTAATTTCAGGTTCAATTTTGGGTTTTTTATCGGGGATAATTTCTTCAAGTTTTGTTTGTGTTTCTTCTGCTATGTCTGAAGAGTGTTTTTTTATGCCGCCGGTAAGTTTTTGGATGCCTTTACCCAGATAACCTTTATATCCTAAGACTCCTAATGATATTAAAATAGTGGCAGAAGATAATCCTACAGTTAAATTTTTTTTGACATTACTTTTCTTTTCCGGGGGTGAAACCTCAGCCGGTGCCGGTTGTGTAACTGTGTTATTTAACATTTTATTTAGGAGAGGTGTTTCTCCTGTAAAGTTAATTTTTGAAATTGCCATAATAATCCCTTTTTAGTTTTAAAAAACCCTGAATTTTTATTTTTGCTATTAAAAAAGCTCGTTAAAACTAACGAGCTTTTTTAATATATAATTTTTAATTATGCCGAAATTTCTTTTGTTTCTTCTTTCTTCGGAAGCGGTATCAATTCAGCGCATTTTCTGTTCTTAACCATTTCTGCTGTTATGATGATTTTATCAGTATGTTCTTTTGACGGAACATCGTACATAACGTCAAGCATAATTTCTTCAACGATTGAACGTAATGCTCTTGCACCGGTCTTACGTTTGATAGCTTCTTGTGCAATTAAATCAACTGCTTCAGGTTCAAATTCCAAATCAACGCCGTCCATTTCAAGCAGGCATTTGTATTGTTTTAATACCG
>CAYUQM010000013.1:0-44822 GCA_964446855.1 uncultured Muribaculaceae bacterium
TTTCCGCCTATATTCATTGCTTCTAATATACTCATATTAAATCACCTGCCTTACTTACCTACGTTTATTACAGTTTTCATCTCCGTAATAATATTTGACATTCTTCTTGTTGCCATTGTGTATAAAAGTGCGTTATTTTGCATTTCTATTAATTCTTTATCAGGTTTGATTTCTTCTTGAAAACGCTCTTCTATAATAGCAGACGGTCCAAGCCTTTGAGATAACTTTGTTTCAAGAGGGCTATTCATCGAACCGAGATATTCCTGAAAATTTATATCTCTTCTGACATATCCTGGAGTATGCATATTAGCAAGATTGGACCCCAAAGCTACATGCCTTTGTGATACCAAATCAAGCATCAATTCAACTCTACCCATACTATTAAGCGGTGAATACATAATTTATCCTCTTACCTCATTACTCTCTGATATTTATTGATTTGTTGTACATATCATCAACAACCTTCATCATTCTTGTACTCGCAAGCATTGACGCATTAAGCCTGAGCATGTCTGTAACAGAATCCATAATATTTACATTTGAACCTTCAATATTATTTTGAACGATACAGTCATGATCTTTAACTAGAACCGCCTCTCCAGACTCCTCGGTCGGACGAAGCTTATTCATATCTGTCAACTCAAGACCTTCCGGATTAGCAAACCTTACAAGCGGAATATTGCCAAGTTTTTTACCTTTAGCATCCGCTTTATCATAAGCATAGACATCCCCGTTAGACTTAATAGTAAACTTATAACAGTTAGTCGGGATTTTTATCCCGTTACCTACTATCCAATCATCAGAAGTTACAAGGTATCCGTCACGCCCTTGCTTTAAAGCTCCGTCACGAGTATAGGCAACTTCACCTGTCTTAGAAAACACAGGAATATAACCTTGACCATTGATTGCAATATCATAAGGGTTACTTGTAACTTGAATTGATCCTTGACGATTATCTGTCCTGATAGCACCGGTCAGCATTCCGTCTTCTTTAAGCATTTGCTCAAAACGTACCCCTTTATACCCCTTTGTGTTGTAATTGGCAAGGTTATTTGCAACATAACCGAGCTTATCC
This sequence comes from uncultured Muribaculaceae bacterium, assembly GCA_964446855.1. Lineage (GTDB taxonomy): Bacteria > Cyanobacteriota > Vampirovibrionia > Gastranaerophilales > Gastranaerophilaceae > UBA1221. Next base: position 1,076 of record CAYUQM010000013.1, read on the forward strand.
CACTGGTTAAGAACGTTATTTGTATTTTTTCTGATTATACCTTGTAAGTTTTTCATAAAACTATTCCTTTATTATGACGCTGAACCAAGTTGGTTGATTACTTTTTGAAGATTTTGGTTTTGTATTAAAAAGACTTGCCTGTTAGCCTCAAAATTTCTTATTATCGGCATCATCTCAATAAATTCATTTTGCAAAGCTACATTTGAATACTCATTATAACCTTGCTTCATATCCGGATTTTCAACTATAGCCCCTCTGGAATCAACAACCCCGATAGTTGCCACAGCCTCAAGTTTACGAGTTTTTTCGTTATACACACTCAGTTTGCCGTCTGCTTCAACTTTAATATTCTTTAAATCATCAGGAACAATATGAAGTTTTATAGGCATGCCGGCACTGGATAGAACCTTATTGTCTTCCAACGTTAGTAAATTGCCATCTTTATCAAGTTTAAAACGACCGTCACGCGTAAGTTTTACTCCGGCATCAGTTTCTATCTGAAAATAGCCTTTTGTTGCAAGAGCAATATCCAACGGTTTTTTAGTCATAGCAATACGACCAATTTTATCATCAGTTGATTTTGAAATCCCTTGAGTGCCTAAAAATTCAGTAAAGGAAGATATAACAGCTTCTTGTCGTTGGTACCCGACTTTATCAAACCCTGTAATATTTTCGTTATGAATACCCATCAACTCACTTTGCACTTGCATAGCACGAAGCGGTATCCTCATACCGTTTTGATAATATTCAATTCCGCCGTTTATTTTCATAAAAAACTACCTCTACTAACTCAATATACTAACGGATATATATCATGATGCTGTAATCTTAAGAAATAAAATCATCCGTTTATATGAGTTTCGTAAAAGTTTTAATAATCTTTTATAAAAAGTCAATATATTATTCTATAATTTCATACAAAGTAGAGGCTTCCTGAACACTCACATTATTGAGCGGAACCCTAAGAACCTTAGCGGTAACACTTCTATTGGCGTATTCAATTGTTATAACATCGCCTTCTTTTAGTTGTTTAGCAGGTTTTGCCTGATTACCGTTAACGAGAATCCTTCCCATATCCGAAACCTCATTGGCAACGGTTCTTCTCTTAATTAGTCTTGAAACTTTTAAAAACTTATCTAATCTCATGTCTTAACCTTCTACCTGCTTTACATTCTAGCACAAAGAGAAAGTTTATGATATAATCTGAATACTTAAGATTGGAGTGTTTTATACAGATGTTTAAAAAAATTATTTTGTTATTTTTCTTAATGCTAGGGCTACAGATTAATATACAGGCAAGTGCAGGAGAAATAAGATTTGTCCAAATTGCCGATACACATATCGCAAAACAAAACTCCTATTCTCAAGAAATTTTAAAAGCTGCAATTAAAGATATAAACTCTATCGGAAATATTTCTTTTGTAGTTTTTACCGGCGATAATATTGACTCTTCAAAAGTTGAAAACCTTGACACTTTTATGAAAATAGTTAAAAAGCTAAAGGTTCCGTACTATCTGGTTATAGGTAATCACGACGTGTTTAAAAGTAACGGACTATCTAAAGTTCAATATATCGAGCGAGTAAAATCACACAATTGGTTTTACCGACCTTCAAAACCAAATTACGTGTTCAAAAAAGGGAAATTTGTTTTTATAGTACTTGACGGTGCAAAAGAAACCATCCCAGGCACAAACGGCTATTATAGAAAATCTACTCTTGAATGGTTTGACACACAACTAACAAAATACAAAAAATACCCTGTAATTGTTTTTCAGCACTTTCCGATATTACCACCTACAGAAGAAAAATCTCGTCAGGTTTACAAGCCTGAAGATTACTTTGCGGTATTAAACAGACATGATAACGTTATTGCTATCGTTTCTGGGCACTACCACATGAACAAGGAAAAAATGGAAAACGGAGTTTATCATGTAAACTCACCATCTTTAATAGGAATGCCTAATCCTTACAAAATCATTGATATTGTAACAACTAAGGGATTCTCTCCAATGATATACACACAGTTACGCGAGGTTGAAGCAAATTAACACTATTGCATTTTTCTGGTTATAATATTATAATCTGTATTATAAAAGAGATAGTAGAGGATTAAATAAGATTGATGGGTGAGTCGGGCAATATAATTTTTAATTTGGCAGTAATGGTATTACTTTTGTTTTCTAACGGATTTTTTGTTGCATCTGAATTTGCGATGGTAAAAGTTAGAAAAACAAGAATTGAACAACTTGTGAAAGAAGGAGATTCTAACGCCAAATTAGCCCTTGAAGCTATTAAAGATTTGGATAAGTTTATTGCAGCTGTTCAATTGGGTGTTACTATTTCCAGTATCGGACTGGGTTGGGTCGGAGAAGGAACATTGGCTCGTATTATAGAACCGTTATTTGTGTTCTTACCGGGAATTAGCGCAACCATTGCAACACATACAGTATCCGCAACTCTCGCTTTTGCTCTAATTACGTTCCTGCATGTTGTTCTTGGCGAACTTATACCTAAATCCATAGCTCTTGAATACACAGAAAAAACTGCCCTATGGGTTGCAAGACCAATGCAGGGTATAACATTTATTTTTAATCCGTTTATCTGGGCACTCAACGGATTTGGAAATCTTGTGTTAAGAATGCTCAAAATTCCTCATTCTCATAAAGCTTCCTTAGTTCATTCCACGGAAGAACTTGATATGCTCGTTAACGCAAGCTACAATGGTGGCGTCTTAAATGAAACAGAAAAGGAAATGCTGCATAATGTGTTCAAATTTTCTGATTTAACAGCAAAACAAGTTATGGTACCAAGAACTGATATGGTATGCATTCCTGTTGACATGAGTCTTGAAGAATTGAATGCTTTAGCTGCAGAAAGTCAATATACACGTTACCCTGTATATGATGAAGATATTGACCATATTATCGGATTGGTTCACGTTAAGGATTTGTATTCATTATCTATAAAAGATGAGGTATGCCCTATCAAAAATCTTTTACGAGATGTATTACTTGTCCCTGAAACAATTACGATGGATAATTTGGTTCTTGAATTCAAAAAACGTAAAGGTCAAATGGCAATTGTTGTTGATGAGTTTGGCGGAACCTCAGGCTTAATCACTCTTGAAGATGTTCTTGAAGAAATTTTCGGGGAAGTACAAGACGAATTTGACGAAGAAGAAGAAAGTGACATTAAAGAAATTGCAGAAAATACATATATCGCTAACGCAATGATGAGATTAGATGAAATTTCAGAGTTCTTCAATCTTGACGATGATGATTTGGAAGATGACGATGTAGATACTATCGGCGGGTTTGTCGTAAAACTCTTAGGGCGACTTGCGGAGGTCAACGACGAAACTTCTTTTAAAGATTTAAATTTTATTGTTAAAGAAGTTGACGGTGCCAGAATTACTAAACTTGAAATAAAAAGAGCCGTTAAACAACTTACAGAAGAAAGTGCTGACCAAAATTAATCCGATATATCATTTTAAATTTTTGTAGTATATATTATTATGTAACTATTATAATTTAGGAGGCAGCATGTTAGAAAAGTTAGAAAAGTTCCAAATTTTATTACTTGCAATAGTGATAACTGCCGGAATAATTATTGCGACAATATTAATAACCGGCTCAATGTCAAAAGATGTTGTGACCGTAACCGGCTCTTATTCGCAGAATGTAACTTCTGATAACGGAAGGTTTGAATTTGAAATTAACGTAAGAAGACCTACCAAAGCCGAAGCCTTTGCTGCAATTGACAAACAACGTCCTGTTGTTATTAAATACTTGGAAAGCAAGGGGTTTTCAGCCGACGAAATCGAGGTTAAGGCGTTTAGCGGTTATAATTCGTATAAAAGAACTCAAAATGGAATGAATACCGATGAAATAGCCTACTTCAATGCTAATCAGAATATTTCTGTTTCATCAAAAGATGTTCAGAAGATTAAAGAGGTTTCGACGGATATCGTGAACTTGATTTCCGAAGGTATTGATATTAATGCGTATCAGCCGTCATATTTTTATTCAAGCTTGTCTGATATGAAAGTCAAAATGCTTGAGGAGGCGACTAAGGACGCAAAGCAAAGAGCGTCTGCAATGCTTAAGGCGACACATAACCGCGTCGGAAAAATTCAATCTGTAAAAATGGGAGTTTTCCAGATTACCCCTGTTGATTCCACGAATGTTTCTGATATGGGCATTAGCGACACCTCAACTATTGAAAAGAAAATTACATCGGTTGCAAACGTAACTTTTATCATCAAATAAGGAAAACTACTTATGAAGAAGATTTTTTTAACAGCGATGTTACTTTGCGGAATAACTGTAAGTACAAATGCCGCAGGGGTGGAACTTCCTCCAAGTATAGGCGGGATACAAGGGACTGAATTCCAAATGAAATTAATGGAACAACAACGTTTTAGACGAGAAGAATATAACGAATACAAGGATATGAAAACTCAAAAAGAAGAAAGAAACAAAAAACTTAATCTTCAAAAAAACTTTAGCGAAACACAACAAATAAAACCTGTAAACCAGCCACCTGAAGTTAATATTATTAAAGAAAATGGGCAAATAAAACTTGTTCCGGTAAAATAAAAACTAAAATCCCTCCCCTTATTCAAGAGGGATTTTTTATGCTTTTTTAACAGTCCAAAAATCTCTTTGACACATTACTAAGAACGGAATAAGTTCCAAACGACCAACAAACATATTAAAAATTAATATCAGTTTTGAGGCGGTGTGCATGTGGTCGAAATTCGTCATAGGTCCTATTGCGCCGAACCCCGGACCTACGTTGCCTATTGCCGTAATCGTTGAGGTTAAGCCTAATGTGTGATTTTGCTCTATTATTGTAACTAAAATCGCTGTTATCGCATAAAGTGCAAAGTAGAAAAACACAAACACAATAACTTGTCTTAATACATCGGGTGCGACAGTGGAATTATCCATTTTTACGTTTATAACGGCGTTCGGGTGCAATATTCTTACAATTTCATTTTTCATTGTTTTGAAGATAAGCAGCCATCTTGTCATTTTAATACCGCCACCCGCTGAACTTGCACAGGAGCCGAAAAAGATTACGATAAACAAGAAAATTTGCGCGGTAAAGTTCCATTTTGTGTAATCAACGCTTGCCGCGCCTGTTGAGGTCATTAAACTTACCACTTGAAACAGTGAATGTCTTATTGCATCGTAAATATTATAACTATGCCCTGAAACAAGCATTATTGCAATAGCTGCGGAGGCAATAAGTACAACCGAAAAATACAGCCTAAATTCTTCGCTTTTAAATAATAAAAGCGGATTATGCTTTTGAAAAACTTTGTATTGAAGATTAAAACTTGCGCCTGCAAAGAACATAAATATTAAGATGAGCCAGCTCGCAGCAGGGATATGATATCCCATTATACTTTCGGGGTTAGGTGAGAACCCTCCCGCCGAAAGCGTTGAAAGCGAGTTACAAACCGCATCAAACAAAGGCATTCCCGCACATTTAAGTAATATTGCAAGGAGTATGGTTAAGCCTAAATACAGTTTCCATAAGGTTGAAGCTGTATTTCTTACGCGCGGAGTAAACTTATCTTCTGTAGGCCCTGGGGTTTCCGCAAAAAACATTTGACGCCCCGCCACTGCAAATTGCGGCAAAACAGCAATAAACAGGACGATTATCCCTAAACCGCCTAACCATTGGGTTAAGCTTCTCCAGAAAAACATTGCTTTCGGGTAATCAAAGTGAGTCAAAATCGTTGCGCCCGTGGTTGTTATGCCTGATGTCGCTTCAAAAAGCGAGTTTATAACCGAAAAGTTATAAAACAGATACGGAATTGAAGCATATAGAGCAAATATAACCCAGGTTAATGCCACAATGAATAACGCTTCAGCTTTTTTAATATCGTTTAAGTTGTTTAGTTCAGCGCATTTTGGGAAGATTTTTCGGATGAAAAACCCTGTTCCAGATGCCAGAATTGAGGCGCTTAAAAACGGCAAAATCGAAGCAGTGTCTTTGTATATAACTGCTATGAGTATAGGCAAGAGCAAAAATACTCCGATATACATCATTACAAGACTTAAAGCATTTAGAATATAACTTAAGCGCATTTTACATTACCTTAAAAAACTCTTTCACAATTCCTGCATTTTCTGATTTAACAAATATTACAAGCAGATCATCCGTGTTTAACTCTGTTGTCCCTTTTGGAATGATTACCAAGTTTTTGTGCTGAATAATTCCGATGATTGCAGGGCACGGGATTTTTAAATCCATAACTCTTTTACCGTCAAATTCTTCTTTAACTTTTATTTCTAAAAGCTCTGCCTGTCCTTGTTCCACTGTTGCCAAAATATCAACATCGTTTTCGGCAAGGTCGTTTTTAACTTCGTTAAGCGCTGAATTTTTAGGTGAAATCGCAATATCAATACCGACTTTTTCAAAAAGCGGGATGTTTAATACTTTTGAAACTCTTGATATTACACGTTTTACGCCTAATTGTTTAGCAAGCAGAGAGCAAAGCAGGTTTCTTTCATCATTGTTTGTGACGCTTATAACAACGTCTGATTCCCCGATTGATTCTTCATCCAGAAGCTGTAAATTTGTACCGTCGCCATTGATTATAAGCGTATGAGAAAGGTTTTGTGATAAAACTTCGCAGCGTTCGTAATTTTTTTCGATGATTTTTGTTTTAATTTTAAGTGCTTCAAGATTCTGCGCAAGCATCATCCCAACGTTTCCGCCTCCTATGATTGAAACGCTTTTTACGTACTCCTGCTCGTGGAAGAAAGTCCCTGCCAGAATATCAAGCGAATGCGATGTTCCCATAAAAATTAATTTATCATCCGCAAGAAGTACTGTTTCACCATTCGGGATAAATAACTCTCCTCCTCTGGTAATTCCGACGATTAGCGTATTATTTGTAAATCTGCATTCCTTAACCTTTTTATTTACAATTGAAAGGTGGGGAGCAACTTTATATTCAAGCAAACGAGCTCTCCCGTCGGCAAAGTTTTCAACATCAAGCGCCTGTGCTACCGTTACAATCCGGAAAATTTCCTGAGTAAGCAGTTCTTCAGGCCAAATAATGTAATCAATGAAAAAGTCACCACAAATTCGATTATTTTTTTCAAAATATAACGTATTTTTGTATTCTTCTTTTGAGACAAAACAAATTGTGCGTATACCGCCGACTTTTTTTGCAGAAAGACAAGCTACAATATTGGCTTCATCCAACGGAGTACAGGCTATAAAAACATCGGCATTCATAATATCTGCTTGTTTAAGAACATTCATGTCACAGGCGTTCCCGTGGACAAAACTTATATCCAGTTTAGAGAATTCTTCGTTTCGATTTTCCTCTTTATCAATAATTGTTATATCATGATCTTCAAAAAATTCTGTAGCAAGTAAACACCCGACCTCTGTCGCACCAAAAATAATAATCTTCATAACTACTTCCTACACTTATACATTTCCCAATATCATTGAAATTACCCCAACGACAAAACTTTGAATAACTCCTAAAACTATCAGTGCAATCATCGGAGAAATATCCAACATTCCAATTGGAGGAATAACTCTCCTAAATAGGTTCAAATAAGAATCTGTAACCTGCCTTATAGTATAAAACGGCTGTTTGGACCAATCAATAGTCGGAATAAAACTAAAAAAGCATCTAATCAAAATAACGATATAAAACAATGAAAACAAGCTATTAACACCACTTATTATTGAATTGTTCATAGTTTTACCTTTCTATAACTGAGAATTTGACTTTGTATTAGCACAATCACAATTATTTCTTTCAGCCGGAATTCGTTCAATCATCTTGAATAACAAACTCTTAAGATTTTCAACATTGGAATTGAAAACCTGCATTACCTCATGATGAGATACCGGAGGAACATCTCCAACAAGCCCTGCATCATAGTCTGTAACAAGTGTAATATTCAACGGACACATATCCAATTCCTTAACAAGGTAATTTTCAGGGAAAGCAGACATATTAATAACTGTCCAACCCTGATTTGTAAAGAATTTTGACTCTGCCTTTGTAGAGAATCTTGGACCGTTAATTACAACAATGGTTCCATCTTCGTGAACAGTAATTCCAAGCTCTTTAGCGGTATCAATTGCAAGTTTTCTCATTTCCGGACAATATGTTTCAGCCGCAGACGGGTGAGTAACAATAGGACCTTCATAAAAAGTTGATTTTCTTCCATCAGTCCAATCAACAAACTGGTCACAAATAACAAAGTCACCCGGCTTTACATCTTTTTGTAAACTTCCTGAAGCACAAGGAGAAATAACTCTTTCCACCCCGATAGATTTCATAGCCCATACATTAGCTCTATAGTTAATTAAATGAGGCAAAATAGTATGATTTCTACCGTGACGAGGCATAAACGCAACTTTATGAGGACCGATTTGCCCTAAGAAAATATTATCACTAGGCATCCCATAAGGAGTTTCAACCCTGATTTCTTCAATATTATCAAGGAACTTATAAAACCCAGAACCTCCGAACACACCAATCGTCGCTAATTTTTTATCTGCCATAAATTTTCTCCTTAAAACTAAATTTAATATACGAATTTTAGCAAAAACAAAAACTTAATGCAAACTCTTTACCAACACCTTAATTTATTGTTAAAAAAACACTCATTGTCACAATCTTTACATATAGAAAAAAGCCTGTAAACAGTAGGTTTCAGCTATCAAGATAAACTAAGATTTAAAATTAAGACTTGAAATTTACAATTTTTGTAATACGATGTATATATAAATTTCATTCTTGGAAGTTTAAAACTTGACACTAAAGAGATAGGGCACTTGCTTTCAAGGATTTTCAATTTACAAACTAGAGGATTACATTTTGAGAAAACTATTACTTTTCACTATTACGCTAGTGTTATTGTGTGTTGCGCCGGTACAGGCAGCAGACGTAAATACGGTAAAAGCGGCAATCGTGAAACACTCCATTGAAATGGGAGTAGATCCGGCAATCGCTTTAAGTATCGCAAGAACCGAATCAGGTTTTAGCCACAATGCACGAAGCAGTCATGGTGCAGTAGGGGTATTTCAATTAATGCCATCAACAGCGAGGAGAATGGGGCTTAATCCGTATTCTTTGAATGACAACATCAAGGGCGGAATTATGTATTACAAATCTATGTACAAAATGTTTGGTTCTGTAGAGCTGGCATTAGCAGCTTACAATGCAGGTCCGGGTAATGTAAAGAGATACAATAACTCAGTTCCTCCATACGCTGAAACAAAGCGTTTTGTCAGCAAAATCATGAAGGATTATCATTATTATAAAGCTAATCCTGATCCGGCGATGGTAAAAGCAAGAGCAGCAGCAACCGCACCTAAAAAGCCTGCAATTACACAAGCTCCGACAACTTCAACAGCAACACTTGAAGTTGTAAAGGCAAAAGATGTAAATGCTGTAAAAGTTGAAGTTGTGGAAGAAACACCTCTTGACTTAGAAATAGAAGCAACTACGCTTGCTATTTAGTTTAAATCAAATGAAAAATTGACAAAAACTCCCGCTTGATTTAAGCGGGAGTTTTTGTAATCTATATATTGTTCAACGCCGCTAAGGACAACGCTTGGCTAAACAATTCTGTTCGCATTAGCGAACAGAACAACGTCCATTTGGTCAGAGCGATGCGAAGCAGCGCAGATTACGGGTGCGTGCTTTCCTTTTCTTTTGGTACTTTTCTTTTCCTTTACTTCGCAAAAAAAGGAAAAGAAAAGTACATTGCGAAACGCTGGTATATTTATGCGAGAAGTTCGCATAATATAGATTACGTCAATTTAAACATTAGACTTTAAATACGCCTCAATAAATCCGTCGAGTTCGCCGTCCATAACTGAATCTACATTCCCGACTTCAAAGCCTGTACGGTGGTCTTTAACCATTTTATACGGATGAAATACGTATGAGCGGATTTGTGACCCAAAATTTATATCGAAATTTTCACCTTTGAGTTCCGCAAGCTTTTTGTCGTGTTCGGCCTGTCTGATTGCCAGTAATTTTGAGGCAAGAATTTGCATTGCATTCTCTTTGTTTTGAAGCTGTGAGCGTTCCTGCTGGCATTTAACAACAATTCCTGTCGGTTTGTGGACAATTCTGACTGCTGTTTCAACTTTGTTTACATTCTGACCGCCCGCACCGCCTGAGCGCATTGTATCGACTTCAATTTCTTCGGGTGGAATAACAATACTTTTTTCAAAATCTTCAATAATAGGGGAAACCTCAAGAGAAGCAAAACTTGTCTGACGTTTTCCATTTGCGTTAAACGGAGAAATTCTGACTAATCTGTGCACACCGCGTTCTGCCTTTGCATATCCAAAAGCGTATTTGCCAGAAATCTTAAAAGTCGCAGATTTAATTCCAGCCTCGTCCCCGTCAAGTTTATCCAACAAATCAACTTTCCAGCCATGAGTTTCTGCCCAGCGCATATACATCCTCAAAAGCAGACTTGCCCAGTCTTGCGCATCTGTTCCGCCCGCTCCTGCGTTTACAGTTAAAATCGCATCAGCCTCGTCGTATTCACCACTTAGCATAAGCCTTACCTCAAAGCTGTCAAGGTCGTTTAACATCTTTTCAAGCTGCGTAAAACTCTCGGAAATCAAATCTGCATCTTGGATTTCAACCGCAATTTCTGCGTCGTCCAGAAGGCTTTGCCAATTTTCACAGCGTGCAATGTTTTCTTTGCAATCTTTAATTTCTGCCCCGAGCTTTGACACTCTGGATTTGTCAGACCAAACATCAGGGGCTTGCATTTCCTCTTCTAAGTTAGCAAGTTTTTCTTTTAATTCTGTCGGGTCAAAGACACTCCTTTATGCTGTCAAAACGAGGCTTTAAGTTGTTTATTAACTGTTTTAATTCTGTTTCCATACAAAAATTTTATAACAAAAATTCCTAATCTACAATCTTTATACGTCCGTCGTCAACAATATCAATCGGCTCTTTGGATTGGCGGATTTTCCATTCGATACTGTCGTTCAAATCCCAATCGTAAAGCTCTGTAGCAAAGTCAATTTTATTCAGCATCGCCAAGTCATCATTTCCGCTTCCGTAATAATCATTTATAGCGACAGAATACATCTTAGTTTTGCTAGGATTATTAACATCAATAACTTCTTCTTTACCATCTTTATTAACGTATTTCATGTTATAGACAAGTCCATTTCTTGAAACGGTGTATTTTAAACCTGAAACATACATTATACCAGGTTTGTTATTTCTGTTTACGAAAGATTTTGCGCAGAATTTAACAGCATCCACAATTTCTTTTTCCGTATAATCAACTTTAATTATCTTATTTTTAAAAGGAGAAATCTCGCCTATAGTTCTCGTATCAATTTTACCTTTTTCAACATATCCGCGAATATTAGCAGCGCTAACAATTGCAATATCCGCACCGGAACGTTCTCTTATTGCATCAAGACCATAGTGTGCAAGAGGACTAATCTCAATCAAATCATTTTGCAAGGGAGGAGGGGCCGTATTAATAACACCAACAACTTCAGGTTTTCCCAAAATATTTTCAAAAAGATTTCTGGCTATAAGATTTCTTGAAAAAGCTCTTGTTGTGGCAACATTATTCTGGACTTTTTTTATAATACCGTTTTTATCAAATTCAAGATTCAAGACGCCAAAATTCTTGCCGTCACGCCCTGCCTGAGTAATTACAACCGGCTCCCCGGATTTAGAATTAAACAAGTTAACACCTTCCTTAACCCCTGTAATCAGATTATGGGAATGTCCACCAAGAATTACATCAATACCATCAATTGATTGAGCAATTTTTATATCATAACCATACCCACTATGGGAAAGTAATATAATTTTATTAACACCCTGACTCTTTAATTTATCAACTTCAATCTGGATATCTTCAATAGTTTCATCAATGTTTGCAGGGTCAAGGCGTTGATCCTGGAAAACTTTTCCGTACTTTACACGAGAAATTAAATCAGTTGGCAACACCCCAATAATACCGTATTTGTTACCGTTATGCTCTTCAATATAAGATTTTTCAATATGACTCGCAATTTTACTGTCAGGGGAGGTTTTCATATTGCATGCAAGAAGCTTATACTTGATATCTTTCATCATCTCAATAAAATCATTAGATTTCATATCACATTCATGATTGCCGACTGCTGAAGCTGTAACGCCTATAAACCTAAGAAAATTTATCGCAATTTTATTAACTTTTTTATCTTCGCCGAGCATGATATCACCGGAAGCAAGTTTTAATTTATCAGTCGGCATTATTGATTCAAAGCGGTCAAATTCATTTGATGCCGTAACCGTACGCTCCATATTAATAGCTTTACCATGATAGTCATTAACATAAAAAATGCTTGTACGGGTATTGCCCGCCAAGCCGTCTGAACCGAAACTATTATGACTTTTTTGACTCTTATACTTATTATATATGAGGTTTGTGGTTTCCATCGTTATTGGACTAATCATTTTTAGTTCCCTCTACATTTAACCTCATAAATAAAATTTTTTGCGGGTCATGGTCTTTTATTTTTACAAAAGTTTACAGGAAGAAAACTACCAGAAAAACTTTGTAGTATAATCTAATTATGAATTACCTCAGCAATACTTATGATGTCATAGTAGTCGGGGCGGGACACGCCGGATGTGAAGCTGCACTCTCCTGTGCAAGACTTGGTATGAAAGTGTTACTTGCAACACTGAATATCGAAAACATTGCTCTCCAGCCCTGTAACCCTGCAATCGGTGGGCCTGCAAAATCTACTTTGGTTAGAGAAATTGCAGCGCTTGGCGGCGAAATGGGGGAAGCTGCTGATGCGACGTATATTCAAATGAAGATGCTGAACTCTTCTAAAGGTCCTGCAGTGAGAGCGTTGCGTGCACAATCTGACAAACGCCAATACTCTGATTATATGCGTAATATTATTGAGAACAACGAAAATATTTATCTTCGTCAGGCTTGTATTACCGATTTAATTGTTAATGACGGAGAAATTACCGGCGCTGTAGACGAGTTCGGGATAGAATATTCCGTTCGTGCCGCTGTGTTAACTACGGGAACTTCGCTTGCAGGTAAAATATTTGTAGGGCTTAATTCTTACAGTGCAGGACGATTGGGCGAACAAGCCGCTATTGGGTTGTCGGATTCTTTAAGAAAGCTTGGCATTAATTTGAAAAAATTAAAAACAGGCACCCCGCCTCGTGTTGATAAAAGAACCATTGACTATTCAAAAATGGAAATTCAACCGGGGGACGATGTTTTAAACTTTTATTCGTTTAAGCCAAACCGACCTGTCCGCAAACAGTATCCTTGTTATTTAACAAGAACAAACGAAGAAACCCACAATATTATACGCGCGAACTTGGATAAATCACCTATGTTTCAGGGTTTAATCCAAGGTGTCGGACCAAGATACTGTCCGTCAATTGAGGATAAAGTCGTAAGATTTCATGAAAATCCTTCCCACCATATATTTATTGAACCGGAAGGACTTGGAACTTATGAGGTTTATATTCAAGGTTTTTCAAGCAGTCTTCCTGCCGACGTTCAGGTTAAAATGCTTAGAACCCTTCCGGGACTTGAAAAAGCTCACATAATTAAGCCTGCTTACGCGGTTGAATACGATTACGTTCCTGCTATACAGACTACACATTCGCTGATGTCAAAACAAGTTAAAGGATTGTTCTTTGCAGGGCAAATTAACGGCACCAGCGGTTATGAAGAAGCTGCCGCGCAAGGGCTTATTGCCGGTATCAATGCTTTCAACTACCTAAATAAATCCGAAATGCTTGAGCTTTCCAGAAGTTCTTCGTATATCGGAACGCTTATTGATGACCTTGTAACAAAAGACATCCAAGACCCTTACAGAATGCTTACGTCGCGCTCTGAATACAGATTGCTTTTGAGACAGGATAACGCAGATGAGCGATTAACTCCTATCGGACATAAAGTAGGGCTTATTGATGATGTTCAATTTAATATCTTTAAAGAAAAACAAGAAAACATTGCGCACGAAATTTCCCGTCTTAAGGAAGAAAAAGTTCCGGCAACAGAAGAAATCAACAACATTTTATCAAAATACGGCGAGCATATTGAGCGCGGTATGAAGCTTGCAGAACTGCTTAAACGCCCTAATATCAACTACGATATTATTAAAGAGCTTCACCTGCAGACTAAGGAATTAAATATTCCAAGAGATGTATACGAGCAGGCTGAGGTTATGATTAAATATGACGGATACCTTAAACGTCAGGAATTTCAGGTCGAACAGGCAAGCAAGCTCGATAAATATAAAATTCCTGAAAATATTGATTATATGTCAATTGAACATATTTCATCAGAAACAAAAGAGCGCCTCGATAAAATCAGACCAAAAACATTGGCGCAAGCTTCCCGTATCGGAGGGGTTAAGCCGGCAGATATTTCCGTGTTAATGGTTTTACTGGAAAAGCATCAACTTAAATGCAACTAAAAAAGAAACCCCGAAGAGGGGTTTCTTTTTTAGAACTACAGACCACAATGCCCGCTTTCACACGTTTCATAAACATTAACCTGTTCACAACCACGCATAGTGAGAGCTGTTACAATCGCACCCATACCAACAAGGGCATAAATAATACGAGCTAAAACTGTCATATCACCAAAGATTGCAGCAACAAGGTTAAAACCAAAAATACCGACAAGTCCCCAGTTTAAAGCACCTATAATTGTAAGCACATAAGCGATAGTTTTCAAAACATTCATCTTTCCACACCTCCTTTTAGTAGATTTGAAGATTTGTTTTTCACATCTGTCACTTTCTATTATTACCCTGTTTTCGATTAATAAATCGGAGAGTCAGGCTAGGTCTTTCGGGGTAAAATTTTATAAGATACTTCGCACTGCCCCATAGATGGTGGGGCAGGCTCAGTATGACAATGCTTTAGCAAAGTTTGGTGTAAACTTGTATATAAATCCCAGAAATAAACTCTTGCAAAAAAATATGTTTTATTGTAGAATAAACTCACATGCGGAAGTAGCTCAGTTGGTAGAGCATCTGCCTTCCAAGCAGATTGTCGCGAGTTCGAGTCTCGTCTTCCGCTAATAAAATACACCCATTACTAATGGGTGTATTTTATTAGCAATGTTATATTACCAAAAAACTCAAGCCACAAGCACTACAAAGAGACAAACTGATAGAATAATATGCCTGAAATTAGTGTAATTATACCTGTCCACAACACAGAAACATACTTGGATGAATGCATCCAATCTGTTCTAAAGCAAACATACAAAGATTTTGAACTTATACTTGTAGATGATCACTCCACAGACAGTTGTCCTCAAATAATAAAAAAATATCAAGAGCAAGATTCCAGAGTGAAAGCTACTGTTAACAAAAACTCTTCCGGCCCCGGTGGAGCCAGAAATACGGGGATAGATGTTTCCTGCGGTAAATATCTTGCATTCTTAGATTCGGATGACTACTACTTACCAAACTACCTTGAAAAAATGCTCCTCACACAAAAGAATAACCAATCAGATATAGTAATCTCATACTACTACAACCTCAATAACGGAGAACGATTTGAAGATAAGTTAAATTTTACCTACGGCTTCGAACCCCCAAGCGTTTTTTCAAAGAATTCAATACCCAAGTACATATTTAACGTAGTATCATATCCTATATGGAACAGATTATACAAAAAAAGTTTTCTTGATAGGTATAATTTACGTTTTGAAGAAGTTCAATACGGAGAAGATGGGTTTTTCAATACATTATCTACTTTTTTAGCTGATAAAATCGAATTACTACAAGACCCCCTATTAGTACATCGTACAGGTCATAGTAAAAACAGCGCCAGCGCTATGTTTAACGCCCAAAACTACAATATGACCGAAAGAATATTAGTTCAACTGGAAGCTCTCAAAAAACAAAATGCATCAAAGGAAGTTATTCAATCCTTAATAAACCTTTGGCTTGAATGTGCGTATTATCATAAAAAATATTTTCCTTACATGCAGGAAAAAGGCTCTTATCATACAGTTTATTCTGAAGTAAAAAAACATTTGAAGTTCTATCCGTCCGGATATATTTATAACAAAAAAGTTGCAAAATTTGTTTTAGCACTAAAAATTTTTCCTGTAAATATTGTTTGGCAGATTGAACAACTGATTAAGCTAAAATCAAAAATTAAACGAAAAATATATAATACCATAAAGTAAGATAACCATCCTCATTATAAAATACTTACTTGTTGTAAATCTTACACATACAAAAATTTACATGCTATAATCAAGAAAAAGGAGTATTTATATGTTGGAACAAATTATTCACTACTTTCAAAGGCTTAATAAAATCTTAACCGATATTAATTTTGGTTTTATTGTCGAAATATTTGTCAATATAGTTATTCTTGCCGTAATTTTTAAGTTTCTTGATATTTTTGAAACTAAAATGAAAGATAAAATAGCACAGTCGAATCAAAATGCCCAAATGGCAAAAATCATCCCTGCAATTAACAGAATTTTAAAATTTTTAGTATTCTTTATAATTCTTGCATCATTCTTGCAAACTCACGGTTATTCGGTATCTTCACTTATTGCAGGTTTCGGGATTACCGGTTTGGCAGTAGGTTTTGCAGCAAATTCAGCTTTAGCTAATATTTTCGGGACAATTTCCCTAATTTCAGATAAATCCTATAAGATAGGGGATTATATAAAATTCGGCTCTTATGAGGGTACTGTTGAAGAAATAAATATGCGTTCAACTAAAATCAGAACGCTTGACAATGCGCTGACTATTATCCCTAACAGTTCACTCGCAAACGGGGAGATTATAAACGTTACGGCTGCTCACCGAAAAAGACTTTTTGAGGTTATCGGGGTTACTTACGATACAAGTAACGAAAAACTTGAACGTGCCGTAAAAATTATCGAAGAAATTCTCCAAAATAATGACAGCATTGCAAACGATTTTGTTGTAAACCTCAACGAACTTTCTGACAGCTCAATAAATATAAGAGTTAATGCTTACGTTAAAACAAAAGCGCTTAATAAGTATTTGAAAATTAAAGAGCAATTCTTTATGGAGTTAATTAAACGTTTCCGTGAGGAGCAGATTGAATTTGCATTCCCGTCCCAAACTATATATATCGCAGGGCAAAATAATGAAAATTAAAATCATTGCGCTCGGAAAGATTAAAGAGAAGTTTTTGAAAGACGGTATTGACGAGTTTTTAAAACGTCTGACGCCTTATTCCCCCGTTGAGGTTGTTGAGTTGAACCCTGTTGAAATCAAGGATGAAAACTTGACCGCAAGGGCTTTGGATGAGGAGGCTGAAAAAATTCTCGCATATATTAAACCACAGACCTTTGTGGTTACGATGGAGATTAACGGAAAGCAGTTTTCATCAGAGGAGTTTTCCGTAAAAATCGAGGAACTGATAAATAACGGTACAAGCGAACTTGCTTTTGTAATAGGGTCATCCTGCGGGATTTCACCTAAGGTTTCGGCTCGGGCTAATCTAAAAATGAGTATGTCAAAAATGACTTTTTTGCACCAATTTGCAAGACTTATTCTTGTCGAGCAGATATATCGCGCGTTTAAGATTATGCGCAACGAAACGTATCATAAGTAGTCTAATCTAAAGCGAGTATAATTTTATAGATTGTTTCTAAAAGATATGGATTATTTTGCAGTCTTCGATTGATTTCTTCCAGTGGTTTTGTATCGGATTTGTGAAATGTTTCAAAATCAAATAAAACTTTAGGGCTTATTTTTAATTCTAAACATAATTTCTCAAGAGTACTTGAAGAAATAAAATTATTACCAACTTCGATTTGACTTAAGGTTTTTGCAGATAAGTTTAACCTTTCTGCTAGAGCTTCTTGCGTCAGTTTGTGTTCAATTCTTATTTCTCGAATTCTATTTCCAAGTTTTTTCTTTATATTCATAATATAAATATTAATATATTCCCAATAGGAAAAAACACATTGACAATAGATTTAATCTATTATAAATATACAAATAGAATTTATAATGGAGATGATTTTAAATGAAAAAGGTGAATTATACTTTTAAATTTCTGTATGCCATAGGGATTATTTTGGTAGTTGCAGGTCATTGTCAAAATGCTGGTTTTAGTCTTTTTTATGAGTATTTTCCTATATATACCTTCCATATGGGGTTATTTATGTTCGTAAGCGGGTATTTTTACAAAGCTCAAAATGAAAATAATGTAAAAAGTTATATTATAGGAAAAATTAAACATTTATTGGTTCCCCTGTATCTTTGGAATATATTTTATGCATTTGTAGTGGAAATTTTGCAGGAATATGGATTTATAATAGGTGGGCACGTTAAATTTTATACTCTTGTTATTGAACCACTTTGGAGCGGGCACCAATTTGAGTATAATCTAGCCGGTTGGTTTGTAATTCCACTTTTTATGATACAGGTCTATAATATTTGCATTCGCAAATTTTTTGCAAAATTCAAATTGAAGGAATGGATGTATTTCTGTTTAAATTTTTCTTTAGGGATAATAGGTATAGCCTTATCTAGTAAGGGGGATAATTATCATTGGTGGTTTTTGTTAACAAGAATGCTGACTTTGTTGCCTTATTATAGTTTAGGAATTTTGTATAAAAAATACGAAAAATTTGATCATGTAAATAGTCTTGTGTATTTTTCCGTAATTTTTATTATAGCTCTGGGGTTTATATATAAGTATGGAGCAATGCCAACATCTTTACATTCTTGGTGTCAATTTAGCCATGGTTGTGTTGTTCCGTTTCTGGTAGGCATACTTGGAATAGCATTTTGGCTACGGGTAGCTAAAATTTTAACTCCAATTACTGCAAGAAATAAATATATTGATTTAATTGCCGATAATACATATGTAATAATGATTAATCACCTTTTAGGGTTTATGATTTTAAAAACAATATATGCTTGTATTCATAAATACACTTCTTTTGCAGTCGGATTTGATATGAATTTGTATAAAAGCAATATTTGGTATTTTTATATTCCGCATAACTTAAATCAATTTCTAATATTATATCTTCTTTTCGGTATAGCATTTTCTTTATGTATGGCATTTATTATAGCTAAAATGAAGATGTATCTTGTCAACTTCAAAAAAAAATGCTATAATCACCCCGGAGACAAAAAGGAGCTTTATAAATGAATAATTATACTTTAAATCTTCCAATGGAAGAGTTAGAAAAACGTACGCATAAAGACTATTTGGTAACTAAAAAGTTTTTAAAAGCCGATGCGCCTGAGTATTTAGAGCTTGCGGACGGCGATAAAGAAGCGTTAAAACACCTTGTCAGAGCTGCAAATATTTTGGAAAAAATTAATATGCAGTTAGATAATGCTGACAATCTTCCGTTTAAAAAGTTTTTGGAAGAAGAAATCTCAAAAGGAAATAAGCAGGCTGAGCTTACTAAAATTCTTTTTGATGCGCAGAAAGGTATCAACGCGTTAGACACAATGTCTAACCCGATATTTCTTGCAAAAGAGGTTCCCGGGCGTGCAGGGAAAGGGGTTTACCCGTCTGATTTAAGCGTAGAAGAGTTTCATAAAATTCTTATCAAAATGCTTTTAGACGGCAAATCTGATGACGTAAGAAGAATTCTTACCCAGCGTTCTGTTGTTGAAAGATGCGGAGAAGAACTTGTCGGAGTTGATTATATTGATAAGTTTAAAGAAGATTTTGCAAAGATGGCTGATGAACTTGAAGAAGCAAGCAAAGTTTCAACAAACGAAGATTTTAACGAATACCTTAAACTTCAGGCTGCAGCACTTAGAACTGCTGACCCTATGCTTGATGCTTATGCAGATAAAAAATGGGCAACTTTGCAGGATACTCCGCTTGAATTCACTATTACACGCGAAAATTACGCAGATGAGATGACAGGCACGGTAATTGAAAACCCTGAATTAAAATCATTGCTTGATGAAAACAGAATTTTGCCTATTCCGAAAGATTTTCTTGGCGGAAGAGTCGGGATTGTTAACAAAAAAGGTACGGAAGCACTTATGGCTATTAAACAGTATCTTTCGACCCTTGCTAAAAATATGCCGTTTAATGATGAGTACGAACAAAACATTAAGCCTGATGAAGATACAAAACAAACAATGGTTGATGTTGATATGGTTCAAGCCGCAGGCGATGTCGGAGAGTACAGAGGCGGAATTACTTTAGCGGAAAATCTTCCGAATGATGACAAATTATCCCTTACTATCGGCGGCGGCAGACGTAACGTTTACCACAGACAAATAAGATTTATAAGCGATATGTCTAAACTTCAAGAAAGATTAGACGAAATCCTTGATAAAGAACAGCATAAATATTATTTGGATGAAGCTGACCATTGGTTTACTATCGGGCATGAAAACGCTCACTCTCTCGGACCTAAAAAAGGCAGTGAAAAGCTCGGTAAGTATCGTAACATTATTGAAGAAAACAAAGCCGATATGGGCGCACTTGCTTTTGTAGACTTATTAACAGAGCTTGGAATGTATACGGAAGAACAGAGAAAACAAATTATTGTAACCACAATCGCTGATAACTTCCTTAAATCAAAACCGACTTTGTCGCAGGCGCATAGGGTTAGAACAGTGATGCAAAATAAATATTTCGCAGATAGGGGCGCTTACGATATTATCGACGGAAAAATTCACGTTAATATAGACAAAGTTGTACCTATCGCAAAAGAAATGTTATCTGAAATTGTAAGAATTCAAATCGACGGTGATTTTGAAAAAGCTGAAAAATATGTTTTAGATAACTTTATCTGGACTGATAATCTGGAATTTATTTCGCAGAAGCTTCAAAAAATTAACAAAACACTAAACGGCAGGCTCGAAACAGAGCTCGCAGATAAGTTAGCATAAGAGGAAAAAGAGAAGTTGTAAGACTTCTCTTTTTTTATGGTACAATTGTTTCAAGGGAGGAAAAAGAATGTTAGCAAACTTTATATCATCACACGGAGTGCTTGTTTCCGGTGCAATCCTTTTGATTGCTTATATATTTATTGCAACAGAAAAAATCCAAAAGTCTGTTGTTGCCCTTGTTGGAGCTTCACTTACGCTTTTGCTCGGATTGTTACCGTTTAAGGGTTCTGTAGACTCCGAAACCGGAACTTATATCAAGGCTGTTTTTGATTATATAGAGTTTGATGTTATTTTCCTGCTTATCGGGATGATGATAATTGTTCATATCGCAAGTAAAAGCGGTGTTTTCAAGTGGATGGCGCTTAATCTTTTGAAACTTACCAAAGGACACCCTAAGCTTGTATTATTTACGCTTGCGGCATTTACAGCTGTAGCATCGGCATTTTTGGATAA
Source organism: uncultured Muribaculaceae bacterium (assembly GCA_964446855.1). GTDB lineage: Bacteria > Cyanobacteriota > Vampirovibrionia > Gastranaerophilales > Gastranaerophilaceae > UBA1221. The sequence continues at coordinate 22,439 of CAYUQM010000013.1, forward strand.
CGTGACGACGGTTGTGCTTATTATGCCTGTAACTTTTGTTATCGCAAAAGAGTTTGAAACAGACCCTGTGCCGTTTTTGATTACCGAAGTTATTGCTTCGAATATTGGCGGAACTGCGACACTTATCGGCGACCCTCCCAATATTATTATCGGAACAAGGGCAGGCTTAAGCTTTTTAGATTTTCTTGTTGAATTAACCGATATTGTAACCTTAATTTTTATTGTCGTAATGACAGTTTTGATATTCTTATTCCGCAAAGGGCTTACTGCAACTCCCGAAAAAATGAAACACGTTGCTAATCTTGATAATTCAAAAACAATTACGGATAAAGCTTTGATGATTCGTTCAATGATAACTTTATTTTTTGTTATTTTAGGGTTTATTACGCACGATATTACTCATATTTCTGCTTACGTCTTTGCGGTAGCGGGAGCTAGTTTCTTGCTGCTTTTTGAAAAACCGAAAGAAATTTACAGAGATGTTGAGTGGCTGACAATATTTTTCTTCGTCGGTTTGTTTATAATTATTGGCGGTTTTGAGGCTAATGGCGGGATTACCTTCCTTGCAAATAAGCTTATAGAACTTACTCAAGGCAGTTTGACCGCTGCAACAATGCTTATTTTGTGGGGTTCCGGAATTTTATCGGGCATTATCGACAATATCCCGTACACTGCAACAATGGCACCTTTGATTGATCAGGTTCAGCATATAATCCCTTACGCAGGACACGGGCATAACCCGATGTGGTGGGCACTTTCTTTAGGGGCTTGTCTCGGCGGTAATTTTACCCTAATCGGGGCTGCAGCAAATGTTCTTGTTAGCGAAACCGCAACGGCAAAAGGTTATCCTATATCCTTTATGAGGTTTTTGAAATACGGTGCCCTGGCAACTGTGATTTCACTTACATTAAGCTCTGCCTATCTATACATTAAATACTTACGTTAATTGTAAATTTTTGTAAAAAACATTAAAGAAATAAATAAAAAATGCCGATAATTCGCACAGAAAGGGATTACCTATGGGATTATCAGCATCTCAAGCAAAATTATTATCAATAACAGCAAGAATTTCCAGTAACGAACTTCGGGCGCAGGATATTACTCGCGCAAAAACACGTTTAACCGACGAAACTGACGCTGTACACAAAAAATACACTGCAGCCCTTGATAATAAACAGCTTACATATCTGAAATATGATGAAGATGGGAATCAAAAATACGTTAACCTCACAGGTCACGAACTTACAAGCTATGCTCCTCTAAAAAATCAGTATGGTTTAATTAACAGTGCCGGACAAATTCTCGTATCCGAAAAAGATGGAGCAAATTATCAGGATAGCAACAATTTAAACGAATTTTTGGAAAAATACGGGTTTAAACCTATTGATACAGGAAAAACTTATCAATATACAAACCCTGCATATACAGCAGAACTTGAAAGATACAACAGGGATTACAACAAATGGTTAACAAATGAACCGGAAAAAACAATTAAAATTGGCGAAAACGTTATAGAAGAAGCTTGGACAGAAAGAGTGCATACAAGCGAAATATATAAAAAGGTTATGGAAACCGGATGTATAACAGGGTCTTTAGATAATACAAACTGTTACATGCACGTACTGGCAAGCTTGCTTGGCGAAGGACACTATACTACCTCTAACGGTAACGAGTATGATGTATATACCGGTACTAATTGTGAAGAACACGAACAACATTGGTGTTGGAATACAGCCCAACACCCTGTAGATACAGCATTAAAAAATGAATTAAAAACTCTCAACCCATGCGGTGAAGAACATGATGAAACTGTAGATTTAAAGTGGAATGGCTCAGTTTATAAAGTTCCTTGTAAAGATGAAGATTGTAACAGTGAAATATCTGTATATCAAAAAATCATTGACTTATTATGGGAAGTTCACGAGGATTATTCAGTTGGAAACGCAACCGGCGGTCAGGCGAATACTAACCACATCGCACAATTCTGGCATATAATAGAATTTGACTTAGATGAAGCTGAAGAGGTATACCATCCGGAAATAACCGAAGATGTATATGGAGATAATCCGGAATATCAAAAGTGGTTAGAAGACGAACCGGCAAGAGAAGATATTCCTGAATTTCTTGAAGAAAAAATTTACACATACAGTGATAACGATGAAGCTCAATGGTATATAAATTTATGGCACCGCATGAACGGTGCTTCCAGTGAAAAAGCAGGAGCTTATGAAGCTGAAACAGTTACCGTAAACGGAAAAACCCAAGAAGGCGGAACTATTCCTTCAAGAAAATGGAATATACTTGAAGACGGACTTATGAACAATTCAAACTGGCTTCAGCAAGCACTTCAAAAAGGAACTGTCACTTTAGAAAAAGTGAACTTTACAGACCCTACAAAAGAAGGCTCCGGACTGAAACATGCAACTTGGACATCCATAATTTATTCAAGTGCAACAGAAATTTCAGAAGAAGTAAATGAAGAAAGAATAGCAAAGGCAGAAGCTGAATTTGAAGAGAAAACAAAAATAATTGAAGCAAAAGATAAGCAATATGACAGCATACTTAAGCTGCTTGATACAGAACATAGTGCATTGCAAGATGAATACGACTCTGTTAAAAATGTAATATCCAAAAATATTGACCGCACATTAAGAATGTACTCCGCATAGCAATTTTTAATCTCAATTTTACTTTATATATATAGTAAAATACGGGGGATTAAATGGGCGATTGGGAACACGGACAAAGCGTAAGTATTGGGACTTATACGTATAATAAAAGCAGCTGCAACCAGCTATTTGGCGGAATAGAAAACAAATTCAAGAAAGATAATTTATCATTTGGAATATTTACAGGTATGATTGGAACATCATCCGACAACCCTTCTGTTCTTGTTGATTTGAAAGAATCTTACAAATATGATTCAAAGGGTATTTTAAACCAGAATATACGTATAAGAAATTGCGCTTCTGAAAATACAAATACAATCCAAGTCAGAGTTTCACCGCTAACAGTTAATATTCCAATCGGCAAAACAACTTCTGCATATATCAATCCGCATTATGTCGGCAAGTATAACTATAACACCGGAGATTGGACGCAAGGAGCAGGCGTCTTTGGAGGAATAGAGCAAAAAATCGGCTCAACCACAATAGCAGTTGAAGGACAAAGATACAATCTGCAAGATTTTAACAATCATAGCGGAAACTGGGGCGTAAACCTCATTATTTCTAAAACATTCTAATATTTAACTTCTTCCTGATAAGCCCACGCAGAATGATTATGAATACTTTCACAAGCCTCACAATCAACTGCGAACTCTTTGACGATATCGTGTTCCCGAAGAGTAACAACAACATCTCTTAGCACGTCTTCAACAAACTTGGGGTTATCCCAAGCTTTTTCGGTAACAAATTTTTCATCTTCACGTTTCAAAAGCGGATAAACAGGACAAGATGCACACCCTTCAACAAGTTCTATTAAATCTTCAAGCCAGATGTGTTTATCTTCATCGTAAGAAACTTTAACTGTTATAAAAGCTCGTTGATTATGTGCACCATTATCAGAAATTTCTTTTGAACAAGGACAAAGCGTAGTCACCGGAACCCTAACTCCCAGAATAAATTTATATTTACCATCATATATCCTGCCCTCAAAAGAACAATCGTAACCAAGCGGAGCAGACAAACCGGTAACAGGAGCATTTTTTTCTACAAAATACTTGAACTTAAATTTTAACTCACCGCTTTGAGCATTCAAATTTTCAATTATTCTTTCAAGACATCCTTTTATATCAATACCAAGAAGATTTTTATGCTGCCACTCATTCAAAACTTCCACAAAACGTGACATGTGTGTCCCTTTATAATCCCTAGGCAAAGAGACACTCACTCTTGCTGTGGCACTGACTATTTGATTTGAATTATTTTTTCTCTCAATAGTCAACGGCAACTCAAGATTTTTAATCCCGACTTTTTGTATGTCAACATTCCTGTTATCTCGTAAGTTTTGTATATCTTTCATTTTTAACCACTAATCTCATGTAAAGTTTTATTACAAAAAGTAATCAAAAATAGCAATTTTTTTAAATACGATTACTTTATATAGACATAAAGCTCTCTCTTCTTATTTAAACGGATAGGCCTTGAAAAAAGATTAAGTTCAAGGTCTTTTTTTTTTGCTATTTTGAACAAGCTGCAGAGGCATCAAGCTTTTTACGGATACTTAAATATCTGTCCAGCTCTTTGCGAAGTTTAGCCAAATCCATATAAAGAGCATTATTTAACAAAAATCTGTTATCATACTTAGGGTCAATAACATACAGAGTAGGGAAACCTGTCAAAACAACATCTTTAACTAAATCTTGGTTTTCCGGAGCTTCCGCATTAAGCATTACAACATTATATTTGCTCTTATAAAGAGTGTTAATAGTGTTAAATTTAGGCATAAATCTTAAACAATAACCGCACCAGTCAACATAAAACAATGCCAACATAGGTTTATCAGACTTAAGAGCCTCTTCATAAGAAACACCGATTTTATAATCAGATGGTGAATTCTTTTTATTAATAAATTCAGTCACGCTTGGATTTACAGCATAAGTTACAACTGCTGAAAGCAAAATAACTAAACACACAACAAATCCTATAAATAATTTCTTTTTCATATTTACTCTCCTCTGCCATAATTATACATTAAATATTTTTGTGAAACTAATCCAAATTAACATTTCTTCACATAACACTTGAAATAATATATACTATAGTATATACTTAATATATACTTACTTGTGTTTAAATCGTGTTACTTTTAAAAATCTTATTCTGAGCAAAGAATAAGAGGGAGTTTAATGTTATGAGCAAAAATACCCCGGTAAAAATGAGAAAAACTTCATCAAAATCCGATCCGGCTAAATATGAAGTTTTTCAGGCCTCAAATGATTCAATTTTAAACGACTATTTGAAAGAACTTGCAGAATTTCCGTCATTGAATGCAATCGAAGAAAAAGAACTTGCTAAACTTGCAAGCGAAGGTGACAGCGAAGCAAAGAAAAGACTTATTCAAGCAAACCTTAAATTAGTTGTATGCATTGCAAAAAAAGCAATACATGTATCCGGCATACCCGTAATTGATTTAATTCAAGAAGGTAATCTCGGGTTAATGATTGCTGCAGAAAAATTTAACTATAAGCTTGGATACAAATTTGCCACTTATGCAAGCTGGTGGATTAAACAATCAATGTTCAAGGCAATTTCAGAGCAATCTCACTGCATGAAAATTCCTGTATATATCCAAGAAACATTGTCTAAATTTTCAAAAATAAAATCAAGAATGGAACAAGAAAATAACTGTCAGGTAAAAACTCAAGATGTTGCAAAAGAAATGAATATTGCTCCGGACAAAATAGAAACATTTCTATCGGCTTATACAAAAACAATCTCCATTGAAAGCGGATTAGAAAGAGAGAACGGTAAAGAGCTGAATATTGCAGATATTCTTGAAGATGAAAGAGCTTCAACCGCAGCAGCAGTAGAATTTAAAGGATTACAAAACGATATTGAACTCGTAATTTCTACCCTAAAAGAAAGAGAGCAGGAAGTTGTCAGAATGCGTTATGGAATTGGCGATACTACCAGAAGAACTCTTGAAGAAATCGGAAATTTATATGGTGTTACCAAGGAATGCATTCGCCAAACAGAAATGAGAGCCTTAAAAAAGATGAGAGCATCCTCAATTGGTCAGGAAATCCTTTCAGGATACATAGGTTAAGTGAAATACGTAGTAAATTCCTCGTAGTTTATTTATTAAAAAGATTTTAAGCAGTACACCGTACTGCTTTTTGATTTTACATAATCTATATATAATATAAACAGGGGTTTACTTTTTATAAAAATTCATTAAAATAAAATTATGAAAAATTTACTTAGCATTACACTTACCATATTAATATTAAGCGCAGCACCTGTCTTTGCAGATGGTGATATATGGGATAATTTTGGGGACCAAAATATATACGGAAGTAAGGAAGCTGTATCAGACAAAGATTTTGATAAAGCACTCGAGAGCAAAAAGAAAACAAAAAAGCCTAAACAAATGAAAGGTGACAGCTACCAAGAGAGTAACGAAACCGAAGTAATCAACCAAATCCCGAAAGAACTGCCTATTGTAAGTATTTCTATTCCAATACAAATAAATGAAGATTCAATATTGCCTCCGGGGCATTATCAGGTTGTCGGAGAACAGCGGCAGGGGAAAATATTTTTAAAACTTTATCAGGCTCATTACCTGATAACAGAACTGGAAGCGCAAGAAACTTTTGATGATTACAATGAGCCTGAAGTCCATTTTGTAAAATTCATAATGGATCAAAAAGATAACCAGCTTAAAATAGTTTACGGCTCAATAGACTTTAATGCTTATGCAATAGTACAAGCCGCAGAAGAACGCTAAACGACTATAAATAAAAGGGCAAACATAACGCAAAAAGATAATGCACTAAACAGAAGCCACTTGTGCATAATAGGATGCTGTAAGCTCCAAATCTCTCTAATAGACATTGCGGCATTTGATATTGTTTGCATTACTCGCTCCTAAAACTAACTCTCTACATTATCTATTTTCTATAAAATCATTAAAAAGACATCACCCGATTAGTTGATTATTTATAACCTTTCGGTTAATATACAGAGTGTTATGAGAAACGTTGAATTATTGATGCCTGCGGGCAATATGGAAAAACTTGAATACGCCGTAAGATACGGTGCAGATGCTGTATATTTGGGGGTTGTAGACTTCAGCCTCAGGGCGATGAGGAAAGGTAATATTATTACATTAGACAATCTAACCCATGCGGTTGAGTTAGCTCACTCTTTAGGGGCAAAAGCCTACGTTACGCTAAATATTTTTGCATTTAACGAAGATATTAAACAACTGGAAGAATGTATTGAAAGATTTGCGGATGCAAAACCTGATGCGGTTATTGTAAGTGATTTTGGGATTTTTAATTTAATAAGAAAAAGAATGCCTAATACCCCGATTCATGTTAGTACTCAAACAAATACCCTAAATTATGAGAGTGTTAAATTTTGGCAAGATTTGGGGGCTACTCGTGTAATTTTAGCCAGAGAACTTCCAATAAAAGATATTGCCGAAATAAGAAAGCACGTTCCGGATATAGAATTGGAAAGCTTTATACACGGCTCACAATGTGTTTCTTTTTCGGGAAGATGCCTGCTTAGCGATTACTTTACAAACGGAGAACGCAAAGCAAACCACGGAAATTGTTCACAACCTTGCCGTTGGAGCTACAAACTTGTTGAAGAAACTCGCCCGGGACAATACTATGAAATTCATCAAGATGAACGCGGCTCTCATATCTTAAGTCCAAAAGACTTATGTCTTGTGGAATATCTTCCGCAGCTAATCGAAGCTGGGATTGATTCCCTTAAGGTTGAAGGGAGAACAAAAAGTCTTTATTACGTATCTGCTGTTGCTAAGACTTATCGTCAGGCTATTGATGAGTGCTTGAGTAATTCGTCTGCCGATTTGCATAAATACTTTATTGAATTACAAAAAGTCGGCAACAGAGGTTATACTACAGGGTTTGCGCTCGGAGAGAATAACTCTGACAGTTATAGTTATGACATCTCAAAAGGACTTGCAGGGGCAGACTTTTTGTGTGAATTCAAGGGGGAAGAAAAAAACGGAACCTTCTTTGTTAAAATAAAAAATAAAATGCACTTAGAAGATGAAGTTGAAATAATTACGCCATCCGAACAATTTACGACAAAAGTTCTTGAAATTAAAAACGAGGATGGAGAGGAACTCCCTTTGGGCAATACAAATGATGACGTTTGGGTGAAGTTCTCACATTCACCAAAAGATTTCAAGTATGCAATAGCAAGAACAATCGGAGTAAAAGCTAATGTTTCTTAAACCTGATTATAATTTGAAAAACATCTACGCAATCGACTTGGAGGAGTTGAAATCGAAAGGCATTAAGGCTCTTTTGTTTGACTTAGACAGCACTTTAATGGCTTCTAAAACAGGTTTTTATGAAGAAAAAACCATGGAGTGGTTAAATAAAGTCAGAAAAGATTTTTTCGTGGCAGTAGTTTCAAATAATTACAACCCCGTATACATGGAAAAAGTAAGAGAAGTCACGGATTTCCCGATTGTATTTGAGGCAAAAAAACCTGATATTGCCATAACAGAAAATTTTATGAAAAATTATAACCTCACGGCTGAAGCTACCGCATTTGTGGGTGACAGACCGCTTACGGATATATTGTGCGGGAAAAGGTTAGGTTGTACGACGATTCTTGTTGATTCGATTTCCGCAGATAGAGAAAAGCCCATTGTTCGCTTTGTGAGAGGATTAGAGCGACTTACGATTAAAAGGTAAATTTTTGTTAACATATTTAAAGTTTTGAGCTAAAAATTCCGTATTTTTTTATATGGAGTTACTATGGGCTATTTAGATTCAAAACTGATAAATCAAATACTACAACATTACCAAACCCAAAGTACGCCTGCCGGAAGCAAGCCTACTGACATTAAGTCTGCCCCAAAAGATGACGCAATTTTAAATAAAAATACACAAACTGCTCAAGATGAATGGGATAAATATGATATAAGCACAAACGAAAGACCTAAAACCCCAGAAAACACTAACATTACGGGGGAGCAAGATAAAGCTTCAGGTACTACAAACCCAACAACAGAGGAAAAAACTACAACTCCTGCCAACGAAAACGGAACTCCGCCAGCAACGGATGCAGTTCCACCCGCAACTGCAGATACTGAATCCCAAATAAAAGCAGAAACCGGTGAATCTCAGAACGAAAAAACTACAACGCATGCCAACGAAAACGAGACCGCGCCAACCACGGATGCAGTTCCACCCGCAACTGCAGATACTGAATCCCAAATAAAAGCAGAAACCGGTGAATCTCAGAACGAAAAAACTACAACGCATGCCAACGAAAACGAGACCGCGCCAACCACGGATGCAGTTCCACCCGCAACTGCAAATACAGAATCCCAAATAAAAGCAGAACCCGCCAGTTCTCAGAAGAAAAGAACTACAACTCACGCAAAGACTGGCTCATCCAAAAGAGCAAGCTCTACAACACCCCCAACAACAACATCTAAATCTGTATCAAAAAACGGTTCAACAGAAAAAAGTACAAATACTAAAGCAAAAACTTCAACTCCTACGGATAATACTCCTGCTTCACAACGATTAGCAATTAATCCGGTAAAACATAACGCGAAGTTATATGCTAAACAAATTAAATCTCAAATCGATGGAGCATCAATAAATGCAAACACAAGAAAACTTCTCGGTGAAAAAGTTAAAAATCACAATGTTGCATACATTTTGCAAGAGTATCCTAATCTGGTTGAAAAAATTGACGATGAATGGGGTATGGACGTCAAGGATGTTAAAAAATATGTCATTGATCCTCTTAATAACCGCTTGCGGGAATTAGGGTTAAATAAACATTGTATACCTGAAGATTTAAGTAAACTTAATATGAAACAAATTCAGGAACTCTGCAACAAAAATGCCGCATTGATACGTAAGACAGATACAGATAACGGTTATGTATTTAAACCAGCAGCAAAAGACGAAGGTAAAATTCACGAGCCTAGGAAATCCTCTCAAGCATCCAGCTTTGCCGGTTTTGCACCCAAAAAAGCACCTGCTCAAAAGACTGCAAATACAACTAATTCAGCAAAAGCAACAGGTAACACACAACCAAATCAACAATCAGAGCAGAAAGCTGTTTTATTTCCGGGAGAAATGCAATACCCTAGAGAAATGCAAGACTTTATACTGTCTGAACGTAAAAAAGGTATAGAGTATATGGTTACTAAAAGCGGAAAAGAATATACTCTAACCGTTGATATGATAAGAAGTACACAATCAGGGTTTTCTACAAATGGCTTCTCCACACCTAAGAGCTTTGACTTTAACGCAACAAAGCAAAATAACACATTCTTAAAACCACCTGTAAAATTCAAAGTAGACGTTCCGTTTAATGTAACGGATAAACTTGGAGAATTAAAAAATTCAGGCGCAACAATGGAAAAGAGCCGTAATGATGGGTCTTATACAATTACTCAAACAAAAAATTTGCCTGATGGCGTTACCGGTATAACTCACAAATACAATGCTGACGGTGTTTTCTTGTACCAAATAAATAAAAATGCAGATGGTTCAGAAACTATTGGTACACTTAATTCCAAAACAAAGAAAATGGAATTTAAACCATTTAGAAACAGCAGCGGCACTTTGCAAACTGTACCTGCTAAAATTTCAAATAGGGCAAACGAAATTAATCAGGATGGCGGATACTGCAGAATTATATATGGTAAAAATACGTTTACCATAGAACAAACAAAAGGTGTATATTTAACCGAAAACGGACTTTCAAAAGTTGAATATAAATATAATCCTCACGGAGTTCTGCTGGAACAGGTACACACTTATGAAAACGGTCGTGTTGAAAAATACCTTGATACTGCAACCAAAGGGAATGATGCTGCACACATACCAAACCCTATTAGCATGAGACTTCCTAAACAATATCAAGGTAAAGATTCCTCCGGTATCCAGATGATACACGGATTGAATACGAAAGGTGCCAAAGACACAGCACAGAGGTTTTCCGGAGCAATTGCCGACAGTAAAGCAAACCTAATGAAAAGTTTACGATTAACGAATGAAGAATATGACAACTTGGCAGTAATTGCAATGGGAATTGCAGAACAAGAAACTCACTTTGGACAAACGACTTATGTTGATACAAAGGACGGTGAACACACCCAATGGATACCGCTTAAAGACAGAGCGACCAGAAAACAGGTTGCAAATAAAGTTTTGTGGTCTAAAGATGAGCAGGCACACCATTCTCAAGGGATTACTCAAATTAATTATTCAAACGCGATAAAAGATGCGGCGATAAAAAAAGCCTTTGTGGCTAATGGTATAAAATCGTTTGATGATTTATTATCCTCGCCGGAAAAACAGGCAATCGCAACAATGATTATGTTGAAACAAAATATGAGCATTGCTAAAAGTGATACTTGGCAAGCCCGTTTGAAAAAGAATAACGCAAAAATTTCAGATCCGGACAAGCGTCTGACAACAAATGATGTTATTGCTCTGCTTTGGAACGGTGCAGGCGGAGTTGTGAAACGTATGGATAGCGGAGAAACAATTACTATTGACTCTGGACGCCGTAAAGTCGACGGAAAAGATTTAAACGGAGCCTTCTATGCAAAAGCTGTTCGGGCATATTCAAAAACATTCTATGCTTCTCCGGCAACAGAAAAATCCGGAGCTCAACACTTGACAAACACTGATAATGTTGCCGGTGCTCAGGGAGCTACAGGTCAAAATAACATTGGATTTATCGGAGAAGTTATTTTCTCATCCGGCTCAAAAAATCCATCTCTAATAAATACCGCAGCCCAATTTATTAACCAAAATACCAAATTATCAGCAAGCAACAAAACATTATTACTCTCATATATTAATGGCGGATTAGTAAGTTTCGGCGGTAAAGGCGGTTTAACAAAGGATGAGGCTCTATCTATCACAAATAATGATGTAGCTTTAATAAAGGCTCAGGTTGATGCAATTAAGTCAGGCTCTATCACTGCAACTCAGGCAACTGCAGAATTTGAAAAGAACTATTTGAGCTCAAGAGAGTTTACTGTAAGCAATCGTTCGGTAAATTCAGCAAATATTTTGTCTTCAACAAGAAGTGTAAACCCTAGGGATAGCAAAATAACTGCAGGAACATTGAATTTTGATATTAACCCGAGTTTCTACGCAGGTAAGGAAAGACACACCGCACGCTATATAAATGGTGATGGAAACAAATTTGCGGTAACAAGAAGTCAGGGGGTTAACCCGCATTTAGCTAACGGACAAACTGTTCCTGAAAGATATCGTATAGCTGCGGAATACGCAGAATACACAGCGACAGAACTCTTTGAATCAGGCGGCAAATGTAAAACCGGTATAGCCGTTGATATTGAATACAGTATGGGTATAGATCACCGGAAAATCCGTGGTAAAGCTGGGCGTTCGTTACCTCATGCAAAACAGCTGACGGAATTTTATAGTGCACACCCTGAAGTATTCACTGCCGTTAAATATGTAGATAACGGAGACGGCACATCAAGAGAATTAAATGCAACAGATGTACATAATTTGCCTTGCGGATACTTTGGGGTATTTACACCGGGGGAAGGTTTTGAAGACGAATCCGGTCATGCCTTTGTCAGTGATGGTTTTGGCGGAGCATTTGCAGATGAACACGATAACGGCAAATGGGCGCACTTTGGAAACGGAAAAGGCGAACACGGTAAATTAAATGTTTACGGATTATCAAACAGCGTTGTTCCTGTTTATAGTGAAAAACTCGGCAGAAAAGTCAACGTGCCGTTGAATATTAACCCTTGGTACCTAACTCCTGAGTTCAGAGTATTACAAGAACAAGAATGTAAACGAAGAGGCATTCCTGTTCCTGAATACAAAGAAGAATTCCCTATATAATTATTGCCCGGGGCTTATATATGAGCCCAAATAGTCATACCCTTGCAAAAATTCCTTGACGGAACTACAATAATACTTAAGTAAATTAAGAATTATTGGAGGGTGCCCCTTATGAAAATATTAGTCGGAATGTCAGGTGGAGTAGATTCTACTGTTACTGCGCTAATGCTCAAAGAGCAAGGTCATGAAGTGATTGGCGCAACAATGGCTATTTGGGGGAAAAAAGAAATCCATAAAAAAATTCAAGAAAAACTTGAAAAAATGGCAGATAGAAAACCTACTCACTCTGCCTGTTATGGGCCGGAAAAGGTTCAGGATATAGAAGAAATAAAACAACTGGCAAAAGATTTGGATATTCCTTTCTACGTATTTGACTGCGCGGAACAATATGAAAAAATTGTTTTGGATAATTTCAAAAAAGAATATCTGGAAGGAAGAACTCCAAACCCTTGTATCTGGTGTAACAGTTTAATAAAATTTGATGTCCTTCCTAAAATGGCGCTTGCTAACGGTGTTGATTTTGATAAATTCGCAACAGGACACTACGCAAGAGTTGAAGAAATTGATGGCAGATTTATCCTTAAACGCGGACTTAACGAAAATAAGGATCAGTCATATTTCTTATACAGACTTAAACAAGAACAGCTTAGTAAAATTATGCTTCCGCTCGGGACATACAACAAAGAACAAATCCGTGAGATTGCAGAAAAAAACGGAGTAAAAGTTTTTGACAAACCTGACAGTCAGGATTTTTATGAAGGCGATTATAACGAACTGTTGGAAGTTCAACCGAAACGCGGAAATATTGTAGATAAAGAGGGAAATATTCTCGGTTCACACGAAGGTATCTGGAATTACACAATCGGACAGAGAAAAGGGCTCGGTATTTCAGCTGCTGAACCGCTGTATGTTTTATCTCTGAGAAAAGACACTAATGAGGTTGTTGTAGGGTTTAAAGACGATACAATGAAAGACAGTTTGGTTGCTACAAAATTAAACTGGATTCCGTTCGATTACTTAAAAGAGGAAAGAACTTGCACGGCAAAAATCCGTTCAACACAGCAGCCTACACCTGTTACGGTTACTCCGCTTGAAAACGGTAACGTTCTGGTTAAGTTTGAGGATATGCAAAAATCTATCGCTATAGGGCAATCTGTAGTGTTTTACGACGGTGATATCGTGTTAGGCGGCGGAATTATTGACGCGTAAAAAATCTCTTGATTTTTATACGTGTTAGTGATAAATTAGAATTGTGCAAACAACGTTTGGGTTTGTAGCTCAGTTGGTAGAGCAGTTGACTCTTAATCAATTGGTCGTGGGTTCGAGTCCCACCGGACCCAGTTTCTTTTTCTTTGCTAAAAAGAAAAAGAAACCCCAAAAAAGAGAACTTGGACTATTCACTAAAGAGGTCCGGTTATGACAAAAATAACCCTTTAGGGTTATTTTTTTGTTTAAGTTTTACATGGACGAGAACCCGCAAAGCAGAGCTTTGCCTTGAGTTCGAGCGCGAGGGAGCTGAGTGCGCAGTGTCCGAAACGACAACAATCTGTCCGAAGGACTTAGTTTCGGACACGTAGGCACGTTAAACGCGACCGAGCAAGACGTCCCACCGGACCCAGTTTCTCTTTTTCTTTGCTAATAAGAAAAAGCCCCCCCAAAAAAGAGAACTTGGACTATTCACTAAAGGAGTCCGGTTATAACAAAAATAACCCTTTAGGGGTTATTTTTTTGTTTGTTAGGGATACTGATTATTCAATTATATTACGCTTTTGTAAAGAAAAGAATTCCAAAAAGCTTTGCCAACGAGAACTTGGACGATTTGGTTCTTGAACAAGAATCGGATTAGCCCCCTTAAGTTTTCTAATAACCGTTCCATCGCTTGAAATTACGTCTAAACCTTTTATTTTCTCGTCTTTACCGTAAAGCATATCGCGAACGATTTTCAAGCCTGAACGTGAGTCTTGTTCAACGATAGTATTAATATCGCCATTTCTATAGTACGTTGCATGTCTTAGAACTTCTGTTGTACCGTCACCACGAACTTGTTCACCGTAAACGATTGTTGCTTTATTCTGTTTCGGACCGAATATGTGCTTGCGACTAATAGCATCTCTGGAATACTTTTTGTAGAAATTATTCACAGTATCAAAACCATCATCCAAAATATCCGCACCTTTATATGTTGTATAGCTTAAAGCTTTATCTCCTGACGGTTTACCAAATACAACCCTAAATTCCGGAGTTCCAGCGTTTTGATTAAATAAAACAATTTCCTTTTCACCATTAGCCAAAACTCTTGTAGCCGTAGTTTTCCCATTGGCTAAAGCTTTAATTGTAAATTGTGTATTTTCAGTTCTTGCAATATAATCACTTATCTTTGATGCAATTTGTTCTTGAATTTGCTCTGCTGATAATTTAGGGGTACCCCCTAAAAACTTTTGTACAGACTTTCCAAAAGTACCACGGCGTCCCAAAACCCCCAGAGCTGTCAGCGCTACTGCACCACTAACAATACGGATAGTTGTTCCGCCGGATTTATATGATTGAGGAGGTGCAGTATTTTCAACAGCACCGGAATCTCCTAAAATTTCTTCAACTGTAGGCGCAACAGGCTTATTATCTGGATTTTGAAGCAAACTTGCTTTAAAAGATGGAATCCTATTCATTAAAGGTATACCTTTCATATTCTACACATAAATATAAAGTTCAAAAAATATTTTTATTTGCTTACAGAATACGGTCAAGTTAAGATTTGTTAACATTAAAACATAGGCATAAACTGCTGTTGAAGCATATTGTTGTTATCGTAGAACTTCGGAAAGCTTTCATAATTCATTGGGGCATCTTTATGATTCAAAGCAGGAGCTTCATCTGCCGGAACATCTTCTATTCTTTTAATAACCTTTCTTACCGGTCTGAAATCCGATTCATCCAATGTGATTTCATCATTATCGGATTGAATTTTTTGTTTTGAATCTCTTTTTATAGGAAAAGACATAGTAGAAGGTAATTCATATTTAAATCTTGAATCTTTAGATGAATTAAAAAACTTTGAACTTTCTGCACCTTGCACAGAAACTTCCTCTGCGTAAACCGGCAAAACACATAATGTTAAAACCATAACTAATAAAACCTTTTTCATAAAAATAATCCCCCTCTACGAATCCTTTAATACAACCATACTAACATGACAAAACTCTATAGTCAAAAGCAATATTTTTCATATATATGGAGGTGTAAAAAAGAGTTCCTGTCATATAAAATTTTAGGTGTATATAAAAAAGAAAGAGAGTTTATAGTATGGAAAAAGTATTTCTACCAACCCTCCAAGGGGCATTGTCAGGAACAAGTATTGTTGTTGCAACTTTATTAATTATTTTATATCTAATTTATGTTTCTTTAATCAAAAAGAAGAATAATGTAAGAGAAGCTTTTTCAGGCATGGATGTCCAATTAAAAAAACGTTACGATTTAATACCAAATATTCTCTTTATAGCTAACAAGTTCATGGAACACGAAAGAGAACTCTTAACAAACATCACAAAACTTCGCACCGAAGCGACCAAATTACCTGCCGATATGAACAAGGCTGAAGAAAAAATTAAAATTGACAGTGAAATAAAAACAATGATGGGTCAATTAATGGTTGCTGTTGAAAATTACCCTAACCTAAAATCTGATCAAACGATGATTCAAGCTATGCAAACATACAATGAACAAGAAGAACATATTGCAGCGGCAAGAAGATTTTACAACTCAGCAGTAAAAGAATTAAATAATGCGGTTGAAATTTTCCCAAGCTCATTTGTTGCATTACTTTTCAATATCAAAGCAATGCCATTTATTGAAGCAACAGAAGCTGAAAGAGAAAGAGTCGACGCAAGCAAATATTTTAACTAAAATTAAAACCTAAAACAGAAAAAAAGAAGCTATTAAATAGCTTCTTTTTTATTACATTACAGCCTTTAAAGCCAACCCTATTAATATTAAGCCACCAAAAATTTCAAGGTATTTTGAAGGCAGATGCTTGAATTGATTTCCAGCCCAAAACCCGACTAAAGACATAATAAAAGACACTAAACCTATTATAAACATAGATAAAATCAAATTTGTGTCAGAAAACCTAAGCCCAACTCCGGCCCCCATCGCATCAATACTGGTTGCTATCCCCATGGAAATCAAACATCGAAAATCTATGCAGCAAACATTGTCATCTTCATTTTGGGATTGAAAAGCTTCATGAACAAATTTAATCCCAAGTACCAAAAAGATTGTAAAAATAATCCAATTTGCAAAAGTTTCAACGTAGTCACTAACAATATGAGCCGCAAAATAACCAATTATAGGCATGCCACCCTGAAATAATCCCATAGTTAAAGCCAACAATATGGAATTCTTAGTTCTGTTTGCATTAAAAACTAGCCCTTGCGAAAAAGATAACACAAGACAATCAACGCCTAATGCTATAGCCAATAAAATTATCTCAATTAAGTTCAATTTCCACCTCAAACAATCTATCCCAAGGGAAGCTATAAGTCACGGAAAAATCTAGTCCAAGCACATCCTTAATTTTCCGCTCAAAAGGTATCATTTTTTCTTTAATAAGCTGTTCATCAGGGCTTAAAAGCTGCTGTCTGACATTTGCCTGATAAGCCCAATCATCCAAAAACCTAACGGCTTGAAGTCTCAAAAACTCAGGCGACCTGTTGTTTTTAAACGCAAATTTCATCGCGCAAATTAAGCTTCCTAGAGAATTTGCAGAAGTATTCCACGCGGAATAACCTAAAAACTCTTCACCAAAACCTTTTTCAAGAATCTGCTCAACAAAAACGTTATCCGCACCGTTAGCAAACCTCACGTCTGCAATCACATAAGGCTTTTCGGGTCTGAGCCAATCAGCGGCATAACTTTCCGTATCACGTTTCATAACGATTTCACCCTGATGTTTCTTGAAATTATTTACATATAAAATAACATCAGCATCTTCCTCATTCCTAACCTCAATTCCTGCAAGTTCCAGCTGACCCAGAACGGATTTTTCAATAGAAACATCTTCGTAATTTGACATTAAATGCTTTTCGTCGGGTTCAGAGTATTTAACTGCGACCTTAATATTTCTGCCAAGCGAACGGGCAAGAAGGGTAAGCGGGATTTCATCAGCTCCGGTTTTAGTATAACCACCTAAACGCTCCAGCTCCTGCGCTTCCATAACATTCAGCCCATACTCGGCACAATCATCTTTTGAAAAAATAAGAGTTTCAAAAAGCCCTTCACGCAACCAGCCAAGATAGAGTTTATTAATCTCAAAGTTCCGTCTGCGAGTTTCGGTATAATCTTCCAAAATTTCATCAGGAACATCGGTTTGCGCATATCCGAATTTATGCAGCTCATAAGAGTATTTAAAAATTTTTTCGCCATACAAATTCCAATACTCTTTCTCTTCCTGATTAACATTATTATTAGAAATCCGCATTATCGAAGAAAAAGCATAGATTTTAGCCTGTTTTTCTTTCAATATTAACTTTAATTCTTCAATCCGTGCCTTAATTTCCTCAAATGACTCGGGACATCTTCGCGAAGATATCAACCCGCCGTACGCAACAGTATCCAAAGGCAATATCAGAGTATCCACAGTCGGAAGAGATTTCAACCAATCGATTAAAGCACCACTATCTGCATATGAGTTAAGCCCGCCCAAAAGTTCTCTCGGCGGAATAAAAAATTCTATATCCTTGTCCGTCTCAGCAATCATTTTTGGAAGCTGATAACAAACAGGCCGGTTGTCTATTGGTACAAAAGCTATTCTCATAACATTTATTATATGCTAATATCAAGGTTAGGCAAAAAGGTTACAAATTATGACAGTATCAAAAAATCCTGAAGAAATAAAAAACTTATTCAACAAAATCGCATCAAAATATGATTTTAACAACAACTTAATCTCGTTCGGGCTGCACAGATTTATAAAAAAGCTTGTTCTAGAGAACCTGACAATAAAAGATAATATGCGAATTCTTGACGAATGCACAGGCACAGGAGATATTGCGGGATTTCTTTCAAAAAAAAGCGACTACCTCAGCATTACGGGGATAGATTTTTCGACGGAAATGATTGAAATTGCAAGAAAAAAATTCCCTAAAATAACCTTTCTTGAAGGCGACTGCACAAACCTCCCGTTTTCAAGCAACAGTTTTGACATCGTAACAATGAGTTTCGGATTAAGAAATATCGAAGACTACAAAAAAGCAATCCAAGAAAGTTTTCGTGTGCTTGAAGATGGTGGAGAGCTTATGCATCTTGATTTTGGGAGCAAAAACTTTTTATCAAAAATTTTCGACTTTTTTGTTGAAAAAATTATTTATTTGTTTTACGGAAAACAGATTCCTTATGAATATCTTGTAAAATCTAAAAGAGAATTTTTCACTCCGGAAAACCTTATAAAACAATTTGAAGCCGAAGGTTTTAAACTAAAAAAACGAAAAGACTACTTATTCGGAATAATATCTATGCAAATTTTCAAGAAAATGGAAACTGAATACTGTTAACATTTACATAAAACAACCTATCCATACTTTATCAAACATAACAGATTGTTTTATACCGGAACTTCTCCAGATGAGTAATTGCATTCAAAAACTTTTCGTTTATGATAATATTGTTTTCAGATAAGGGAGAAAAATTATGAAAAAAAATATTATTATAGTACTACTTGTACTTATTCTACCGATTTTTGCATATATGCTTTTGAGTTCAGGCAGCAACGATAATTCTATGAGCGTAAACGCCAAAACTACCAAGCCTCAGATTATTAAATTTACTTCAGCAATGTGCTTGGATTGTCAGACTATGAATAAAATTATGAAAGAAGTTTATCCTGCCTATAAGGATAAAATCGAATTGACAGAAATACATGTTCAAGATAATAAACCGGATACTCAAGAATGGATTAAAAAGTATAATGTTACTTTAGTTCCGACTATAATTTTAAAAGATTCACAGGGCGAACAAGTTCGACGTATCGAAGGTGCAGTTGATAAAGATGTTTTAGAAGGTTATTTAAAAGGATTAAAATAACATGACAAATTATGTTGATTTGTTTACTACGGGCGGAAATATGCCGCTGCTATACGGTTTATCATTTTTAGGCGGTTTGATTGCTTCGCTATCACCCTGCTCGCTTGCTATGCTGCCGATAATTGTAGGCTATGTGGGCGGGTATTCCGATGCTAAGCCTGGGAAAACTTTTATGCAGCTTCTGTTTTTTATAATGGGTTCGGCAATAGTTTTTTCCGTAATCGGTATTATCTGTGCCGTAACCGGTAAAGTTTTTGTTTCATTTGCCGGAGGGTACTTCAGTGTAATTATTGCGAGCATTGTTTTGTTAATGGGGTTGAAACTTGTCGGGATTTTGGACTTTGAGCTTCCTGTTTTTATAAAAGAGTTACCTAAAAATGACGGTACTAACACTTTTTTGTATCCTGTTTTACTTGGTGGTGTTGTAGCTCTTGCGGGAACCCCTTGTTCAACCCCGATATTAGCCGCGATAATGGCTTTTGCTTCGTTGTCCGCAAGTTTAACTCAATCGGTTATATTGTTGTTCCTGTTCTCTTTGGGGCAGGGCTTTATTCTTGTTTTTGCGGGTGTTTTAACCTCAAAGCTTAAAACTTCAAAGAATTTTTATAAAATTTCAGATTGGCTGCTTAAAATCAGCGGAATTTTATTGATTCTTACCTCTATATATATTTTTTATAAGATTTTTGCTCCACTTCTTGTAAAATAGTTCTCTATGTAGTAAAATGAGAACAGATTATAGGATGTGTGGAGAAAATATATATGAAAACTTATGAAGGTCAGCTCGTAGCAAGTGATGAAAAATTTTGTATAGTAATTTCAAGATTTAATGATTTTATTGGTTCCAAACTATTGTCAGGGGCTATTGACGAATTAAGACGTCATGGCGTAAACCCTGACAATATTGATGTTGTAAAAGTTCCGGGTGCATTTGAAATTCCGCTTGCAGCTTTGAAATTTGCGAAAACAGGCAGATATAACGCAATCATTACCTTAGGCGCAATCATTAAAGGGGCTACTGCTCATTTTGATTACGTAAGTGCTGAGTTATCTAAAGGTATCGCTCAGGTCGGGTTGCAGTGTGAACTCCCTGTTATTTTTGGGGTGCTTACGACAGAAAATATTGAGCAGGCTATCGAAAGAGCAGGAACTAAGGCTGGTAATAAGGGCTCAGAGGCCGCTAAGGCTGCTATTGAAATGGCTAATTTAATGAAATTATAGTTTACAACTGCATATTAATGATATTTAGGAGATAAGGAGGTGCGGGCATGAGCGATATTATTACAGAGTTCAGAAACGAGAATACGAAGGATATTGATATTCTTTCGACAATAGAGATTGTCAAGAAAATGAATGACGAAGATAAGCTCGTGGCTCTTGCCGTTGAAGATGCGAGTGAGGATATTGCGACTGCGATAGATTTGATTGCAAGGCAATTCTTAAAAGGTGGCAGATTGTTCTATTTCGGAGCCGGAACCTCCGGTAGACTTGGTATTTTAGATGCTTCTGAGTGTCCTCCGACTTTCAGTGTTCCGTCAACTATGGTGCAGGGCTTTATTGCAGGCGGTGATATTGCTATGAGAAAATCTGTCGAAGGGGCGGAAGATAATTTCGAATTAGGTCGAGAAGATGCAAAAGTTCTGACAGATAAAGATGTTGCGGTTGTAATTTCCGCAAGCGGAAACCCTAAATATTTGTTGGGTGTCCTTGCTCAGGCTGATGATGCGAATTGTAAGACTATTGCTATTACCTGCAACCATAAAGCAAGAATTGCAGAAGAGGCAGGGCTTACTATTTGCGCAGAGGTAGGACCTGAAGTTATTGCAGGTTCCAGCCGATTAAAAGCAGGTACAGCTCAAAAAATGATTTTAAACATGTTAACAACCGGCTCTATGATTAAAATCGGTAAAACTTATGAGAATTTTATGATAGACTTGCAGGCTGTTAACGAAAAACTAAAAGACAGAGCAATCAGAATTGTTGCTCAGATTGCTAATGTTACTCACAGCGAAGCTCTTGCGGCTTTGTTAAAGTCTGAATGGGATATTAAAACAGCAATTGTTTCTATTATAATGAAATCAGATATAGAAACGTCACGTAATGAATTGAGAAAACACGGCGGAGTTTTGAGAAAACTTCTGAACTCAAAACAGGCTGTATAGGGAGAGATAATAATATGAAATTGACAGTTTTAGGTGCAGGATGCTGGGGACTTACTTTAGCTTGGCTTTTGACGGATAATTTTGAAGATATAACTGTTTGGGGGCGAGAATGCGACCTTACGGAGGATTTAGTTAAAAATAAGCACACCTCAAAACCGCTTGAAGTTCAGCTTGATAATAAAGTTGAAATCACATCAGACTTATCTTCTGCAATAAGCGGGGCTGACATTATTCTCTCTGTTGTTGCAACATCAGGAACAAGAGATGTTTGCGAAAACCTTAAAAAAGCAGGGATTAAGTCAGAACAAATTCTTGTTAATGCTTCTAAAGGTATTGAATTGCCGTCACTTCTCAGAATGTCTGAGGTTATAAAAGATGTTTTGCCTGACCAAAAGCTTGTTATCCTTTCAGGTCCTACACTAGCAAAAGAGGTTCTTGCAGGAAAACCTACTGCAGCGTCTGTTGCGAGTGATGATATGAAGGCTGCGGAATTTGTTCAGCATGCCTGCAATGTTCCGGGTAAGTTCAGATTATACACAAACAGTGATGTTATCGGCGTTGAGCTTGGCGGAAGCTT
>CAYUQM010000014.1:0-44419 GCA_964446855.1 uncultured Muribaculaceae bacterium
TATTGCTCATAGCCTGCTGGATAAAGCTTCCGTTCGGCAGATACGGAGTCTTAAAGGTTCCGTCTGTTGTATCTAACGCGAACTTTGCGCATTTTCCGTAAGTTTCTATTGCTGCTGAGTACTCTTCGTATGTGCAAGTTAAAAGTTTACCTGATACCAGATAGTTTGTATAAAATGACTCGAATTGTTCCGAACTATATTCTGAACCGTTACAAGGCAAGCAATTGGCAGGAACATACGTATCCGAGCAGAATGTCGGGAATATTGAGCCGATTGGAGCGCCAGAGCCTGTACCTTGCAAACTTGTCCAATTCTCCGTATCGGTAAGAGGATTACCTAAATTATTATCTGTAGAAGAGGTATACAATGTACCCGTTCCATCAGAACTCTTTGCAATACTTCCTTTAAAATAAGTCGTATTTGCGTCCCATTCAGGAACCCCTTCCTGGAACTGGTAGGAAAGTTGCTTACTTAACCCGTATTGAACTCCATTTAGTTCTTCAAGCCAAGGGGCTTCGTTTGCTGCAACTGCAGAGCTCCAGCCTTCTTCATAAGCATTGGATTGTAATGTTTCAATGTTATCAGTATAAATAGGGGTACCGGTATTCATGCTGCCAAAAACAGCCAACTCATCTGTGTTCGCTTTCCCGCCAAATATCTTTTGTGTTTGCCTTTGAATTCTTTCTGCCATTATTTATTCCTTTATTTCGGTTATATAATTACGTACCTACAGCAATCCAGTTAATTAATCTTTGTTCTACGAAATTTGGTGCCACAGTAAAATATGTTGTATTTCCGATAATTGCAACTTGAGTATTAGAATATGCATTCCTAATACCCTCATTCATCATCTGAGTACTAACTTTATAATTTGTGTTACTAAATGGGATAACTAAAGCAACTTCTTGAGCTTGTCCAGACGCTAGAGTTACTTGCCCCCATTGGATTATAAAATTACCAATCTTACAAGCTGTCGCACCATTAGCATAGAATATTTGAGCTGAGGAGCTATTTATTAAATTTTTAAGAGCAGCTATTTGTGTATCAATATATACTTTAGTTGCTGCATTTTGTGAATCAATATAACTTTTTAAATCCTCAATTTCTTGAGTTACACTATCAAAACTTTCTGAGCTTAAAAACACTTGCCAATATGTCGGGTTGTTTAAAGGATTACCGAGATTTTGCGGAACTAATGAGCGATAAATAGTTAAACCATCAACAGATTTTACATAAGCCGTGTTACTATATTCTGTATTCGGATCATACTCTGGGATTCCCTCCTGATACAGATATGCCAGCTGAGTTGTGATAGCATAAAATAACGCGTTCATATCCTCTTCATATGGGGCTTTATCCGGAAGAAGCGCGGGCTGCCAACCATACATATAATTATCGTTCTGAATAGCCGCAACATCTGTTGTATATACAGGATTTTCGCTTTTAGCTGTTCCAAAGGCGGTAATTTGTCTGCTCCCTGCATTTTGTCCGAATATTTCTTGTTTAGTTCTTGGTATTTTTGCCACTTGTTTATCCTTTTGTTATCCTGTTACAAGACTTACTAAGTTTTGCTTTGTTAAAAAAGTTCCTTTTTGAGTTTTATTTTTAGTAGAAAATCCTACTATTGTTTTATTAATTATACCCTTGCGGTTGAAACCAAAAATTTTGGAAGGGTTCGGAACCATTAAAACGTAATTTGAACCAATTCCTTCAGGTGCTCGGTAGTATTTAAGATTTCTTGCCGCTAAAACTGCCAAAGTATGCTCAGCAGAAATGATATAAGTTATGGTTAAATCCTGATTGTTTTTAAGAAGAACATCCCCGTTAAAACTATTCCACAAGGCGGCATCAATACCAGCGATAGAGCCTCTCATAACATTTACGGCAGCCTTGAATTTTAATAAAAATTTGTAATCCTCATCAGGTAAGGAATATTCGCTTTTATTGTAATTCTCAATTGTTCTAAATACTGCGTCTGTTTGATTCCCGATGGTTGAAAACCCAAGAGAATTTTCGTCTATATGAAATTGAAAGAATTTTAAATCGTTATAAATGCCTTGAACAATACGCGGGCAGTCAAGAATTTTGCCGATAATATCCAACTGCGCACCTTGCGCAGTATCTATATCTAAAATATCTTGGAGTTGAAAGAGAAGTCCGTCAGCAAGATAAATATCTGCCGTAAGTTTTACAGTTTCACGTGCATGTGGTTTTGAACGGTACTGCAATATAAGCAGGTCCGCATAATAGTTTTTTACATCTTCTCTATCTTGTAAATATTGTGTTAAGACTTCGCTACTAGCCATCTGTCACCGTCAAATTAATATTATCCGCTGTAATCGTAAAGAATTCATCCAGTCCTTCAGGAACTAAATCCTCCTCCCAATTAGTGTTATCCACAGAAATTTCAACATTGTAAGGGTTACCACTCTCACCAAGCGCTTCTTTAATATTACCCGTAATTGTAGAGGTTTCTGCTCGTTCACCAATATTATAAATAAGCTCTGTCAGTTGCTGCTTTATGTAATCTGTATCAATGGAAGTATCGCTGAAATTGCGGATAGTAGCACGTACATATAGTGGAGTCGGGACAGGCAAATCATAATAAACGGTTTCTACATCGCCGTTTATTTTCGGAACCAAAACCGTCTGGTTCCCTTTCATCGGGATACCAGGCGGCAAGTTATTATAAATAACCCGTCCGATATCGGCGGGGGTTCCACCCTCAACTATTACCCAAATCCCGTGCGCAGGAATACCATTAACGACTTCATCCGTGCGGTTATCATAAACCTTGCATTGGGTGACATTTGATAGGTTTAACATTTGAGATTGTGTACTTTCATCAAAGCCTTGGGAAGGTACTGCCATCGCCTGATTTCTGCGTCTGCGAAATTGTGCCGGGCTTTCCCCCGTATTACCCGTAATATAATTATTCGCGGGATTATTTACCGCAGATACCCCTTTCAGAATCGTTTCCATAACGTTTATAGTATTAGGCAAAGCCGTAATGCTACCCAAATCCCCGGCTCGGAAATTTAAAAGATGAGTGCCCTGCGAAAGATTTTGTGTATTAGCTAAAATCCAGCGGTTGCCGTTTTCATCCCTCACGGTATAACCTGTCCCGTCTGAATTTTCGATATTATCATCAAGTCCTTGAAGGGTAACGTCTTCCGTAACCGTGACATTAACATAAACGTAGCTGTAAGTATAAGCCTGAATAATAAGTCCGTTAAGCTTATACAAAATCTGCTGGGGAATACCGATAACTCTGTCAGGGTCAAGATTGTTATAATACTGGGTAAATAAATCCAGCATATCTTTTTTTTCTTGCGCCCAGATATTAAGAAGCTGCCCATCAGGGCTGTTCTGCTCAATATTTATATCTTGCCCGTAAATTTCCTTAAATTTATTAATTAAGTCTTCCCTAATCTCATCAAGAGATTGTGTGACAAGTCCGTTTATGCCGATGTAATTTTGTTCTGCCATAGGGTATTTTCTCCTATGACAATTTTACCAATTTGTTTGAAATTAAGTTTAACAGACTTGACAAAATAGGGGAAATAGTAAATAATATATTCACAGGGTGGCGGTTTTCCAGACCAGCCAATAGCCCTTTAGAGGTCACACGGTTCTTATTTTCTCAAATAGGAGCCGTTTTTTAATATGCACAAAATCAAAAAGATTAGAAATAATGCCAAATTGAAATCGTTCATATCTGCCCCCTTTCTAGTCGGGAACCAACCCGAGGTCACTAATAAAATTGCTGGTTCGGTTCCGTTTTGAAAAGAGCTATTTTTACCCTGTAAGATTTATAGTAATATAAAAAATTAAGTTTGTCCATTTAACGGTACAACTTCGTCACTATAAGAACCGGAATAGATTGTTTGTATGTCATAAGCAATACGAATTCGTCTGTCGGGGGTGGTTATAACATCAACACTGTTAACCCCTGTAACCCCCGGAGTTTGCACAATAGTTTCCTGAACAGAATTTTCAAGCCTGTCTTGATACCGATAGTCAAGAAGATTAAACCAATCAATTCCCTCATCTGTCGCGAAAAAGCAATCTCCAAGAAACGACAAAAGACGGGTTTTTATATTTAATGCTATTTCCCGATTTTGGGTTACATAATTATTTCGTCCGCACCCGTAAGTCCAATCGTGATTACTATCAAGATTTCTAAACGTCATCAGCTTTCACCCCCTGTAATATCTGCTATGGTAATCGGTTTTATGTCAATCGGAATCTCGGGCGGATTAACCCCCTCAGGAAGCTGTAAATCTGGTCGATATGCGGCAAGGGTTAATATGTTGTTCGAAAGTTCCAAAACTTTTGGCACAAGTTCAACCGTAAAATCAATTGCAGGCTGGTAAGGCGCAATCATAATACTTAACATGGTTTTAACGATATCTACTACACTATCGGGGGTGACATTAGCATTAACAAGCGGTTGCAGCGGTTTAATTTTTTCTAACGCTGATTGGTACTGCGCGGAGAAAATTTCAACAGCCTTATCTCTAATCTCGTTTCCTTTTTCGCTTATTTTTGCACCAAGTTCAGCACCTTTTTGGTCAACATAGTCTTGCGCCTGTTCGTTGGTTCTTGCCAAACCTTCGTTTATAGCTTCCGTCCAATTATCCGCAAAAGACAGAACCCCTTGGATTTGGTCATTCATTTTGTCAATAATTTCTGTATTAAAAACCGCCATTTTATGAAACCCCCGTAATTATTCCGTTAGTAACCTGAATTAACACCCCGCCGCAAGGGATAACCCCGCTGTAACCCGTGGCAACGCTAAAATTTCCCGTTGTTTCAATCATGGGCGCATCAAGAATTTCTTTTGTAACTGATGTGAATGTAATATCATTTTTCGCGTTAATCTTCACTTCATCCTTAACCTTAATTGTAGAATTCTGATATCCGATAGTGACAGAATCCATGTCGTAATCGGCAATAGGATTAGCAAGGGTTTTAAAGGTTGTTAATGCGATGCAGTCTGTGAAATCATGCATCCTGGTAGTTGAAGGAGTATACATCTCTCCGGTTTCCAAAAACGCGTCAATATTCCTGTCCATAAATAGCAATAAACATATTGACCCTGTAGGGTCAGGCAATGTAATATGCCCGCCACCCGCGCCGTAGATGATTAAAGGGACATCGGTAATCGGTACCGGCATAAAATAAGTTGTATTATACTCTTTAATTTGTTGTAACTCTACGGTACACGTTTGGGTTACAGGGTCGAATTCCAGTATCCGTCCGATATTGTGACAGTTTATATTTGACATTAAATTTGTTTTTATCAAATCTAATATATCTGCAAAACCGGGTTGATATTTTAATAGTTTGCTGCTGTTTGTCATTTTAGTAATTTCCTATATATGTTAATGGATTAACTGGGTTGTCACCTTCTCTTACTTCAAAATGCAAATGAGGTCCGGTAGAAACCCCAGCCCCGATTGCTCCTTGACGTCCTCCTGATAACGCGATAACTTCACCCTGACTGACATTTTGATAAATGTTTACATTGCGTTGACTTAAATGTGCATAAAAACTTGTAACCTTTTTACCGTTAATAGTGCCATGGTCTAATTGAATACAATAACCGTAACCACCTTGAGCTCCCTCAAATATAACTTTACCGTTTGCGGGAGCAATGACAGGTGTGCCCCATTGAGCACCAATATCAATCCCTCTATGGTCAACACTTGCACCTTTAATCGGTTGGGCACGTCTTCCAAACTTGCTGGTAATTTGTCCTTGCGCAGGTTTGAGCCATTTACCTTGGGTTTGCGTGCCGCTGTAATAATTTCCCGTAGATTTTTTTAATTCATTATAAGGGTCTTCTCCCAGACTTAACGTAACTTGTGTTAATACGCTGCCACATACTACGGGACTGATTGTACCCGAATGTTCTATTGCCACAATTTTATAAATCTGATTAAACCAATTAAGGCTCTCGCTTCTTAGTTCAATTGCTTGCGCCAACTTAAGTCTTGGCTCAAAAAGCATTTTTATACTTAAGAACCTTTCAGCCCGACGCGGACTACCAAGTAAACCGCTTTCAGGAGTTATTACAAGCAAATCACCCGGGACAACATCGTTTTCATCTAAAATATTGAGCTCATTGTTATCTATGAAAATTTGCTTATCTTCATATTCTCTTTTTAGTAAATCCAGGGTTTGACCGATGAATGTTTGATTTCGCCGAAGGGGTTTAATAGTTTGTGTGATATAACCGGGGCTGTAGCCTGCACTTTTTTGCATCAAAGTCTGAATAACATCATAGGCTTTTGTATCTTTACTCATGGTTACGTTTGCAAACCCATACATTGAAATTAAACTATTATTATCCGCTTGAATTTCAGTAATAAAATCGACCCCGCCGCTTTCGCGGTAAGAATAGCATTGAGTTACAAACCCGAAAAATAAGACAGGCATTACATCCTGATAACCTGCCCGAAATTCCATTAAAATATACTTTTGGTTATTATAATTATCTTTCCAGAGTTTTTTTTGGATTTCTTCATTGAGGTTTAATATTTGAAGACTGCATTGCCCTGCATTACTTAAGTTCACCCCGTTAGAAACTTTAAAGTTTAAAGTAAAAGGATAACTAACCTCAATTATTTCTTCGGGGATTAAAGTCGTAATATCAGTAGCGCGATGACCAATTTCAAATTTAATTGTATAGTTTCGCCCGAATTTTTCCATTATTCCACTTTCTTGTAATAGTTACCTTCAATTGCTTGTACATCTTGTTTTGTAAGTAGATAAACCTTTGCATAACCTATTAAAAAATCATCAATATACATAGGTTCCTCATCGTCAGTCGTATCGCATCGCAACCCGAAGGGCAGCCAGTTACGATATGCTCTTAAAGTATTGTAAGATGTAGTCAATCTGATATTCTGATATTTTTCATTGTCGTATTCAAAGGAAAAGAACCAGCCCAGCTGGTTTGCTTTGTATTCAAAATAAAGCCTTACCTGCTCTTGGTTTGCCAATATCATTTCAAGCTGCTGCTTAGGTTCATTCCCCAATTGAGTCAATTCATACATTAGATTGTATCCACCTTTTTACCTTTATCTACTCCTTTAACACTTGTTTTTGAAAGCATATCACTTAGTCGTCCGACTGCATCTTTTGCTGATGTCACTTGTGTAACCGCGTAATTTATTTGTTTAAAAGTAACTGTAAAATCAGTTATATCCGCATTTTCATCTCTAAGCGGCTGTAAATTTTCAATCACCATGTTGTTATACCGTTTCCAAGTAGTTTCTACGGTAAATCTGGTTTTAGACTGCCATAGAGCTTCAAAAAATAAAAAAGCTCGGGTTTGTGCTGATTTTAACTTATATAATTCTTGAAAAAGCTTAAATAAATCCATTCCGTTTAATAATGTGACTTCTTTTGCAGCTTGAAATTTATCTATATTTTCTAAATTTTTAGGGTCGGAAACATTATATTTTGTCGCCATTTCTTTAGTTTTATTTATATAATCAGTTTTGATTTTTTGAGTTACTGGAGAGATTTTAGGCAAAAACTCTGCAACTAAACGCATTGTAGGGACGACCTTTGCAAGAGTATCTTCTATCGGATTAACACTATGAAAATATTCACCATGCAACCCATTTAAGGTAATAATAATAGGACTTAGGGCTATATGGTCCTGAATTGGACGGTTTGCATCCGTGTAGTGGTCGGTAATATCAGATTGCATTTTAACCAATTCACTTTTTGGAATATTAAACTTAAAGCCTGCTATCCCTGTGGCACCAAGAACATTTACAATAGCCTCGCCGATTGAAACATTTTCTTTCAAAACAGAATTGGCAACATCCTTAGGGTTCTGAGTTCCTAAGGTTTTATTTAGAGTATTTATAAAGTTATTCGAAACACTTGCCATAAAAGATATTATAGCGCATTGGCTCAAAACTCAATTTTTTGTGCAGGATTCGCGTTTAATATCCAAGGCTCTTGCGTGTTGTAATGAATGCTTTGCTGCTCTAATAAAATATTTTCAAGTTCCTTTAATCTTAAGCAATTTTCAATAGTATTATCATTTTTACGCAACTTTTTTTGTTCATCTAATATCTCTAAAATACTTTGAAGAGTTATCCCTTTGTATTTATAGCAGTAATTATTTGTTTCTGCGGCTGCATATTTATATGAGTCCATAACTGTAAATTTTCCATCCCCATCAATATCAATAGGATTTGAAATCCACTTGAACAAATTATATAGAAATAAATTAGCACTCCAACCACAATCCTCGGCGGGACAACTAATACTTGGGTATAAATTAGTTGCCCCCACAATAACTGTCCTAGGAGCATTTGATACATCTACATAGTTAAAAACACCAGCATAACATTGTCCCAAATAAATAACAATATTTTCAGTAACTTCATTGCATCTTAAGCGATCTAATAAGTCATAAGGTCGAATTGGTGACGGCGCGTCTATTCCATCCTCAAAACCACCATGCCCGGTTACAAAAACTACAATATTCTTATATGAAGAATTCTTAACAATATCCTTTAAGCTCGAAGAATTACTTACAATATAAGAAGAACTCCTTATATGCAAATCTAAATATTTAGATATTGTATAATTATCTCCATCTATAAGCAGACGAATATTTTCCGGTTTAATTCCCTTTTTTTCTAATTGACATACTCCATTTGTAATATCATAAATATGACGGGGTTCAGGAATTCCCGAAGAAGCTAATAAAAATAGCCATAAAGTATCATCAGAGAACAGAGTCATTATTCGTAAATATGACAGACATTTATTTCGGAAAATCTAGCAATATCTTGACATTTGAAATTAATTAAACTTCTATCTACAGAAATAACTCCGCCATCCTTATCTAAAAAGTAATATTCATCCCCGGTATTTAAAGCGTATTTAATTTTGACATCTTTATCTGACAAACCGACAAAAAGCCCCCAAGTTCCATTATCCACCAATTTCATGGTTCTGTTTCCAAATTTATTTTTTTTGTTAAGTTTAATAATATGACACATAAAAATACCTGTATAAATTATTATATCACATTGTACTGTTAATTTCAATAGGTTATTTTTACCATACATTTCTTAACATTTGACTTGAAATATAAATCAAAGCATGGTTTATTAAGACTGAAAGGAGTAATTATGAATAATTGGGAATATGAAACAATACCTATTTCTCAGAATTTAAGCTGTAAACCTGGCTTAAGTTTAGGTGCAACTCTAGCAGAATATGTTAAAGAAATAATTAATTCAAAAGCTCAAGAAGGATGGGAATACTACAAATCTGATAACTATACATTATTTCAAGAACCTGGATGTTTAGGGGCTTTATTTGGGGAGAAAGCTAGAGCAGCAGTTTATAATCTTTTGGTTTTCCGCAGGCCAATACAATAACCAAGATAAGAGAGAATAACATTAAAGCATGGAGAAAGGAATTAACATGAGTCATAAAAGTGATACAATTTTTACAATAGTATGCTTAACAATTTTTCTTTTTTCTATTATAGGTACTCTACACCCATATGAGAACTCCCTCTCTACTCTACCATCCCCAGCGGCTGTTGAAGAAAAACAAGAAGCTCCCCAAAGTACTGTTGCAGTTTCAAAAACTGAAAAAAGATTAAGTATTGATGAGCAAGATATAGAAGGTAAAGGGGTATATATACCAGTATCTGAGGGGGCTGGGATGGTGGTTGATGATATTGGTTTATCACAAATATATTATCATACTAAATTCAATATATCTGCTTATAATATTGATTTAGATAAATATCCACAATTAGCAAGTAATGTACTTAAATATTCTGAATATATTGCAGCGGAATTAGCGGATGGTCCTGAAGGTCCTCAAGATGTCGATGTTTATATATATTCTACTGCCCCGGATTTATACTATTTAAGAAATTTCCCTCAAGATATACCAAAAAATTTGATGCTGGAATTAGAAAGATTAAGACCTATTCTCCATATCGTTTATAAGCCGGGTGTTATGTTAACAACCTGTGTATTTACACCCGATGGTTATAAATTAGCGGGCAAATATCCTGCCAATGGTTGAACCTGGGAACCTGTCGGAGTAAATATTTGTGGTTATGAATATACTAAAAAAATAGCAAAATATTAATCTATCTACTCCATTGATTTTGATACTCTAAAGAGTTTAAAACATCTTGAACCTTATTCCCAGACGCAGAAGCAATTTGTTGCGGATTCTCTCCGGTAATATACTGCTTAATCTCTACATTATAATTTCCTATATTATTCGATGCGGTAGCAGGTGCCGGGACATTCGGTAATGGGTTTAAATTATATTGTTGGTCAATAGGTCCTAAATATTTACCTGTAATTGGGTCATAATTTTCTTGTTGCATACGATTTTTAATATTGGTTCCTGCATTTTTTACCCAATTAAAACCTTGTTTCCATTCATTTAAAGCTTGTTGATTTTTTTTATTATTTTCGTTTTCTATATATTTAGCGCGTTCTTTTTGTACAGCTTCATGCTGTTGTTTAACTGCTTTTTTGTACCTTTCTCTTTGTTCTATTGTTAAATTTGTAGGATTTTTTATAACCTCAATTTCATTTAGACGTTTTTCTTCTTTGTCTGCTTCCTGTTTCAGCTTAAGAAATTGAAATAATCCCTGGTAACCTTCCATAATTTTATTCACCCAAGGCTCTATTGCAGGAGCCAAACCTTTACACACATCAATAATATTTTCTATCAAAGGATGTTCAGCAAGCAACCAATCACTTGTTTTTTCCAATAACTTATTAATCCATGTTTGATTAGCCATGAATTTAGTTTGTGCACTTTCCCAGCTTGCACTCAGGATATTCCATCCTTTTTGCTGTTCTTCCAGATTTTTAAGTTCTCTATCGGTTAATTTTAAACGTTCGTTAAATTTATCATTCCCTTGCCCCCATAGGTATAATAAATTTTCGTCCAATCCCAACCAACGTAAGGCGGCAGCTCCAGTTACCTCATCTACTTGCAAAACTCTTTGCTTTACTTTATCCAAAAACTCTAAAGGCTTACGAGGGTCAAAATCATATGGCGTGAGACCTAATATTGTTAATCCTTGAACATCATTACTTTGTCCTGTACGTATATCTATTAATTTTTGCTGGACTGTTTTAATTTGGTTTATATATGAATCGAAATCAACATTGTTTAATTTGCTGAAAATTTGAATGTCCTGCAATTCTTTTATAGACATCCCCATAGTGGCACTTAATTTGCTCCAGTGAGTTACTGCTCCTGTTGCTTTTTGTCCCATGCTCATTATAGGTTTAATGGCTTGCTCAGCAGCGTTCTTTGTTAAAAGAAAATCTGCGGAAACAGTTCGCAACCCTTTCATAAGGGTTCCCAGCCCTTTCGCACCGAATTCTACAAATAACTCGCCTATGCCTTTGCTTTGTTTTGGTTCTTCTGCCATTTTAGCCTTTCTTATTAAGGTCTCTCAACACCTGTTGATACCTATCCAGATAATTCTCATAATGTATGAGGTTTATAAACGTTTCGACATCAAGGCTTTTTACGGTCAAAATATCCCCATACCCCTGCCTTGACAGCCGCATTGCCCATATCTCAAAAGCGTCAAGAGTTATTTCAACTTCCGGATATACTATTTCAGGAATTGAGATAGGATTGGACTTGAAATGATACGGGCTTCCGGAAAAAAAGGGATTAAGTTCTCCAGCGCAACTAATATCATAACCCCAAAGAAATCTGCTCGAGCGCCTTCATCTTCAAATAAATCCATATCAAAACGCTGCCCGTTGTATAAAACCTTATCGCAGCATTCTTTTACAGCTTCCATAACAAGCTCCGAACCAAAAACCTTTAGCAAAATTTCTGTATTCTTTAAAAGTAAGTCCGCGATTGTCATCTCTGCTGTTATTTCTAAATCAAGCCCCGCACCTCTGCATTCGCTCACGACTGCTCGATATAACATAAGGGCTTTATCAATAGGAGCCAGAGAGAACTCTATCATCTTACCGCTTTTTAGTTGAAATTTTCTCATTACATTGACCTTTTGCTATTGCCAAATCTAATCATATATACAGAAACAACCTGGTCCGTATTACCTGCAACATCGGTCATTTGTGTCGGCTGACCTGCAGGAAGCCCAAAATAACATTCCACGGTATCTTTTGTAATACTTCCGTCATTATGTGCGATATTTTTGGTAAAAGTCATATTTAGAGGCTTATATCGCAAGTCTCTGTTTTTCCACATGTTGTAAGCCTTGTTTAACCGCTTGTCATCGTTACTGCCTTTAACAATACGGAGAGTGCATTCGCGCTGCCTTCCCGGTTCGTTATGCGCTCCGAGGGAATTGCCGTTGTACCCTGTAGTCATTTGGCTTATTTCATTAGGGGCGGAAAGTTCGGCGACAGTGCCATCGGCAAAGTCGCTCAACACCCATTCGCCCTGATAATCTTTACATATTAAAATGTCCTCTGCTGTATATGAATCCATTATTAAGTCTCCTTACGCTTCTATATAAACCAATATATTTGCTGAATGAACAGCCCCCGCCTCTTTCGCTGCTACTTGTATTAGCGGTGCCTTGCGCTGTTCCCGCTCGCTCTGCGATTGTTGCGACACCGGCTGAGCGTAAATATAGTACCCGAACTCTTCAATATTTCGATAGAAATCTTCATAATTCCCGAAAGTATCTGGATTATTCCAAGTCCCCGGGGCAATAAACCCGTTTACAACCCCTTGGTTACAAACCCCGCGAATTGCAGAAATAAGTTTTTCTATACCCGTATCGGTTTGAGGGATTTTAGAGCTTGTTGTTGCTAATGTGTTAAATACTGCTCTTTGGATAGCGTTTACAAACCAAATCTGATTAGCCACCTGGTCAAAATACATTCCGCCCTGACGGTTAGAAACAACCTTCGCAAGCCCCTCGATAGAAGGGAAACAGTCTACCCCAAGAGTTACACACTGATTTAAGACTGTTTCGGAAATATTCGTATCGGCTTGAATTCCGACTAAATCCTTCAAGTTCATCGTAATTGTAGTATTTGAACCGCTATAATTTACTGCTAAACCTCGAGAGGCATAAGCTGCAGCAAACAGTCTTGAATTTAGAGCCGCCTCATTCGGGGTGTCACCTAATGTATAGAGCAAGGTTTTAGTTTTGGTGTTGGATTTAATTTTAGGGAACAATCCGCCTTGCTCAAGTGCAGATACATTCGATGCAGGTAAAAATAAAATTCTGTTTTGCATAGATTGAACCAGATTAGAAGCTGCAACGGCTTCGTTATCTGCCAAGGCTCTTGTTGTTAAAATTCCTTCAAAATATAATTCCCCTGCCATACGAGTAAGCGCTTGACTTAATGTTTCAGGAACAGACGGGGTAATTTGTTCATCTTCACCTGAAACAGCAGTTCCTTCTACAGCATTTAAATAATCTGCTCCGGCAATATCAACTGCACCGCTCGGTAGGGCAGCATATGCGTTAATTGTAATATTACTGTCGGCACCGGTTGTATCAGATGTAAAAATAAGTTCACCATTATTTACGGTAATTGTAAGTTCCGGAAGTTTGACAGCTAAGGCATTTGCGATATCCAGTAAATTTGCAGCATCTTCAAAGTCCAAACCCGTAATATCTTTAGCTTCCCCATTGACAGTAATATTCAAAACTCCGTTTGTTACAGTTTTGAAATTGTCCAGATTTGCAGAAATATCTGTTGTAGCAAATGTACCGGATGTAGCCGGTACTGTTACGGCATCCGTTTGACTGTATTGGGCAACTATAATATAACCGTCATTAGCCAATATATTTGGTTGCTGACTGAAAATAGCTTGTGCCTGTAATGCGGTTTCAGTTTCAGTCCCCCATTGCTGAGCAATTGTTGTCGCAGTTCTTGCAATCATATAGCTACCTATTAAAGGATTTGCCGGCGCTTCATCTGTAAGTAATAAAATTGTGCTAAGCTTTAAAGGTTCAAGTCCTTGCCCCGGGGTTACAGCTGATGCCGATACCACATAACTAATCGGTATTTGATATTCTGCCATTTTTTATCCTCTCTGACGATTTCCGTCATTATTTTAATTACTTTAGTCAGTCACTCGCTCTCGCTCGTTCCCGATTTCTCCTATATTTATGCTTTCTGTAATAATTTGGTCGTCTTGTAAATTAGTCCACGTTTCGACTTGGTATTTGTCGTAATAATCTACTGATTTAATTTTACTGTACGACTTGAAAATCTTAATTTTTACATCAAATCTGTTTATGCGGGAGGTAGCTTCCAAGAATGATGCGTCCCAAACTTCTCCTAAAATAGATATATGAACATGTTCCTTTGCTTGCAAGTTGCGCGCAAAAGTGCTATTAAATGCCATATGAACCTCATTCGCTCGGTCACGCGCCTCGGTATTTTGAGAGAGTAGTGAAATTATAACCGTCTCGCATACATTAAGGTTTTGGTGTTCTTCAACTCCCTGAGGAGTTTCAACATATCGAACCGTATTACTAATGGGAGTTCGCTCTCCATAGTGCAATACGATAAAAAGACTGTTATCTTTTGGTAAATCCACATTAGCGTTGTATGCCCATACTCGTTGAGGTGACAATTCCATTTCTTCGCATATAATTTGTTTGATTATATCTAAACTACTCATTCTAGTTGCTCCGCTCTAAAGGCTTCTAACAAGGTGTAGCGCATATATCCGTATTTTCGCCAGTCTTTTTTTGCCATAACTTTGTAAAGTTTGCCGTCATACCTTACAAATTGATTTGTATTAAGTTCAACATCAGGTAAACAGTGGATTTGCAGCCATTCCCATGCCCAAGCACCCTCAGGCAAAATTTTGAGGTCCTTGTCTGAAGGCGGACGTACTACCCCTCGGGTGTTAATTGTTTTTACGACTGAAATCTCAGGGTCAACACTCATTCCGATTTTGCGTTCAACTACCTCAAAGGTGATATTTAAAAACCACGATTTGATTGTTTCAGACATATTTGGAAGTGAAGGATTTATATTAATCATTTTTAACCACCTTAAAACTGGTAGAATTTTTTAGTTGACCTCTTGCAATAAGTTTTTCTGGACTCAAGTTATTACTTGATTTATAATTTTTAGTAGACTTTGCCAATTCTTTCCATTGCCCAAACCCACCGGTATCAAAAGCATCATGTACAATTTCAAGAGCTTTTGAGCCAATCATATTAAATACTTTGCTTGGATTATTTTTTATAAAACAATCCTTGAATATTTCTTTTTTTAATCCAGTTATAACTTCTGGCATTTTTTCTTCTAAAGGTTGACGTAAAAAAGAACGAGCAGGAATATCTATATCATAAGATTCTACATTGTACTCTTCTTGCCAATTTGTAGATTTCAGCTTTTTCTTTCGAAATTTACCATCGAATTTAAACTCTCCTTTAGCGTTGATACTACGATATACTGATATTTTATGAGCAGGAATGGTTATATCAGCACCAAATTCATGTACTCCACCTAAATATGCATTTGTAATATTTGTACCATCATGCTGCGTAGCCGCCTTATTCCCTATAATCCCCACTCGCACACGATAATCCTTTTTCATCAGGCGCATAAGTTTGTTTAATTCTTCAATACTTGCATTAACTTTAGCCATTTTGCTCTCTTTGTCTTAATTTTAACCGAAAGTTGTTCTTCCACGGCTGAACAGAATTGTGCAGCTCAAATATGGGATAATCAAAGATAAATACTTCATTCCGTAACCGTTTGATGAAAACAAGCTATATAAAGGGTTGTTTATCATCCATTGAGGGAAGTTGTAACTTTCGGAAACATCTCCTACCGATTTTGATGCCACAAGTCCCGAATAACCGCTATTAACTCCCGCTGAAGCATTGCGCCAATCCAATACAAGATAAAAAGCCACAAGGTGTAAATAAATCATTATGCGCTCATCATCCGTACTCCCGAAATCATAATTAGCGTTTATATAAGCCTGTGACATAGCGCGGGTAATATCCGCATCAGTTACATAATCATTGATATTCCCCGCTGTTACTTGCCACATTTCTGTATCTGTAGGACTTGCGGTGTTATTATCTTCAAGAGATTTGTAAAAGTTTTGTTCATAATAAACAACATCCCCTGTAAAGTAGATTTTGCCCTCAACCCATACAGGAAGATAGGAGAAATCACGGAAAAAATATTCCTTAAACTGTTCTATTGTAACTGTTTTGAAAATATCTGCCATTTTCCCGTGGTTCTCCTTAATTATTCTGTTTTCTCTGCTTTTTTTGCATCAATTTTAGCTTTTAAAGTTTTTGCACTGATATTAGGTGCATATTGTATCCCTAAGCTCTCAGCTTCTTTTTTTAGCTCCTCAAGGTTTAGATCCTTATCAGTTTCCTTAGCCGCTTTTTTGAGGTCTGTAAGTTCAGCTTTTAATTTCGCAATTTCATCTTGCAAAGCCTTTTTTTCGGCATCAGCTTTTTGTGAGGCTTGTGCCAAATCAGCGGCTTCAACATATTGCTTAACTCCTCTGATTTTTACCCATTCTTTTGCAATATTATTTGGGATTTCAGCTACTCCGCCCTTAGGGAGTTTATAAGTTCCGTGAGCTAAGGGATTTGTTCCGTTATTAATAAGTTTCATTTTTAGTCCTTTCTTATTTATAAGAGGGGTACACTTGTACCCCTTCTGATTATGCCGCCTCTGCAGGAGGTGTTACAGGATTAGCTGCAGCTTGAACATCCATATACAACATTGTTGTCGGACGTTTTACCCAAACACCTGTATATTGTCCCATTGCTTGGGAAATCATATCAAGCGAATTCTGCGGGAATAACGGTAACGGTGTATAATTTACCGGAGTGTGCATTACAACATTATCGTCATCGTTGTTATAAAGAACCGCGCGTCCGAGATTTTTTGTACCTGCTGTCATACCGTAAGCCGCATGAACGATTTTGAAATCTCCCGTAACTTCACTAAACGCATCTTCCACAGTCTGACGTAAGTTTTTAAGCGGGAAGTTCGGATTCATTTGTTTGCTTAATGCCAAAAACATCGGAGTTGGTAAAAATAACCTGTTTGGCATAAAGTTGTAATTATTGCTTTCTCCGTAAGCATTAAGAACTGTACCTACCCAGGTATTAAGTTGTTCAGGTGTCATATTTTGCAATGCCACAGGGAGCAAAGAAGTGTCCACCGTTACGTCAGGTTGGTTCAACAGACCGAAAGTTCTGTTATCACCCAGTCCCTCAAACATTGTGTCTTGTATGCCTAATTGCCAGTTTCTTGCTCTGACTTTTTCTTTACCCTGAATAATGTTGTATGGGATTAAGTTTCTGCCTGCGGCTTCGATTTCTTCGTGAGAAGCTGAATAAGATTGTCGGTAGAAGTTAATACTTTGTTGAATTTCACCCAATGCCACATCTGCAGTAGCGTCATTATGAATACCTGTAGAAAACGGATTAATAGTACATTCTTTAAATGATGCAGAGATACCTGCCTCAGTCAATTGTACTAGGTTCTTCATATATGCGCCTTCGCCGCTTGCATTGATTTTTACATAATCAGTCAATGGCATAGGTGTTGTGTAATATTTCGCTTCCACAACATCTTTTATAACTCCCGTTAATGTTGTAATTGCTCTATTAAGCCCTAATACTGAAACATTTAGGTCGTTTTTTGCGGTTAATACTTGTTTAAAGTTATTATAACTTCCTCTTGCGTACTTTTCCGCATCGAAAATTGCGTTATTTGTTCCCATTGTTAAATCTCCTCATTTTTACGAACCTGACGCAGCTTTAGCGCCTTGTTTCACTTTAATAACAATCAAATCACCAACCACAGACGGTGCAGTATAAACAATACCAATTACCCCTTGTCCTGCGGTTGCAGCCACGACCTGTCCCGTAGTGTTAACAGAAACTTCTGTTCCTGCTGTTAAATCTGCTGCCCCTGCTTCCATATAAACATAAGCATCGGTATCAAAAATTGAAATTCTATCGTTTGCGACAAAGCCTGTCGGTGACACTGCGTTATAAACTACTACCCCTACAGGGACATCAGTTGCAGCAGCTTTTTTCAATACAATTAAATTATCGAGTGCTGTTTGTGTTGTATCGAAAGTCAGCACATCGCCTGCCTGCAACACTGCTGTTTCTGCAGGTGAAACTACACAAGTGTGT
Organism: uncultured Muribaculaceae bacterium; assembly: GCA_964446855.1. Taxonomy (GTDB): domain Bacteria; phylum Cyanobacteriota; class Vampirovibrionia; order Gastranaerophilales; family Gastranaerophilaceae; genus UBA1221. The sequence continues at coordinate 18,188 of CAYUQM010000014.1, forward strand.
AAAATTGGTTGATTTGGTAAGAATGCCGCTTGACCTCTTACAGGGGTCATCCTTCTTGCTGTTAAATTAATTCCTGTATTAACTGCCATTTTTATCTCCTTTTTTATTTTGCTTTTAGGTTATCTTCCATAGATTTGTTCACCCAGTTCAATCCCTTTTTGTGGTGAAATGTAGCTTGGTTCGAACTCTTTTTCTGCAGCTGCATAAAGTTTATTAACCAGTTCATCTACTGAATTTTTAGCTTTTTTGTTCTCGGCTTCTTTTCCTACTTTTTCTTTAAGTTCTTCGTAGAGTTCTTCTTCATTTTTCGCTTTAGCATTATCTGCAGTACCTGCTTCGGATTTATCATAAGCAAGCTTTTCAGCTAATTTTGCAATCGTACGGAAATCTTCATCGTCCTCGTGCTTACCCGCAATAGCCATAATCTGACGGATTATATCGCGTTTGTCTACGTCTTCATTACGGCATTTATTTTTAGCTTCATCCTCCTTCTCTTGATCTTTATTTTTTGCCTTTGAGTTGTCTGCTGTTCCCGCTTCTGATTTGTCGTAAGCTACTTTTTCAATTTTCCCGATGATAGTGCGCCAAACTTCTTCCTCCACTTTACCCTTAAGAATACCGCCTACTTCATCAATAAGCTTTCTTTTGTCCACATCCTCATTTGAAGCTTTGTCTCCATCTTTTTTGTCTTTTTCATCGTCTGCTTCGTTACGAGCTTTTAAAGCCTCTAACAGAGATGCAAATAAACCTTTTGTTTCGTTGTCCATAGATTCTCCTTTTGTTGTACTTATGTAATTAAATACTTTTTGAAATTTGTTAGTTTCTTCATTTATTGTAATATTGGGGTTGAAATCGTCTGAGTTGTATGCTATAATATGGATACTGGCATTGCTCTGAGGGTTGCTATTACTAGCAGAAGTCCTAGGGTTGCCAGTTTTTTTATGTTTATATATAGTGTTTATTGTCAAATTTTTTCTGCCAGTTCTTATCTCTTCCACATAAGCTATAGTGCCGTCCGGAAACCCCTTCTTGTATGTAATTGTTTCTAACCCTGTTTTATTTTTCCCTGTAAAATCTATTTCGTCATAGTCATAGATGATTTCAGGAATTTTTTCAAAGTCTCTATCCGTAATAGCAAGTTGCCCACGCATTTCTTCTCTTTTTTCATCTCCATGTTGTTTATAAGCATGGCGAACCCCTGACACGTCCATATGATGTGTATAACCTTCTAAATTAAAGCCATGTTTTTTAGCTTCTTGATTAAGTTTTGATGAGACCTTACCTATAGAAAGATTTTGTCGTTCATTTGGATTTTCTTTCGCTTTTTGGATTACTTGTTTTAACTCTTCGGTATAATTAGGATTTACACTATTATCATCTGTGAACTTTCCTTCATCATCCCTTGGGTGTTCTTCTTCCTTAAAATCCTTATTGCAAGCAATATACGCATTTACGGCAATAAACGCGTCTTCATAACGTGGATTTTCGACGATTGCCAAATGTTCAAATACACCGTCTAAAATCTCTTTATCATAAGGGTTAGCGTTATGAAACTTACCTTCCGTATTTTCGATATAATCGGTTATACGATACTGGCACGATACGTTATAGCCGTCTTCAATAAGCTTTATCGCTTCATTATCGGTAATAAGACCGTCACACCAAAACCAGCCGTCTTCAGCGCTAAACCAAATATTTTTTATTGTTCCGACCACGTCATTTGAGGTAATATTATCTTTATGGTTAATAATCACAGGGCATTCAATAAATGTATTGACAAATTTATCAATAGTTTCTTTTTTTAAAAGGCACACCCCAAAATCATACTTAACAAGCCCCGCTTGTAAGAAACGTGACTTGAACGGTCTGCCTTCCTGTCTATGTTGGTCATCCAAAAATATTGCATTAACAGCTTTTATTCTCCATTGAAACACCATTAGTTCATATCTCCATACATAATATTGATTAAACCCAAATTATTCTGGATGTCTTGCGCAATAGCCCCGATGAGATTTTCGTCACCGCGTGAAACATCTCTCATTTGCTCAATAATCACCAAGGTATCAACCATTAAAGTACGCATAGATTTAAAATCTGCCCCAGGTGGTACAATATCTGCTGCCATCTTCAAATACTCGCTTGAATGCTTGGGCTTTAGATTATGCCCCAGTAAACAAATTTCTTTTATCTGGTCAATATATTCGTAAATATCATCTATAAAACGGTCTGCAAATAAATGATCGCCATAAAAATTAGGACCGCTGCAATTATAATGAATATCTTTTGCATAATTAGCAATTGCTAATAAATGAATTATTAAGTTGTCAAAATCTGCTTTATTCATTTTACCCGCTTTCTCATTTTGGTTATGGTTTTATCATACTCTTGCGCTTGAAATTAACTTATAATAAGCATTCTTAGTGTTTGTATTAGCACTGAATGGACTATCATCATGAAATGGAACCGCTTCACAGCGACAATTATAAATTTGTCCGGGTAACCCTTTTTGCCCCGTCCGTTCATCAATCACCGGAGGGTCATCATAGCTCCATACGGTTCCATTAAGAGCCTTGTGTAAATCTCTTTCCCTACCGTCAGTTATAGTTCGCCAAATAAACTTATTAAAGCCCATTTCCTTATAGGTAACTTTTTTATATTCCGCAAGCATTATCGTAGTTTCATTCTGCGCCAGAAACTTAGCTTTACGCGACATAATGCCGTATTCTTTCTGTAAAAGTTCTTGGACTTTGTCCGTTCTATAGCCTTTTAAAACAAGCTCTTGAATTTTCCTGCGCATTTCGGGAATTCGTTCCTGCGCAAAGTCTTTAATTACATATCCTCTGACGTTTTCAGTATAAGTACGAGCGATTTCATTTTTTTGTTGTTCGGATAATTCCGGTTCAATGACGTTTAAGTGTTTAATATTCTTTTTGACCTCATTCCCTGCATCGTCTAAAATTGTTTTGACTTCATTATCAAACACCATACTTTCCACGATGTAGGGCATGTTAAGCTCGACTTGCTCAATATATCCCTGTAAAAGTTTAATCTGATTTTCAGCATTAATTCTTACCTCCGCCAAAGTAACCTTTAATTCATCGGGCAACCTGTTTTCCGGTAACCTGTAACCTTTTTCCCGTTTGTCCCATACTGCACCCCATTTTTGAAGCTGTAAAGATTGTGCATTGGTAAATTTACTTTTTGCCCTGAAAATCCCGTCATAATAGGTTATTTTTTTATCTCGCAAAGCTTCCGTGATAATGTTTAAAGAGTTCTTTGCCGCAATCGGTTTTATATTAAGAATTTCAAACATAGGCTTGTATATCCCATCCCAAAGATAAGAGAATAAAGCCTTATCAACAAGCTTTGTATAAGTCTCTTTTATTTTAAAATCTTTAATCGCGCTTATTGCCATTACTCTACAGTTACATCCTTAAGTTCAGTGAACCCGCTCTGCTGTTCAGGCATTAATGGCATATCTTCCAACTCCCCCCGCAATGCCTTGGTATCGTGGATAAATATTTGTTGTTTTTTCAAATACTCCATAAGTTCCTGCGGACTCAAAAGCTGCCTGTCAAAAAGCTGCAGGACATTTGCAAGTTTGTGGTCCGTAATATTCTGCTCATCGATAGCAGATAGAACCCGCAGGTTTTTCCAAGTTTTTATAAGATCCTTAATCTCTCGCCCAAACATCTGATAGCAGCGCAGTTTTAAAACCCAATTAATGAGTTGATTAGCCGTGGCTCTAACTTCGTTTTCAATTTGCGAATTGTAGTTTTCGAGACTGTCTTCCCCGCTCCCGAAACCTGTGACCCCTTCACCCCAAAGCTTATTTACAGGGATGTTGGCAGACCCGGCCATCATAATACGGATTTCTTTTAAAATTCCCTCAAACCCGCCGAAATTAATTTGTTTCTGCTCGTAATCATCATCTTTTGACAAAGTAATTTGAGACTTGTAATTCTTGTTTCGGGCAACCATATCAACCATGGTTTGTAATGCACGTTTCCCCTGTGTTGATGACAAAGCCGTTTGCAGGGTCGCAAGTTTTAAAATATCGGTTTTAGCCTCGTCCAGCAGTTCAAACATAACATTCCGCGACTTGAAAAACTGTGACATATCCTGAAAAATCTGTTCATAAACAGAAATCCCCCAGCCTTGCACCTGCTGCATAATGAAATAAGGGGCTTTCTTGCCGGAAACCATAAAAACGCGGGAAGAGTGGATTTTATTCTGTCCGCTCCATTCTTGGCGCTGTCCTTCCCAAATATTCTCGTAATTCGTTAATTCCCATTCCCCGCCTCGCATTTTAACGTTTGGTAAAGAATAATTAAGTTGCCATCTATCAACAGCGAGAAACTCAAGCCGTTTATCTTTCAAAGCTTCAAGATTTAACGGTTTTGACAAATCATTTCCGCTCAGCGCAATAATAGCAGCACCTCCATAAAGTCGGGCCCATTTCTGAGCAGTTTTTATCTCTTCAATATCTCCCAAATCGTTCAAATTATCTTGGAGCTCTTTAATTTCATCTTCGGAAATACTATCAGCATTAAGCTCAAATCCACCATTTTTATAGGCGTCATCAACGGGGATGTCAACAACTTTCCCCAAAATTCCAAACGTTTTGTATAAATAAGTCAGTAAAAGCCATTGTAAAGTTAACGGATAAATTTCAAGATTATTCATCGCATTAGCAGGGCTTAGGCTCTCATTGTAATTCCATAAATCCCAATTCCAATTAAACACTGTGTCTAAAGCATTTTGCGCAGTTAATTGTTTCTGCACGGTAATGTGCTGTTGAATTGTCGCTTCTGCAGTGTTAAGCGCAAGCAGTTTGTTTTTACGTTTATTTTTAGCCATAGTTTAATTTTAAAACATGGCATGAAATTGAGTTTCCGCATTCACTAAATCTACCCAATTGTAAATCACTTGCAATCCCGCTTGGGCATGGTATATTACATGTATAGAGAATGTGAGTTAAGGTAAAAATATTAAAATTTTCAATCTCAGGATTGAAAACCTGTGGAGAGTAAGTTATAATTATAAATAGTGTAATCATACTAAAGGTGTAAATTTAACTTAACAAATCCTACATTTTAAGCAACAAATATAAGTTTAGAGTGTTTATAATAATATAACAGAATAAGGGGCTACAGTTATGAAACATATTGAGAAAAAAATTAATAATGACAAAATTGGAGATAGTGCTGCTTGGATTATTAAAAATAATAAAGAAAATAAATCTGTTGATTATTATAATACTTTTAAGGAGCTTCGTGTGTATCAGCCGGCAAAGAATCAGTTATAAATTTTTTTAATTCTTCTGGTGTATATTCTTTTTTAGCATTTTCTATTAGTTCCTTATTTGAGGCTGGGTAAATTGTATTCAGTAAGTATTCAATTAGTGCGCAAATATTAAAAATGTAATTTTGGCGAATTGTATATATTCTGTTCAAGTGGATCTTTTTTTCATCTTCCTCTTCTTTCTTGCTTAATCCGAATGCACCTACAAGATTACTTGTGACACAAAAGATAGCACGAACATAAGAAGAGTTTGAGAATTTTATAGGGTATGTAATACTGGATCTGTAATAATCACTGTCATACTCTTGTGATAATTCTTTTTCAACACCTGGCTCCATATCTTGTAAATCATAATAAACTCTATATTTTCCACTTCTATAGGTATGAGCAATGTGTGATTCTGACGTAACAGGCCAAATCCTTCCTTTTGCTTTTCTTCGCATACTTTTAGATTTTTTACTTTTGTAATCAATTAAAATATTGTTAGTATCATCATATATATACAGTGCAACGGAAACTAACTCACCTACCTCTGACATGTAAGACATAACTTCATATATCAATTTTATAATTTTTTCATCTATAAATTCAGAGAAATCTTGTTCTCTATTTCTATTATTTATGTTAGAAATATAATCTATAATGGTCGCAAATATACGCAAGGAGTAACCTGACCATATAGTATTTTTATATAATTCGATTAAAATATTTGCATATTCATTTTTTTGTTCATTATAAGTTATTTCTTTTTGTTTAAATTGGAATAATTCTTCAATAAATCCATTTTTTATGCATTCGTTCCATATATTAAAAAAAGAAAAAACAATCAATAAAATACATATAAGCAACAATGTCGGTTTTAATGAATTATTTACGTTATTCGCAGTCATTACGGTGAGAATAATTGTCAAAGCTATTGGTATAAGTTGTAATACAATATTTCTAAACAATTCAAAGTTAATTAAATTTTGTTCATTATTCCGCTCTTTAAATTTTCTTTGGATATCTTTGATAATATTTTTGTCTTTCATATAATCCTCTTTGATTGAAATGATTGCTAAATTCTATCATATATTAAATTATTCTGTCAAATATAAAATGATTTTTGTTATAATAATTACGTGAAGCATATTTTAACATACTTTTTGATAGTTTTTACAATAAGCTCTGCATCCGCAGCTCGGCTCTATCCTGAGTCAGCGTACCAAAAGCAATGGTGCGAGGCGCATAACGGACAGCTTGAATACAGACTCAACGATAAAACCCGCGTTGATTGCCTGACCAAAGACCTTGCCGTAGAATTTGATTTCGCCAACAAATGGGCTGAATGCGCGGGGCAAGCCCAATATTACGGACTTAAAACAGGCAGACAAGCGACCTGTGTTCTTATTATGGAGCATGGCGAAAAGGATTTGAAATACTTAAAACGTTTGCGTAAAGTTGCTTATAAAAAAGGGATAAAAACCTTTACAATGAAGCCTGAAAAGTTGAATATACCCATCAACTACATAAAATAATCCAATAATGAAACAGTTGTTTTCCCAAGTGCCTCCTGAATTAAAATTCCAAGCGCATCTACCTGGTCATCGTGTGCGTGTGACATATCACGGCTAAAGGTTTCACACTCCGCCAACAGTTCGGGTACAAAAGAATAATTTTCACTTTCTGGCAATAAAACTTGACCGCTTTCAATATACGGTAAAATGTTTTCACACCGCGTCAGCTTATCAGTATCAGCCTTAACTCCAAAAACAGGAATTCCATATCTCGATTTTAACCCTTGAATAAGCCCTGTTCCACTCGCTTTATCTTCAATATAAAACCCGTTACAGGCAAGTCCGGTTTTCTGATTGGTTTTCCATTTGTTCCAAGCTGCAACGGCTGTCTTCTCGAGCTCAGGCGCCTCCCATTTTCCCCGTACAATATCTAAAATATGTAGTTGATTTTCGGAAGTAACTCCACCAACAATAAACACACTGTAATCGTTATGTTCTTTAACTTTCATCGCCGTGTCACCACTGATTAAAACCCGCTTGTAATTAAACTGTGAAACTGCTGGATAATACTTGAAGTAATCGCGTTTAATAACATTCCCGCCCTCTAATATCGGCTCTTGCTGATACTGTGCAAGAAACATACCATTATTCTTTTTTAATTCATTTATACGCTCAATCGTATATTGGGAAGGAATTTGACAATTACCCTCGTCATCAAGTAAGGGCTTTTTAAGAGTTTGAAAATTGTATTTTTGCTCTAAAATGCCTGACAAATCACCAACATGTAATCTTTGCTGAATATTTACAATAGGCACGTAAGGGTTATTAAGACGGGACAATAAGGTTTCTTCGTAGTACCTCACAACCTTATCCCGCATCGTCTGAGAGCGGATATCAGCAGGCTTGTTCGCATCATCGATTATTAATGCACCTGAGAAACTCTTACAGCCTCTAATTCCCGCACCATAACCCGTAATTTGCCCGCCAATAGGAGAAAATAGACAAATACCGCCCGCGTAAGTTGTAATCTTCTTACTTGTATAGATGTTTTTCCCTTTGTAAAACTGTGATAAATAGTTATACCAAAAATCATCAGTCGGGGTAATGTCTTCATCTCCTTCAATTACCCTATTTTGCGGGTACATAGCTTTGTAAGCGGGATGTTCCAGTATCCCCATAAGTTCTTTAGAGATATTAGCAAGCAAGCTTTCAGAATACGAAGTATATATAAAATTCATTTTAGGATTACAGGTCCAGGCATATGCTATAAGGTATTTTGCAAAAGTAGTCTTCGCACTTCGGGGCGGAACGTTTTCGTTAATCCGAAGAACCTTGCCTCCGAGGACATCCGCCATTAAGCGAAACATATCAGCGTGAATAGGCTCGACAATAAATGGTCTGGTCTCAATCACCCTAAACATATAACGCATCCAGACCTCAAATCCTTCTTTTAATAATTGTTGTCCTAAAAATCTACTATCCATTAATCGTTTGTCGAATATGTTCTTTAACTTCGTTCTGCTCTTCAGGTGTTACATAAATTACTTTTTCTGTCAGAGGCGCCCCGTCTTTACCCGTAATCTCTTGCTTAGAACTCTTTAACCCACTGATTTCAAGCGCCTTCCCTATAGCAGCTATTAAGTCATTGTTTCTGATTTCCTTACATTTTAAAACGGATTCTAAGCGTTCTAACGCTAGATTTGTAATGCGGCCTACTTGACTTTCTACATTTTCTCGCACTTTTTCGCAGATTTTCGACTTTTCGTTTACCCATTTCTCTTTATTGGCCTTATCGGAAATCTGTTTTGCAGTAATATTATATTTTTTCGCAAGTTCTTTAGGAAATGCTCCTTGAAGATATTCAGCTTTAATCTTTACCCATGGGGTATTGTACTTTTTTTCCTTAACCTTCTCATCCATTTTAAATACTCCGATATTTTGTAATTCTCTTTAATTTGCTGTAAATCATCTTCAACCCTTAGACGCGCATCTTTAATGCCGATATGAGTACGTAATAAATTTAACAGTTTTTCATGTAACTTGATTCGCTCATACACATTAAAGGATTCGGATCCTATAATTTCCGCTTGAAATAATCGCAGTGGGGCTTCCTTATATGTTTCATCGAAATCTACAGTGTACCAACTTCGCAGTCCGTCTTGTTCGGTGATAATATCTTCATCAACTCCAAAAGGAACAGGTAAATAATTAGCAATATTAGAATAAAGCTCGCTAATATGCTGATAAGGGTCGTACGCATACGCTTTTGCGTGCTTATGGTACCGTCCGCGCTTCTTCTCATTAGATTTTTGCACAAGCGCTTCATATTCTTCGTACCCTTTTTGTCCTGTAAAAAACGATAACGAATTCCCCATATATAAATTATAACTTATCGTTATATCGTTTAGTAGTATTTATTAAGATTTATTAAATAAAATCGAGCGATAACAAATTAGAACGAGTTGAATATTAGAGCGAATTAGGTTGCGGCAAGCTATAAATAGTATATAATATACATATAAGGTATTATTAAAATATCATTTGAAAAAAGAAAGGAATTAAGAAAAATGAAAAGCAGATTATTAGCGATGTGAAGAGTTTCATCAAGTATATACAAAAGAAAAGTTATATACTACAAACAATAACATTAGTGTTATTAATATGTTTTATTATCCACCAAGAATATATAAACTATAAAATTTTAAACAAAGTGGATCATAGATATTTTAATCTTACAAGAAGCTTACAGGATATCCACGGTGTCGAGATAGAAACTAAGCAAGGTAGAGTTATTAAACTATTCCCCAAACAACAGCCAATCAATCGAAACTTTGAAACATTGTTTTAATCGAACCAACATACTAAACTCCAGTTCAATATCACCACACTTTAAGTCAATATACTCCTCCTCAGAAATGCGGAGGAGTTTTGCCATATCCTTATCCAGATATTCGTGTTTATCTTGAAGCTCTGACAAACGATGGCCGAATCTTTCCACCTTCTGTGGAATTGTCGTATCATTTTGACGTTCGAGGGTATTGCTTATAATATTTAAATTTTTATCATCTGAGCGAGATAAAATTACAACACCGCAATCAGCTTGTGCAATTTCGACTTCGCTAACCGTTACCTCGCTATCGTTTTTAATTCTTTTACTAATATTTTGCGAACTGGTACCGAACAAGCTACCTAAATATTCATTGGTAATCTTGCGTCTTGTTAAGTTTTGTAAATTGTCTCTAAATTCTCTCAATAACATGTTTTTAACCGTATTTTATAAAAATTAATTCATACATCTGGAGTATTAATGAAACTTAAAGTTGCATTTTTAAAAACTTTGTGTTACATTTATATCATCAAGTTAAAAACGAAAGGAAACCCGATGAGTGAAGAAGTTATTTCATATATTCAGGATTGGATGAAACAAACATCTAATAATCCTAAAAATTTGAATTTAATGAAATTAATCTCAGAAACCGCAACTGAATTAGATAAAGAATATAGAACTAAAAATATTAATATCCAGTTTAATTGCGAAAGTAAAGATTATCCTCATTTGGAGAAGACTGTAGTGTTTAAGATTATTCCATAAACAAATCCAAAACACTCGCAGTATGACTAAATCTAATTTGCTTAACAGCTTTTAGATTAATGATGATAGATTCAGATTGATTAGAAAAAACTATTAGACCTTCATCATCAAAAGATTTAATAGTATAGTCCTTAACAGAAATTTCAATATCATCAAAGGCGATTTTAGAATTATCACTAACATTCTCTAAAATCTTAGAAACAAAATTTAACAAATTGTACCACCTTTCATAGGAGATAAAATGATTCACATCAGATTACCGGATTTAATACGACAAAAACTCAAGGCTCTAGCAGCCTTAGAGAAAAAGTCTATTACTCAACTTATTGGAGAACTAGTTGAGGCTTATCTGGAGAAAAAAGGAGTTACAGTGTAACCCCCGTAAATCTCCAATAACTAAATTAAACCAAAAACAGACGCGGAAATCAACTGATTTACCGGTCTAGTTAACATTGCGTAATACAAATTTACAGTACTTTGACAACTGAATCATAAATACAATGAAATACCGGTAACCGGTGTGTGGACTGCTGATTTACCTTGCAGCACACAAAAATAAAATTTAAACGGTACTACCTATAAAAATAGGTGAAAGTTTTTAATCAGCTGTCAAGGATTCCTTGACAGCTGCCATAAGAACTTTAAAATCTAAATCGTATATTACAACTCTTGCCAAAGATTTTCACAATCAGGTACCTGTTTTAGGGCATCCTTTTTAATCTTTTCAGCTTTTTTACGGTTGTTTAAAGCTATATACAAATTTGCTAAATCATTATATCCTTCGACTCGTTTAGGGTGATATAAGATAGCTTTTTTAAATGTTAATTCTGCGGAAATTATGTCACCTTTTGAGTGATATGCATAACCAAGGGTATTATAAAGATTGTAAGCTTTCGGATAAATTTTTTCAGCTTCGGAAAGTATAGAAATAACCTTATCATAATCTTTCGAATCAAAATACTGATAACAAGAATTAATTTTTGCATTTGCACTTTGAATATTGATTAAAGTTTCATCCAAATCATTTTCAAACTGTTTAATTTTTTTATTCAATTTCTTTTCAACAAGTTTGTCAGCTTGCTTAAATTTTACATAACCAATGTAAGTTAAAAGCAGAGAAAACATGCCAAACAATGTTGCAACTATTGCAACAAGTAAGGAATATATATCCAATAAATTCAAATTAATTCCTTCAATTCCCACATCTAAAAGTTAGCATACTAAAATTTTTAATGCAAATTTATTAAAAAACTTAAATTAAGTTGTACGATTTTTTCGTACAGTTGCCATAAGAACTATTTTCTTAATTCCTAATCATATTCACAGGGCTGTACCTTTTACTTATTTATCAACTATATACATAACAATCGAGTTTCATTAGCAGCCCTTTTCCCTGATTTTAATCCCCTTGAATGTACGGCGGTCAAAACCTCCCTAAATTCATGCTGCAAAATCCAATCGGAATGACCGCCCCGATTGGTGGGGATGTTATAATAATAAAAACGGATTATTTTACGATAGTACAGGGCGCGCTCCTTTCATATAAAACTCTCTTATTTCTTACGCGCCCTTTTCCTTTTAAAACAAACAGTTTCCCGAAGTCTGACAAATCGGATTTTATCGGCAAATTGTAAACCGTTTGCGGGTTAGCTTTCCCGTAGATAAACATAAAGCTTGACTGAAAAGAAGAGCTTTTCACTTTGTCCGGGGTTCCAACTAAAACGTATCCCTCAGCTTCCCAAAAAGGATACGACATAAGTTAAATCCTCCTACTTTTATATACCAACCGGACATTGTAAAAAGTTTAAATTACTCCACAGTCATTTAAATTACGACAAACTAAGGGGGATCTCTCCAAGCTCCCCCATTTTCTTGAAAGGAATTACATTATGCAAAAAGTCACAACAAAAGATGTGGTTATCACATTCTTACAAGGTTTAACCGCCTTTTATGCGCTTTACTTTTTAATTGTGGAAACAATTTTACTATTAGGAGAGTAAAACCTCTAACGAGGATATGTAAAAGTCGGGTAGAACCGGCAGAGAGGATAAAAAATATGAACGTAATTGACATCATTGAAAGACTTACAGAAGTCACAAGTGAAGCTAAGACAGAATACTTAAGACATAAACTGCTTGATTATTACAAAACTGTTAATAGAGATACTGTTTCCATACCACCGTTTATACTTGCAAATCAACAAATAGAAAGAATGCAGAGAGCAGATAGTATAGACTTTTGGTTTAAAAAAATGGTAAGTGCAAAAATATAAAAAAGAAAGGATTATGCATATGGGTTCAGAAGACCATTTCTTAAATTTAGACCCGTATCAATGCAATACGGAAATAGAATATCTCCTAAAAATTCAGGATTGTTCTTTAGACGAAATAACTGACTTATACCGAAAAGGGGAAATAAGTTCATCAGATTTTGAATATGCAAAAAGCTATTTTATGGAAGACAATTCTAAAAAGTACGAAGAGGAAAGATTAATAAAACACAGTAACAGAATTTAAAAAAGAAAGGTTCTCTTATGAGCAATTGGAAAATGTTCTCAGACAATGAACTAATGAAATTATATTGGTTAGCAGTAGAAACTCGTAACGGACGAGCAATTAAAGCTATCAAGGAAGAAATGTCAAGAAGGGAAAGAGAAACATGAGAAAATTAAAAGCTGATGAAATTGAATGCAGGGTTTCTCAAGTCGGTGAAAAAGGTTGTTCCTTGCTACTTTACAAAACAGCGAGGGTCGACCGTGCTATTTTGGATGAAACATTTGGGCATTTATGGCAAAACGATTTCAAAGTAATAGACGACAAGATGTATGGCGGAATCGGCATATACAACAAAGAACTCGATAGTTGGATTTGGCGCTGGGATTGCGGAACAGAAAGCAATACTGAAAAAGAAAAAGGACAGGCCTCGGATGCCTTCAAAAGAGCCGGGTTTAAATGGGGTATTGGTGTAGAACTCTACACCGCCCCTTTCATATGGATAAATTGTGCAACGGTTAAGAATGGCGCAAAATACCAGCTCACAAACAAATATGTAAAATTTCAAGTAAAATCCATCGATTATGCTGCAAATGGCGATATTAATCACCTAATAATCGCTGATGATAAAGGCAACCAAGTTTATAAACTTGGTTCAAAAGTAAATACTTCCACTAAGGAAGCTATCGAAGACGATACGGAAATCTATATTAAACTCAGCAAAATCAATGATATAGGAACCGTTAAGAGTTATTACGAAATAAATAAAGAAAACGTAAAAGATAGAGAAGTATTCTACAGTATGGCTAAACAACGCATAGAAGCTTTGAAATCAATGAAAGGTTAAATGTGGATATTCAAGACTATTCAACCGAACTAATGAACAATGCAAAAGAATTTAAAAACTATGCATTTGAATACAAAAAAGAACGTGCTTTATATGCAGATGCATTGAACAAATTAACCAATTTGTTATATATAGCAGGCTTACATGACGATAAAGCAGCATTTGAAAATAAGCTGACAAAATTACTCGCAACTCAATGCGCAGAGAAAGCTAAACCGCTTATTGAGCAGCTTAATTCTTCACGTGCAAACTATAAAGGCTGGGAAATGGTGCTTGAAAGTTACAAAGCACAAATAAGTGCAATACAGTCAGTTATCAAGTATAACTTGACAGGTGAGCTTAACCAAAACATCGCGAACAAAGTAGTCCAAGATGAAATTATGCAATTTTAAGTCGGGTAAAACCGAAAGAAAGGAGAAAAAATGACAACATGTGGCGCAGGCTGGAAAAAGAAAGATAAAAACGGGAATCCTTATATCTCTTTTAGCATAGATGAACCTTTATTTCCACTAGTTTTAGACGAAAAGAAACGTTTGGCAGCATATCCTGTAAAAGAAAAGAAAAGCGAAAAATCTCCGGATTTTATACTCGATATATACACACCAAAGGAAAAACCATCAGAATCTCAAAATGAAGACGAAGTTTGGTAAGGAGATAGCATGAAAGAGGGCTTCATTAAACTTTATAGAAGTTTTATTCATAGCGACTTATGGCTCAAAGAACCTTTTACAAAAGGGCAAGCGTGGGTTGATTTAATAGCATTAACTAATTTTAAACCCGCTGAAATGGAAATTAAAAACGGGGCCACAATAAAATTAAAAAGAGGTCAATGCGGCTATTCACTCAAAGGGCTTGCTGACCGCTGGTCTTGGAGTCGCGCAAAAGTAAAACGGTTTTTTGTTACACTAAAAAACAAAGAAATGATAATTTTTGAAGAGGTCGAAAACCGTTACATACTAACCATTTTGAACTATCACAAATATCAAGATGTTACAGTAAAAACAAAAAAATGTTACACTAAATATTACACTAAACGGACACAAGAGAAGAAAGAAAAGAAAGAGAGAGATAGTAAACTATCTCTCTCTCATCATGAGAGAGAGATTTTGAAAAATTATCTTTCTCGCAAAAAGGGTAAAGCCAAAGTCGATGACATCGACTCCTATTTGAACGTAATCATCCAAAACGGTTCTTACTTGACTATCCTTGAAAAGGAAAAAGCAAGATTAGAACGGAAACAGCAAGGGGAAGTTATTCCGCCGCCCGAAATTTTTGAAGAGGAGGAGCCGCCTCTCTCAGCACAAGAGCTACAAGAACTGATGCGCTCTAAGCTCGTGTTTTTAAATCCAAAACAGGCAAAGGAAGGCTAAAATGAGCATAAAAGATGATTTAGAAAAATACCCTTGTTTCCTGTTTATACACAAAAAACTCATAAAAATTCCACCCCCAAAAGCGTGGAGCAATGAAATGCAAATGCATCATTTCGTACATAAACTATGCATTAGAAACAATGGGTGAGCAAACATTGTACGAAGATAACATAATTTTAGAGGATTTAGTACTTAGAATAAATCAAATTTATCTGGACTTAAAATCAGGGGTTCCCTCCATCAGGGCAATGTATAACCTTGATGATGTTATCGCAGAACTAAATAATTTATCAGGTAATAGGAGTTAGAAGAGATACAAAATGCACATAAAACTAAAAATAAACGAGATTTTAAGCGCCCTAGGCAAATTGAAACAAGTCGCAAAAGGAGTCAAATGTAATCCTATTTTTTCAAATGTGTACATAGAAGCTAAAGAGAATAATTTAACTCTTACGGCAATGAATGAAGTTGCAAAGGCTGTTGTCACAATGGAGGCAGATGTAACAGAATCCGAAACTTTATGCGTTGACGCTTCTAAACTGTACGATATTTTAAGTACCTTTAAAGATGAAATAGTGCTTGAATATGACAGCGCAAAACACCTTGTGTATATCAAAAAGGACAAAGCAAAATCTCAACTTCCAACGGTAGATACCACAGTATATCCAATCGTTAATTTTAAGCTGAAAGAGATTGATACAAGTTTTGATTTGCCGAGTGAAACTCTAAAAGACGGATTTCTTAAGGCCTCCTATTTTACGGACACAAATTCTGGGATTTTAAGTGGTGTCAATCTTGTTCTTGACACTAATAAAGCTCAATTCTGTGCCACTAATGGAAGCTGCTGTATTGAAATTACAAAAGCAATTAAGAATGACACACAAATGGAGATAACTCTACCAAAACAAGCGATAAACTGTTTAGCTCCATTTTTAACAGAATCCGAAAATATTAACCTTTCCATAAGCGGCAATTTGTGTATTTTTCAAGCCCAAAATAGTACTTACATTACTCGTATATTAGATGGTGTATTCCCGAAGGTTAAAGTTTTTTTCAGAGAAAAAAGTAATATAAATTTCACAGCAGACAAAACCGCACTAAAAACGATTTTAGAACGAGTAAAAGTTTCAGAAACTCCGGAAGACAGATTCAAAGTAAACTTAAATACTAAGGGCTGTTTAATGCATATTAGCAGCCCTCAAGAGAAGGTTGAGGATATAATTTCAATAGAAAATCAAGGTGAAGATATATCCTTTACCCTTGACCGACACTTTCTAACAACAGTTTTAAACCTGTTGAATAGGGATAATGTAACCTTTGAGTTAAACTCACCACTACACCCAGTTTTATTCAAAGAAGATAATACCCGAATGCTGATAATGCCAATAGGAAACAGAAATTAACCGACTGGGGCGGGAGCGCAAGCGAGCGGAGTGCGAAGCTGTTCCGTGAAATAGTCAGCTGTTCGCAGGACTGATTCACGGAACACGTAGGCACATTTAACGCGAGCGCAGCAAGAAGATAGACCGGATGCATGTCCTTCAGTGTCTACCCCAGCCCCTCCGGGGGCAAAACGAAAGGTGATTGAAAATGATTTTTATAAAAAATTTAAAAGTATTTAATTGCAGTATAAATGAAAGTTTTCACTGGTCTAAGTTACCAAAATTGAAAAATAAATTAGAAAGTGAAGTATTTTATTTCCCAAGCTCTGCGGACTTAAGCTCTGCGGACTTAAGCTCTGCGGACTTAAGCTATGCGAACTTAAGCTCTGCGAACTTAAGCTATGCGAACTTAAGCTATGCGAACTTAAGCTATGCGGACTTACGCTATGCGAACTTAAGCTATGCGAACTTAAGCTCTGCGAACTTAAGCTCTGCGAACTTAAGCTATGCGAAACTAAAACCTATTGATGATAACGAAGTTATTATTGAAGATTTTATGACTGTTCAAGGTTTAGGTTCTTGTAACCGTCAAACACATATTTTTAAAACTAATATCGGAATAGTAATTCAATGTGGTTGTTTTTACGGTACAGAAAAGGAATTCAAAAAACAGGTAAAAGAAACTCATTCTGGTACAAATTATGAAAAGGAATATTTGGAAATGCTTAAACTTGCGAAGATTAGGTTTAATAGGTAGGAGAAAAGTAAATGACAAACTACATAGAAAAAATGATGCGGACGGCAGGGGTAGAGCAATACCCTCAGGAAATACTATTGCCAAATGAGTATGAATATCCCGACTTCACCGCAGAAAAACAGCTGCAGATTATTAAGCTGTTAAATGATACAAGTGACTTACACTGTGTGCATAATACTTTATCTTCTCTAACAGAAGAAGAAGCTATAGAAGTTTATAATGAAGACTTCACCCAAGCCCTCGCCCAGCTAACAACCGAGCTGATGAATGCGGGCAAACTTGACAAGAAAAAAGTGAAAGGAATTTTGGAAGATGCAAGATAGGTTTAGGTTTAGATGTTATCATAAAATATATAAAAAGATTTATGATGTTTACTCAATTACTCCATTTGGAGTCATAATCAGCTCATTGGCTGTAAGCAATAAAAAAACTAATTTTGAAGAATGTATACTAATGCAATGCACCGGCTTAAAAGACAAAAATGGCAAGCTGATTTATGAGGGGGATATTTTAAGAATTAATAACAAAGAAATACAACCAGTAGAATATATGGAATGTTACGCACAGTTTCATATAGAAAGACACGGAGTGGTCGAGTCTTTTTTTGCCAATACATATGAAGTAATCGGCAACATTTACGAAAACCCCGAGCTACTAACTGAGGAAGTGCAAGCGTGACGGAATTTTCTTGTCCACATTGTGGAGGTAAACTTAACCTCTCCCCTTTTAATTTAACACCTACAATTCCAGTTTCGTGGTGTGAAGTTAAAGTACCTGATGATAAAAATATAATATATCTGTGCGACGGATGCAAAAAAGAAGTTAAGGAAGGTTATATTAAATACCCCGACTTTGCCTATGCAGAATATTCAGTAGGACAACGAATATATTCACAACCTAACTCCGTTTTTTTCTGTAAGTGTTGTGCAAGAAAAAATGGGGTAGAAAGACAGTATTTATTAGAAAGAGAACTAGTACAATGGTAACAAACTACGAACGCATAAAGTCAATGAGCATCGAGGAGATGGCAGAATCCATAAAAGAAAAACTACCGATAGATTGTTGTTTGTTATGTATTGGTTGTCCTGATGAAGAATTTGAAACAAACTGCAAGAAATATATAAAACAATGGCTACAGTCAGAAAGCGAGAATGATGAGAACAGATGAAGAGATGCAATTGTAATGACTGTCAATATTATGTTGGACGAAAATATCATCATCAACTTATGAAAGTCTTTTGGATATTATCAAAATATCTTCTTAAAAGCTTGAATATATCTGATTACCGCAAATTAGAGAATGAAATTGTAAAATTAGAAAATATTTACGAAAGCGAGGAACAATGAACGATAAAACTATAACAACTGATGAAAATAAAATATTTGAAGATTTATATTATAAAGAAAACGCATTAGTAGCTTTATTAAAAACTAAAATTGAATATCTGGAAGCAGAAATCGAATATCTTAAAGCTAAAAACAGTTATTTTATAAAATATGAGGTGAACAATGACCGATAAAGAAGTAATAATAGACGGAGTAAATATCGATAAATGCAAGTTTAAAAGCTCAAGCATATTAGGTTCAAAAATCCTTTGCAATATTTCCTCTGAAGAACAAAACGGAAATATAATCTTTAAAGAATGTAGAGAATGTTCAAATTGTGAATTTAAACAATTACAAAAAGCTAAAGAAAAATGTAATAGTCCAATTTTGCAAAATAAAAAAGATATTATTCATCTTTGTGAAGCATTAATTAATAAAACATTAAAATTTTGGGAAGAAAACCAAAAGTTAAAAGATGAAATTAAGCTTTATAAACAACAACTTGATAAAATTGAAAGAATAGCAACTTATATACAAGAAGATAGATATGATGTAGGATATAGGGATATTTTAGATAAGATAAATTATATAAAATATATCAACGAGGTAATAAAAGATGAGTAAAAAATATATAGCTTGGTTGAATGATGTTACAAGCATTGAACTAACAGAAGAAAAATTTAATGAAATTAAAATTAATATTGCAGTAAGGTATGGCAAAGAAATTCCTTGTAAACAGCTAATTCCAAAAAGTAAAAATGGAAATGAATTTTTTATATTATTCCCTATACAAGATTTTGAAATTGAGGTACAAAATGACTAAACCAATAGAGCAAGAATTTTATAATGCTTTTAATATTAAACCTATAGCGCTAGATTATCCTGATAATACGGAATATTATCATGAAATCACAGACCGTATATTGTTAGAGCTGATGAGTAATTGGAATGAAGTTGTTGGTAGAGAATATACAACTTGTTTAATCTTAGCCGGAAGAACAATAGAGAAGTTGAAAGTTGAAGTTTTAGGCGAGTGTTTGGATTATAAAGAGAACTTATACGAGAGCGTCCGCAAAATCATGGGGGTAGAGAATGAGTAAATCTATAACATACACCCGACTTTTTCAGAATGAAAAGGAAGAAACTTTCTGATTTTAAATATAAAAAAATAGATGATGTAGTAAGGCTTCATGAAACTTCATGAAGTTTTTTAAATTTATAGGAGAAAAGATATGAATAATGTTATTAATTTACATAAAGAGAGTAAGATTGAGTTTCCAGATGATTTAATGACGTTTACAAGTTTTGCAGATAAGCATGATACTAGTAAATCATATCTATACAAACTTTATTATGCTGGAAAAATAAAACGTTATAAAAAAGGATATTGGAAAATTTCAGAAAAAGAAGTATTAAAAGCAATGTAAAGGTATCGTTATGGCAGGAATTAGTAAAAAGAAAATAAAAACAAAAGGTGGGAAAGAGGTTATAAAATACACAATAACCTACCGGGATATATTTGGGAAACAACATACCAGCGGATATTATGATACATTAAAAGATGCTAAAAAAGATATAGGAAAATTTGAAAATATTAATCCAGATATTAAAAATATCACTTATGAGATAATTTTTAAAAATTTTTTAGAAAAAGTAAAGATTAAATATTCGAATGGTACCTATTATAATTATTTGAATTATTGCAAATTGTATTTTGAAAAAATTTATAATTTCAAATATGAGAAAATTGATTCAATAACTTGGCAAGCTTTTTTTAACGATATAGAAAAGAATGTCAGTCCTTATACCGCGCAAACTTGTTTAAAAATTGCTAAAGCTGCTAGTAATTATGCAATAAGACATAATCTAATTGAAACTAATATTTTTAACAGAGTGGGTAATATACAATTACCAAAACCTAATATTAATCATTTAACTATAAATGAATTAATACATATTCTAAAAGAATGTAAATACTCATTCCCACAATATTATGCATTACTTTATACATTTATTGGTACTGGGGCACGT
Source organism: uncultured Muribaculaceae bacterium (assembly GCA_964446855.1). GTDB lineage: Bacteria > Cyanobacteriota > Vampirovibrionia > Gastranaerophilales > Gastranaerophilaceae > UBA1221. The sequence goes on from CAYUQM010000014.1 coordinate 38,785, forward strand.
GAAGGAGAGGTATTTGCCCTTGAAAAAGCAGATTTTAATTACCGAGAAAAAACAATAAGAATCAATAAGCAATTTACAAAAAATGAGCTTATTTTAAAACCTAAAACCGAACACTCAAACCGTACTATATATATTTTTGAAGAACTTGCTGAGGTTATAAATGAGCATATAAAAACACTAAAGAAAGAAAATTCGTTATTATTTCCAAATCAAGCAGGTAAGTACCATAACGCAAGTAATTTTCGGATTAGATTTTGGCATAAACTTCTTTTACAATGCGGGATAACAAAGCGAGTTCGTTTGCATGATATAAGAGGCTCATACATAGATATGCTGTTATCAAGTGGTCTATCAATTAAGTTTGCACAAAATCAAGTAGGCCATGCAAAAGCCGAAACTACACTAAATGTTTATGCAAAAAACAATGCGGATATGGTAAGAAATGCAACCGAGAAAATTGAGAATATTTTTTCTAAAAAATGTGAGCAAAATGTGAGCAAAAACGAAAAATATAAAGCCAGTAATATAATTCATTTCCCAAAAATCCAAGCTAGTAAAGGCGGATAAGTGGAGCGGAAGACGGGACTCGAACCCGCGACGTCAACCTTGGGAAGGTTGCATTCTACCACTGAATTACTTCCGCATGCTCATACATATATTACACCAAAAATTATCCTAAAACAAATACTGTTAAAATTGTTACCACAATCAACGGAATATTATAATGCAAAAAAGTTGGAACACAGGTATCCCAGATATGGTTATGCTGCCCGTCGGCATTTAAGCCTGCAGTCGGTCCAAGGGTCGTATCAGAAGCCGGAGAGCCGGCATCCCCAAGAGCGGCTGCCGCCGCAACAACAATTATTATAGAAGGAACACTAAAGCCCAATTTTAAACATATAGGAACATACAAAACTGCCAAAATAGGAATTGTACCAAAAGAAGTCCCAATACCCATAGTTATGAACAGACCCACAATCAACATTAAAATTGTTGCAACAACTTTACTAGACATCATCAAAGGTGTAATCAAATTTACAAGAGAATCAATACCTCCGGTAGCTTTCATTACACTCGCAAACCCAGCAGCAACGAGCATCACAAAAGCCACATAGCCCATAAGTCCAACCCCTTCGTTCATTAATTTGTCCATCTTATCATGGTCAATTGCTTTCAGTCCAAAAATAACAGCCAGACCGACCAGAGCACCTAAAGGAAGTGAATTTGTACACATCTGAACTAACAAAGTTAAAAAAGCTGCCACAATTGTTATGTAATGATTTTTATTTAGTGTAAGGTCATTGTTAATTTCAGTATGCTTTACTTCAAGATTATCATATTCACGCGGTTTTCTATAGGAAACAAATATTGCAATAAGAAAACCTATAAACATAGCAAAGCCCAAAACCCAAGTATATTTCCAAATATCACTCTTTAAAACGTCAACACCGTTTTGCATAAGATTTTCAGCGATTAAACCTTGAAAAATCAAACCAAACCCCGCAGGTATAACTATATATGGAGCTTTTAAACCAAAAGCCAATCCGCAGGCAACAGCACGCCTGTCTAAATTAAGCTTATTCATAATCACAAGCAAAGGAGGAACAATTATCGGAATAAAAGCAATATGTACGGGAATAAGATTTTGAGACAAAATTGCAATTATTGTCAATATAAATATTAATAAAAACTTTTTGGATTTGATGACAGAGGCTATCTTCATAGAGAGTACAGGAGCAAGCCCAGTATGAGTCATTGAAGAAGCGAACGCACCAAGCAAAATATAGCTTAATGCAGTTTCTGCATTTCCTCCCATCCCATTAACAAAAATATTCATAACTTCTGAAATATTCAAATGCCCGATAAGCCCGCCAATGACTGCAGAAATAATTAAAGCCAAAAGCACATTCACTTTGCACAGACACAATACGCAAAGCATCACTACGGAAATTACTATCGGATTTAAAACAAGGTCTAACATAAATATCACCTATAGCAACGATATCACAAATATTTTTTAATATAAAGCTACAACAATCACTCGCAATTACGAATCTCACCAATATTTTAGCAATTAAAAAGACCCACCTAAAGGTGAGTCTTTTTAATTAGCGGGAGACGAGGCTCGAACTCGCGACATCCTCCTTGGCAAGGAGGCATTCTACCACTGAATTACCCCCGCATTGGGTACTCTATTATTATTACATGCTAAAAAAAAAATAGCAAGCACTTTTTTGAAAATTTTTTATTATTAATATTTTGTAATACTTTCATCAATTTAGACAATTATTTATATAGAAAAAACTTAATTATTGTATAGGGGATATTGGTTATTATGAAATTTTATGATTATTTAAATGCACTATTGTTGCAACCTGATATTTTGAAGATTGCTCAAAGCAAACTTGAAATTCAAAAAACTAATCCGTTTATTGGCACTGTTTTTGGACAGAATACTCCATCTGTTAAAATTGGTGACAATTCTATTTTTACCGGAGCTAATAAAGAAGAACTTGAAAAAATTGATTATAACAAGTTAACTTCAGCAACGGATAACGATACAAATACCAAATTTAATCCGTTAGAATTTGTTTTAAAAACTTTCTTATCTATAGATGCAGTCAAAAAACTTGTAGATAAAGATAATAATGGCGAAATCTCTGCTAAAGAAGCAAGGGATTACATTAAAGAATTAATTGGAAAAGACGGTAATATTGAGAATCTTTCTCCTGAAGATTTTGAAATAATTTTAGAGGAAAATAATATATATTTGGAAGTATCACCTCAAAATGTTCAAGATTATACGAGTTCTTATAATACTGGGGGTGGGTATTTTGATCCATCAGTTGATTTATCTGCACCATCTTACTACTCAATACCTAGCGGGAATTATTCTAATTATAACGATGCAAGTTCTGCAATAGAAAACGTGGCTTCTACCTCTATTACAGAGTTAGAGAGCGAAAAAACAAACAGACAAAAAATTCTCAAAGAAAAACAAAAAGCCTTACAAAATGTATATAACGGAGAAAACGTAAATATAAAAGCCGCTAAAGAAAACTTAAATAAGGCAAAAGAGGAATACGAAAAAGCAATTCAAGAGGATGCAGGAGCCAAAAAATTTGCTCAACAAATTCTTGATAATAATAAAAAAACAGATAAAAATGAAGCAAATTTAGATAAAAATACAAAAGCAATTGATGAAAAAAATAAGAAGGTTGCTGATTTAGAAACAGCACTTGAAACATTGAAGGATGCATTGTCAGCGTTAACAGATACGTTGGCAGCGTTACCTAAGCCTACCGGGAAAGAAGAAGATAAGAAGAAAGATGCCCAAATTAATACGCAAAAAGCTAAAGTTGAAAAACTTATATCTGATAAAAAATGTAAAATTGAGCAGCAAAAACAGAAGATTGAAATCGCTAAAAAAGAACTGGAGGCTCTAAATACGGAAAAAACAAAGCTTGAAGCAGAAAAACAAGCTTTACGTGAAGAAAAGGAAGAACTGGATAGACTTGTTAAAGAGCACTGCACAGAGGTAACTAAAACGAAATTAGAAGCATTCAATAAAGCTAAAGAAAATTATGAAACAGTTAAAGTAAAAGAACTAGAAAATGCAAAAACTGAAGTTAAAACTGCTGAGAACTCCTTGAAAGAAATTGAAAAACAAATTTCAGAAAAGAAATCCTTAGAAACTGCAAATGAATATATTAGTTCCGGAAATGGAGCTTCTGAATTAAAACCTGGATTATTTAAAGGGAAATTGGCTGGGCAAGAAGCTTTGGTTACAAGACTTTGCAAAAAATACGGAATTGATCCCGCTTTAGTAGCTTCAATAATCGGATTAGAATCAGGCTGGGGCACAAGCAATTTGGCAGTGAATAGCAATAATTTTATGGGCTACAGAAGCAGCGGAGATTTAGGTAAAAATGCCAAAGGCTTTGGGAAATTCTCAACTCCCGAAAAAGGATTAGATGCAGCTATTAAAAACTTGTCAAAATATACCAGATTTTCAGATGTTAAATCAGTTGACTTTAATAACTTAAACCAAATTGGAAGACATTACTGTGATAACACTTGGGCGCAATCCGTTCAACGAATGCATAACAGTCGGGTTAAAAAGTATATCGCATAATAAATGCAAGTACTGACAATATCTCTTTTTGGGTATATGTAATGAATTTCTATGTAATTTTTAGAATAAAATAAAAAACTTGTTAAAAGTTATTCACAGTCTTTCAAATCAGTATCCATTGATTTTATTGAAATTTCAACTCTATCCCCAAAACCTTTTTTTAAGGCATTTGTTAAATCATTTGATGAATTTACCCAGAACATTGACGCTGTCAAAACCTTAGTTTCAAGCTCTTCATCCGAAATTTTAAGCATAACAGGATCCGACCCCTGAAATTCGCAAAGTTTATTCTTCAAAAATACCATTTCTTCAAATTTGAAATCGTCCTTAAGCGTAATCGTAAAAATATTTGAATTATCAACCGGCTTAACAGTATCTATTAAGATTACAGGTGCTTCATCCTCTCCACGGCGGCTTATTTTTCCCGAAACAATAATACGCTGCTCAACCTGCAGATGTTCGCCGTACTCTTGAATTTTTGAGTTAAACGCAATCGTATCTGTTTTCCCTGTTAAGTCTTCTATTGTAACAAACCTGATAAATTTTGTCGGATCCTTTTTCGTCGGAATTTGTTTAATCGCAGAAACAAGTCCGCAGATAGTTACGACCTTATCGTTAGGCTGCGCGGTAAGTTCAGATACTTTATGAGTCATAAGGAACGGCAATTTATCCCTTATGGTAGACAGCGGATGGCTGGTTACATAAAATCCTAAGAAATCTTTTTCAAAAAGCTGTATTTGGCGTTGCTCATATTCCTCATCCGAACCTGCAAGCTGGAATTTTGCATCCTCAATGGCAGAAGCATCCCCAAGCATGTCAAACAAACTTGTTTGACCTGACTCTTTAGCTTTAGCTTCTTTTGAAGCTGTTGCCGTAATATAATCAATATTATCCCAAAGCTGCTTACGGCTTTTTTCAATTGTCGAAAACGCGCCTGATTTAATCAAACCTTCAAGAGTTTTGCGGTTTGAACACTTCGTATCAAGCCTTTTAACATAATCGTAAATTGATTTAAAATCACCGTTTTCTTCACGTTCTTTGATAATATCCTCAATAACGGCTTCGCCGACCTGTTTAATTGAGACAAGTCCGAACCTGATATTTCCGTTATCCGGAGTAAAAGTTGCATAGGATTTATTGATATCCGGCGGAAGAACTTTAATCCCTTTTTTCTGTGCTTCTTCAATATATAACTGAGTTTTTTCCTGATCACTTGATACGCTGGAAAGAAGTGCAGACAAGTATTCAACAGGATAATGGCATTTCAGATAAGCTGTCTGATACGCTACAAATGCATACGCCGCCGAGTGGCTTCGGTTAAAACAGTAAGATGCAAACGCAAGAATTTGGTTAAACAAAGCTTCCGCATCATTAGCAGACATACCATGCTGTGCAGACCGTTCAATGAACTTACCTTTCTGCTTTTCCATTTCGTCGACTTTTTTCTTACCCATCATACGACGAACCATATCCGCTTGACCGAGCGAGTAGTCCGCAAGC
>CAYUQM010000015.1:0-44331 GCA_964446855.1 uncultured Muribaculaceae bacterium
CTTTATTTGTGAGGAAAGAAAGAGTTGCAAGACGGAGTTATCCGTCTGCAACCCAATAAGTAGAGGGGTAAGTAAGGGGGGAGGTAGTGTGTATGTTCTTAGTTTAACTTTATCCGACATCACATTTCAAAAATTTTTTATGAAAAATTTTGTTGCATAAAAATTTGCATAAAAAAGTTTTGAAACCCGTATGAGAGAACGATTATAGTGAGGATATACGAAACCCCCGACAAAATTATGGAGTATATTATTTAATGAAATTTTTTGAAGTTTTCAAAGCCGGTAAATATCCTCAAGGCAAATTTACCCAAAAAGAAATTGCAGAAATTGCAAAAAACTATGATCCAAAATTCTGCGAAGCACCTATCACTATCGACCATCAACAAAGTGGCCCTGCTTATGGTTGGGTTGAAACCGTAAAAGCTGATGGTGATAAATTAAAAGTTGCATTTAAAGACGTGCCGCAGGAATTTGAAAAAGATGTCAATGACGGCAAATACAAAAAGGTGTCTGTTGAATTATACAGAAATCTTGAAGGAAAAGGTGCGTACCTTAAAGCCGTTTCATTCTTGGGTGCTGCAACACCTCAAGTTAAAGGTTTAGAGCCTATTAAATTTATGGAGTCAGAAGCTGATACTTACGAATTCGAATCTGACGATGAGCCGGAACAATTTAGCGAAGCTGATGTTGAAGATTTAAAAAATCAAGTTGCTCAACTTGAGGAACAAGTTTCCAAATTCAAAGAAAACAACAAGAAGATGGAAACAATTAAATCTCTAAAAGAAAAAATTTCAGCTTTAACAGATGAAGTCGCAACTTTTAAAGAAAAGGCTCAAGGCAAAGAAGAAATCGAGAAAGAATTGCACGACATTAAAGTTGCAATTAAAAAACGAGAATTTGACGAATTTATCGATAAACAAATCGATAAAGGAACATTAGTTCCTGCAAATAAAGACGTTGTACTGTCAGTTCTTCAGGAATTAGACAATGTACAGAAATTTGGGGAGGACTCGACAGCCGTTATCGACTTTAAATCTTTTATCGAGTCCTTGCCACCCCAAATTACATATGGTGAAACTGCAACAAAAAATAAACAGGGAAACCAAGAGAATGAAGATGTACAAAAGTTCGCTAATGCTGACGAAGATTCCTTAGAGATTTTTAAGGAAGCAAAAGCACTCGCTGAAAAAGAGAACATCTCATTTAAAGACGCATTACTAAAATTGAACATTTAACCGCATATACCCCACATGCGAGATAAAAAGGAGTTTAAATGGGAAGACTTGAAGAATTACGCATAAATGCGTATCTCTCAGAAGTTGCTCGTGGGTATAAGAATAACGCATTTGTTGCTCAAAACCTATTCCCGACAATCTATTCTGAGAAAGAAAAAATTGACATTTTCGAATTCAACAAAGAGGCTTTTAATCTGTATGACACAGAAAGAGCCATCCGAGCAAATTCAAACGTCATTTCACCGCAAGGATTTAAAAAGCACACCACTACTCTTACTGAACACGATTTGTCATATCCAATCGATTATCGTGAAGAACAAGAGGCAGAGAAAGTTAAATTGCAACTTCACGCTACAAATGTTGTAACTGAAGGTTTGCACTTAAAACTTGAGAAACAATGTGCGGATTTAGTTCAAAATCCTGCAAATTATTCATCTAATAATAAAATTCTATTATCAGGCTCATCTTGTTTTACACACGAAGATTCTGACCCTATCGGAGTAATTGATGATGCGAAAGACAAGGTTTCAGCTAAAATTGCTCAAGATCCGAATACTATGGTAATCGGTCAAGATGCTTGGAAAACTCTTAAGAGACATCCAAAAATACAAGAATTGATTTCTAATAATACAAATAGATTAGTAACACTTAATTTATTAAAAGAAATCTTTGAAGTTGAGAACATTGTTATTGGCAAATCTATTTTTGCTGACAAAGACGGCAATTTTGTAAGAATTTGGAAAGACAATATTATTCTTGCATATGTTCCTAATCTTGGTGCATCAAGAACTGAGTACGATCCATCATTTGCATACACAGTTCGCAAAAAAGATGCTCTTCAAATTGATGAATATCAAAAAGAAGGAAACAAAGTGAAATATATTCGTGCAACGGATATTTACACTCCATTCCTTGTAGGCGCAGAAGCCGGTTATTTAATTTCCGGTGTTAACGAAGTTAAGGAGTAAAAATGGCAAAATATATCGTTAAACACACAACCATAATGCATAACGGTAAAACTTATGCAGAGGGCAGTCAAATCGAGTTATCAGATAATGATGCTGCTCGTCTAGAGGATTTCCTTGAGGCTGTACCTAAACAAACAACCTCAAATAAATCAAATACAAACACATCAAACAAAACTCAAACTTCAACAAAATCTTCTACCCAAAACAAAACAGCAGCTAAGACTGATGATGGGAGCAAAGATGATGGGAGTCCAAATGCTCACGGAGGGAATAATGGAAACAAATAAACATTATAAACCTTTATTAATCGATTCAGTTCAAGTTGCTGTTGATGTTGAAGAACACAGATTTATCGGATTTAACGGTAATTATTGTGCAGTAGGAACTAAAGCTCTTGGCGTTGTTGATGTTTCTACAGAAAAAGGTCAGTATGCGCCAGTTGCAATATCAGGCATTGTTTTGGTAGAAGCAGCCGAAGCTCTTGTTGCAGGTGATGAAGTTACATCTGATGCAACAGGGAAAGCGATTAAAGTCGCAAGAACTGAAGTTGTAAACGGCTATGCTTTAGATTCTGTTGGTGCAGGAGAATTAGTTAGAATCGTGAGAGGAATATAATGTCCACTTATTATTGCTCAACGAACGATATAAAAAATTATGTTTCAGAAGCTACCCTTATTCAGTTATCTGATGATGATGGTAAAAATGAAATAAATCTCGTTGTTACAAGAGAAGCTATCCTTTATTCTTCTACCTTAATCGATGGATATTTGAGAGGCAGATACTCTCTACCTCTCAACATCCATTTTCCTTTACTGAAAATGCTTGCATTGGATATTAGCGTTTACCGCTTATATTCTCGCAGAATGCGTAATGAAATGCCAGAAGTAATTGAGAAAAATTATGAAGATGCCATTGCAACGCTCAAAGATATTCAAAAGGGTGTAATTACACTTCAAAGCGAAAACGATTTATTTGAGACTTCAAGTTTTAGTTCTTCAGAATATCGTACCAATAAAGATATTCTCGACAAATTATTCGGAAAGCGAAGAATGAGTGAATATTAGAGAAATTGAAAACTCAATTATTGACAAACTAAAAACAGACTTTCCTGAAGTTTTGGTTGAAGGTTTTCCTGAAAAGCCATCTGAATTTATCTTGCTCCACGCAGTCGGAGCTTTGCTTGTTCACTATCAGGGAAGTAATTATACCAATTCAAAATCTCTCGGTTACATTGTCCAAGATAACAAAAAAGAATTCTCAATTACGATTGTAACTCGTAATTTAAGAGCAAATCAGGGTGCGTATGAGTACCTTGATAAAGTTAAAGCAGCATTAAGTGGCTTTCAGGTTGATGAATGCACAAAGTTAATGCCAACAAAAGATTTCTTTATTTCTGAAAACGGTGGAATTTGGCAATACGGAATTAATTTCACCTTAAACACTACTAATATACAAGATTTTTAATTTTTACCCCAAAGGAGTTTATATATGCCTGCAAGTTTTCTTCATGGTGTTGAAACCATAGAAATTACTAAGGGTGCAAGAACAATTACGACTGTAAAAACAGCGGTCGTTGGAATTGTTGGAACTGCACCGATTGATGAAGTTGAAGATGAATACAAAACCATAAATACTCCGACTTTGATTTTAAATGAGGTCGAAGCGGTTAAGTATTTTGGAAATCATAAAGCCGGATTTACAATACCTCAAGCTCTGAAAGCAATATTTGATCAGGGTGCCGGTATTGCTATTGTTATCAATGTTTATGATCCTGACAAACATAATGGCTCAGTTTCTAACGTAAAAATATCTGATATCAATGGCAAAGTCAGTTCTTTAACAGGAAAACGAACTGGCATGAAGGCTTTTGAAGATTGCTATTCTTTATTCGGATACTATCCAAAAACAATCATCGCTCCGGTATTTTGCGAAGATAAAGCAGTCGTTTCAGAAATGAATACAATTTGCAACAAAATCAGAGCAATGGGAATTGTTGATGCTCCGGTTGGTGCAACAGTTCAAGATGTAATAAAAGGTCGTGGGTCTGAAGGCACAATTAACTTTAATTCATCTTCTGAACGACTCATCCTTTGTTATCCTCACTTAAAAGTATATGACTCAGAGTCTGATTCAATCAAACTAGAGCCATATTCTCAAAGACTTGCAGGAGTTATTGCAGCCAAAGATGTCGAGAAAGGTTATCATTGGTCGCCATCTAATACAGAGATTCAGGGAATTGTCGGTTTAGAACGACAACTTACATCTATGATAAACGACCCGACTTCTGAAGTTAATACAATAAACGAAGCCGGAGTTGTAACTGTTTTCAATTCGTATGGCTCAGGATTCAGGACTTGGGGCAACCGTTCTGCTGCTTACCCATCCTCAACTCATCCAACTAATTTTATCTGCGTTCGAAGAACTGCTGATATTATTCACGAATCTGTTGAGTATTCGATGTTGCAGTTTATAGATTATCCAATCGACAACGGCTTGATTGATTCAATCTGTGAGACTGTAAATCAGTTTATTAGAACTTTAATCGGTCGTGGAGCATTGATTGATGGTAAATGTTCATTTAATCAAGACAAAAACCCTGCGACTGAAATTGCAAATGGACATCTTGTATTTGATATCGAATTTATGCCACCGACTCCTGCTGAACGTATCACGTTTGAGTCTTTCATTGATATCGAATTATTGAAGTCATTGGGGGCATCTTAATGTATTGCATCGTAAACGATAGAGGCAATTTGGAAGTCCACACCGACTGTGATGACCTTTGCTTTAATTGCAAAAACGTCTATAAATGCCCTCTAATACAAGCCCTTAGCAAGGAATATGTCTTTTTGCATTACTCGGATGTCGAGATTAAGGAATGTGCTTTATTCAAAAAATAGGAGTTTACCCGATATATGTCAAAAATAGAAATAAACAAACTGACCAATGCCAATGTTTATATGAACGGCACAAATTTACTTGGTCGAGCAGAAGAAGTTCAGCTTCCGCAAATAAAACACAAGATGGCTGAACACAAAGCTCTCGGTATGGTTGGCTCGGCTGAGTTTTTTGCCGGAATTGATAAACTTGAATGCAAAATCAAATGGAACGCATTATATCCTAATGTTTTGCGTACTTGTGCAAATCCTTTTCTTGCTACTATGATTCAAGTTCGTGCCAATCTTGAAACTTACAACGGAGCCGGCAGAATTAAAGAAGTTCCTGCAACTGCATTTTTAATTGGAACTTTTAAAGAGTTTCCTCTTGGAACAATAAAACCTCACGAAAACGCAGAATATGAAACCACAATGACTGTAACTTATGCAAAACTAATTGTTGACAAACAAGAGATTTTTGAAATTGATGTTCTGCAAAATATCTATAAAGTAGGAATGGTTGATATGCTTTCAGCATTCAAGAAGAATGTGGGGGCATAGTGGAAGAATCAATCCTTAAAAAAACAAATTCAAAAACAGCTATTACAGAAGAAATTGCAACAAGAAAGCGTGCGTTAAATTTTTATTCATTAGCCAATATTCTACCTGATCCTGATATTGTCCTCCGAAAACAAGGTAAGGACATGAAAATATACAAGGAATTACTTTGTGATCCTCATGTTTTTGCTTGTACTCAGTCAAGAAAAGCCGGTGTGCTTTCTCTTGATTGGGAAATAAATCGAGGCTTGGATAAAGACGAAAATGCAGAAGAAATTGTAAAACTGTTAAAAAATTTAAATGTGCATAAATTGATATCAGATATACTAGATGCCACACAATATGGATTTCAACCACTTGAAATAATGTGGAATCGTAACAAATCAGGTTATATTATGCCTGAAAAAATTGTTGCAAAACCTCCTGAGTGGTTTTGTTTTGATGATGACAATAATCTCAAGTTCAGGACTAAAGAGAATTATTTTGGGGAAGTTGTTCCTGATAAAAAGTTTCTGCTTGCACAAAATAATCCCAGTTATAACAATCCATATGGTGAACGAACACTTTCTCGTGTCTTTTGGGCAGTAACCTTTAAAAAAGGCGGTCTAAAATTTTGGGTTGTATTTACAGAAAAATATGGTATGCCACATTTAATCGGCAAACATCCTCGTGGCGCATCAAAAGAAGAAACCAATACTCTTGCTGATATGCTTGAAGAGATGGTACAGGATGCAATTGCTGTAATTCCTGACGATTCTTCTGTTGAAATTCAAGAGGCTAATAAGTCCTCTTCTGCTGAAATTTACGAAAAATTAATCGACAAGATGAATTCTGAAATTTCAAAAGCTGTTCTTGGACAAACTCTAACCACAGAGATTGGTTCAACTGGAAGTTATGCTGCTGCAAACACACATATGCAAGTTCGCCAAGATATTATTGATGCTGATAAAAAACTTGTCGAGAGTGTTATAAATCAATTAATTCGTTGGATTTATGAAATCAACTTTTCAAATGCTGAAATTCCTGTTTTTGAAATGTTTGCTCCTGAAGATGTTGATTTAACTTTGGCACAACGAGACAAAATACTCTCTGAAACCGGAGTTAAATTTACAAAGGAATACTTTATAAAAAACTACGGTCTTGAAGAGGAAGATTTCGATATCAGAGAAGACTTTTATCCTGTGCAAAATTCGAATTTTAAAGAATTTAAACAAGAAGATGTCGAGGAAGAACTTACTCCCGGACAAGAACAACTTGAGAACTTATTCGGGTTTATTTCTGAGACTAAATTATCTGACCAAGCTCAGAAACTTTTAAAACCGTTCCTATCATTAGTAGAAACTTGCGATAGTTATGAGGAATTTGAAGAATTACTCAATGAAAAAAATCTGCACAGTAAAACTTTTGAACAGGACTTACAAAAGGCATTATTCCTTTGCGAATTACAAGGAAGAACTGATGGACTTGAATAAAATTTATACAGGACACGCTCTTGATGTCTTAAAAACATTTCCTGATTCTTTTGTGAATATGTGCATAACCTCCCCTCCGTATTTTGGATTAAGAAATTACAAAACTAGTCCTGCAATATGGAATGATGGTTGGAGTGGTGAACTTGGAGCAGAGCCTAATTTGAATCAATATATAAATCATCTTTGCGATGTTTTTGATGAAGTCAAACGAGTTTTAAAAGATGACGGAACCTGTTGGGTGAATATTGGTGATACATATCATAATAAACAATTGAGCCTAATTCCGTTCCATTTTGCAATTGAAATGATGAACAGAGGATGGACTGTTCGAAACGTCATTATTTGGCAGAAACCAAACGCAACACCTCAAAGTGCAAAAGATAGGTTTACCGTTGATTTTGAATATTTGTTTTTCTTTTCAAAGAATAAAAAATATTACTTTGAACAACAATTAGAGCCAATTAAACAGTCAACATATAATCGCTGCAAAACAGGCTGTGGCATAAATAAAGGTGCGAATTATCAAGGATTAAATAAAAAGAACTTTGAACGTCTGCAACAAAGGATGTTAAGCGGTGAAATTTCAGGCAGAAACAAACGCACCGTTTGGCAAATAGCCACACACGCATATCATGGCGCACATTTCGCAGTATTTCCTCCGGCACTAATTGAAACTCCAATCAAAGCCAGCTGTCCTGAAGGCGGAATTGTTTTAGATCCATTCATCGGAAGTGGCACGACTGCTTTTGTTGCTGAAAATTTAAACCGCAATTGGTTAGGAATTGAACTTAATCCTGAATATGCAAAATTAGCTGAAGAGAGAATCTCTCAAAATAAATAGGAGTTATATGCCCCCAATATCTAAAGAAGAAGCTGCTATGAAGAGGAATTTCCTTAAACAGCGGCAGAGTTTACCTTTAAAATTAAAAATTGAACTATCAAAAAATAGAATTAAGCAATTTTACGAACACTTTGATGGCAAAGTGTATGTTTCTTTCTCCGGCGGTAAAGATTCGACCGTTTTATTACACATTGTTCGTTCTTTATTTCCTGAAGTTCCTGCTGTATTTGTAGACACAGGGTTAGAATATCCCGAAGTCAAAAGTTTTATTAAATCTTTTGATAATGTAACTATACTCCGCCCTGAAATGGGATTTAATAAAGTTATTACAGAGTATGGTTATCCTGTGATTAGCAAGGAAGTTGCTCAGTTTATTGAAGATAATCGAAGAAATCCGAACGGATACACCGCAAAAAAGTTTGATCCGAATAGTGATTATGTGAAAAAATATGGCTCTCGCTTTTGTCTTGCAAAATGGAATTTTCTCAAAGATAGTGACATTAAAATATCTTCTCAATGCTGTCGAATAATGAAAAAAACTCCGGCAAAGAAATTTGAAAAAGAGTCAGGTTTAAAACCATTTATTGCAACAATGGCAGCAGAAAGCAATTTAAGAAAACAAGAATATATCAAAAAAGGATGTAATTCGTTTGAATCCAAACGCCCTGCATCCACTCCGCTTGGATTTTGGACTGAACAGGACATTCTTCAATATTTGGTTGAGAATAATCTGCCTTATTGTTCAGTTTATGGCGAAATCAAGCAAGATAAAAACGGTAAATATTACACGACAGGAGCAAAACGCACAGGCTGTATGTTCTGTATGTTTGGAGTTCACAATGAAAAATCTCCAAATAAGTTTGAGCTTATGCGAGAAACTCATCCAAAACTTCACGATTACTGCATCAATAAATTAGGTTGTGGCAAGGTTTTAGATTTCATAAACGTAAAATATTAATCTAGGAGTTATATGTCCCTCAAAAATAAAGAAGAGATGACTTTAAGAAAGAATTTTCTTAAGCAACGACAGAGTTTACCTCTCAATTTAAAAATCCAAATGTCAAAACGTAGGATTCAGGAATTTTACGAACACTTTGATGGCAAAGTATATGTTTCTTTCTCCGGGGGGAAAGATTCAACCGTTCTGTTGCATTTAGTGCGGTCAGTTTTTCCTGACGTTGAGGCTGTATTTATAGACACTGGTTTAGAGTATCCCGAAGTTAAGCAATTTGTTAAATCAACCGAAAATGTGACAATTATTAGACCACAGATTCCGTTTAACAAAGTTATTGAAGACTATGGCTATCCTGTTATTAGTAAAGATGTGGCAGATACAATTGAGCAAGTAAGAAAAACTCTTGCCAAAAATCCCGATGCTCAAACTGTAAGAATTGCAAAATTAAATGGGACTTTGAAAGACAAAAACGGAATGCCGTCTATTTATGACAATAGCAAGTGGAAATTCTTATTGGATGCCCCTTTTAAGATTTCATATAAGTGTTGTGAAATTATGAAAAAGAGACCATTTAAAGGATATTCAAAACAGACAGGCAAGCATGGGTTTATTGCAACAATGGCATCTGAGAGTCGCTTAAGAACAAGTGTTTATCTCAAGAATGGCTGTAATGCAATAAATTCAAAAAATCCATACTCAATGCCTCTTGGATTTTGGACTGAGCAAGATATTCTTGAATACATTGCAACTTATAATATACCTTACTGCTCTGTTTATGGCGAAATAAAACAAGATAAAAACGGCAAATATTATACGACAGGTGAGCATAGAACAGGTTGTATGTTCTGTATGTTTGGATGCCATTTAGAAAAATCTCCGAATCGTTTTGAGAGAATGAAAAAAACTCATCCAAAACTTCACGATTACTGCATCAATAAATTAGGTTGCGGCAGAGTCCTTGATTTTATAGGAGTGAAGTATTGATGATTGAATTAAAAGGCTTATTCAAACTTCCTCCGGCAAAGGCTATAAAGTATTTTAAAAATAAAAAAAACACCCTCTCGTGGGACTGGTATGAAATATGGCAAGATGCACATAAAAAATCATTCACAGTTGCCAAAGCTATGCGAGAGGATGTTCTAAAAGATATTCGCTCAGCGGTTGATAAAGCATTGACTGAGGGTAAAACGTTCCACGACTTTCAGAAAGAACTCAAACCGATTCTTCAAAAGAAAGGTTGGTGGGGTGAACAATTCGTGGTTGACTCTCAGGGTGTCGCAGAAAAAGTTCAGCTCGGCTCAATGTACCGCTTAAAAACAATTTACCGAGTTAATATGCAGACCGCTTACCAAACGGGGCGATATAACACTCAGATGGATAATGCTGATAACAGACCGTATTGGGAATATGTTGCAGTTATGGATGCCTCGACTCGACCTGAACACGCAATGTTAAATGGACTGGTTTATCGATATGATGATCCGTTTTGGAAAGCATTTTACCCACCGAACGGTTGGCATTGTAGATGCAGAGTCAATGCAATATCTCAGTATAAAGTTGATAAACAGAAAATTTCAATCAGTTCTTCAGACGGAACATTATCAGAGCAGATGGCACTTGTTTCTAAAAAATCAGGTGAGTATAAGTCCGTAACTGTTTATACCGACCCACTAACAGGCAAAAAAATTGCACCAGATGTGGGATGGTCTCACAATCCTGCATCTGCATTTGTTGATTAATAAAACACTATTTGAACGCTATTTGAACATAACTTAAAAGGAGTATGAAATGACAATCGATAAAAAATCTCTAATTAATTGGGTTGGGGGCAAAAGATTACTAAGAAAAGTGATTGAACCTTTAATTCCTGAAGATATAAAATCATACATCGAGCCATTTGGTGGTGGCGGTTGGATTTTATTTTATAAGGATAAATGGGCAGATTTAGAAATCTACAACGACCTTGATGGTAGATTGGTGAACTTATTCCGTATTGTAAAATACCATCCGAATGCTTTTAAAGAGGAATTTAATTATCTTCTTGGCTCTCGTGAATTATTTTTTCAATTCTTGAATGGCACCCCTGTCACAGATATTCAAAAAGCTGTGCAGTTTTATTACTTAATCACTCGCTCTTTTGGCGCTAAAGGCAATACTTTGGGAACTGTTAAATGTTCTTCCGGCGGAGCTTGCAAATCTTTAAAGAATGTACCTGAGAAAATTGATGCAATACACAAACGTCTTGATAAAGTTATGATTGAAAATCGTGACTTTGAAAAATTAATCAAGCAATACGATTTCGAAGATGCATTTTTCTATTGTGATCCACCGTATTCCAAAGGCTGTGGTTACGAAGTAACTTCGACCGAAGATTTCGACCACGAAAGATTAAGAGATGTTCTTGGAAATATCAAAGGCAGATTTTTGCTTTCTTATGATGATTCTCCAAAAATACGAGAACTCTACAAAGGCTTTGAAATGGTTGAGGTCGAACGTCAAAACGGAATCAATAACCGACAGGGTGCTGATAGAGCAAACAAAGTATTTAAAGAATTATTAATAGCTAATTATCCGATAAAGGATAAATTCAATGGCTAATGAGCCAATTGAAATAAAACTCGACAATAAAGCAGTAAATGCAAAACTGCTTGAGCTTGCAAAACGTGGCGAAAACCTGCGACCTCTTATGAAGAATATCGCAGGTATTTTCGCATCTTCAACAGAGGAAAACTTTAAAGAAGAGGGTAGACCTGACAAATGGACTGACCTTGCTGATATTACAAAAGAAAAACGTAGAAAGAAAGATAAATGGCCGGGACAAATTTTGCAAGTTGAAGGTCAGCTTGCAGCATCAGTCAATACTGAATATGACGATGAGTCCGTTGTTATTGGCTCAAACAAAGATTATGCTGCAATTCATCAACTTGGTGGTAAGGCCGGAAGAAACAAAAAAGTAAAAATTCCTGCAAGACCATATTTGCAACTTACTGATGAAGATTTCGATGAAATTCTTGACGCAACCGAAAATTTTTTGAAGTAAAAATATTTTACTCATCTAAGTTGAAACGCAGGAGGATTGGCAGAAAAAGCGGTTATTTTGATAAACAAATTTGTCAATCTGTAGAAAAAGAAAGGAGAAAAAAATGACAACTGTTGAGCCAATTAGGAACATAGAACACTTAAGAAAATTGGAAAACTATTTTGCAGCGAGAACTTTAAGAGATTTATTATGGTTTACGATTGGTACTAATTGTGGATTAAGAATTTCTGATATTGTTGCTTTGGATGTAGGTGATGTTCGAGGGAAAAACTATATTCAGATTATTGAAAAGAAGACTGGAAAATTTAAAAAGTTTCCAATTAATGCAAAACTAAAACCAATGTTTGAAGAATTTACAAAAGGTAAGCGGTCTGATGAACCTTTGTTTACAACTATCTTCGGTAATCGTATGGATAGGTTTGGAGCATATTACATATTGAAGACGGCTTGTAAAGCTGTAAAATTGGAAGAAAAAATTGGAACTCATACTTTACGAAAAACATTTGGTTATCATCATTATAAGAAAAACAAGGATGTTGCTATTCTACAAAAAATATTCAATCATTCAAGCCCAAGTATCACTTTGAGATACATTGGTATCGAACAAGACCAAATTGATGAAAGTTATACGAACTTTATTTTATAGTCTGAAACTCTTTATTTACAATGGGGAACATAACATTTTATCATCATAACAGTCTATCCATTCAGTGATGAGAGTGTTCCACAGTTGAATTCTACCATAAACATGTGTATTTTTACATATACATAAAAATATTTAATATTTTTATAAGTCTGCTTAAATATAATGTTCAGTAGCAAATTTGCCAAACAACTTCTTTACTATATATCCATATTGTTAAGATTTGATTTTTTATTTGCCTGAAATCCATAATAACACAAACAAAAATGGAAACATTTGTTTATTAAAAAATGTTATGTTCTTTCATTTTTTAGCTTTTTTATATGCCTAAAAACCCCACCACGTTTGTGTTTTTTTAGCTCTTAACTTTTTGGATAAAAAGTGAAGAGTTTGCACTAGGAAGTGATGGTAAAAACAAAAAGGTATCAGATGGGTAAATATTTGCACCAACAATATGATGAACAATTCAATGAGGATTTAAAATACCATTATCATGCTGAATGTAGTCATTATGATGAATACGAAGATGAGGATGAATATGAATATGAAGATATTGAATACATTCCTCGTATTAAAGGAACTGAATTGATATTTAGTATTAAAGTTTTTTCTTTTAAGTATTTCCCTATTCTAACAAGTAGAATTAGCGATAATAAAGAAAAGTATTACCTTTTTGATTTTATTAAGATTTGGCAAAAGGATGTTGAACCCGATTTTACTGATTATGACGAGTTCTATTAACATGAAGATTTTAGGTAGGTAAAGAATTGAAGGATGCTGTAAAAGTTGTAAAAAATATAAATATGTTACAATTTGAGGGAACTCCAAAAGTTTCCATAATTGTTCCTGTTTATAATACTGAAAAATATCTTTCTAAATGTTTAAATTCACTTATCAACCAAACATTAAAAGAAATCGAAATAGTTATAGTAAATGATGGTTCAACTGATAATTCTGCTGTTATTATTTCTGAATTTAAAGAACACGATAGCAGAATAAAAGTTATAACTCAAGAAAACAAACTACAAGGTGCAGCAAGAAATAACGGTACAAAAATTGCTACCGGTGAATATATCGGCTTTGTTGATTCAGACGATTGGGTAGATTTAGATTATTTTGAAAAATTATACACAGCTGCTAAAAAATATGATTCAGATATTGCTCTTGCTACGAATGTTAGGATTGGTAATGGTAAGACTAAAAAACGACTAAATATAACAGAAGAAAATGTTGTAACATCCTTACAAGATAAAATTGATATATGTCAGCAATGGAGAAATGAGTGTCCTACAAATAAGATTTATAGACGTTTATTATTAACTTCTAATAACATATTCTGGCCCGAAGGTTGTTACTGTGAAGATAAATTATTTACTATTCAAGCCATTTATTATGCAAATGGAATTGTCTCAGTACCCGGAATAAATTATTACTATTATCGTAATCCAAGTTCTACTGTCAACAAAAAAACAGCAAAACATTTTAACATCGTAACGGATGATAAGAATAAAGCAAAACGTAACGTTTTAAGATTTTTAAAAGAGAAAGATTGTGACATAAGAGATAAAGATTTCTGGGCAATTAATCAAGAATTTCGATTATTTGGAGTTGCTTTGTGGAAAAAAATAGAAAGTTTATACACGAAAGAAACTCGTTTATTAGGATTTCCACTTTTAAGTATTGAAGATACAGCAGAATATAGAATACAAAGATTTATTGGTGGGCTAATATTTACAAAAAAAATAAAATCAAATACAAAAGAACACAAACTTTTCAAATTTTTAGGTTTACCAATCTCTGAAAGAGTGACTGAAGATGATATTTGTAAATATTATTGTTGTGGAATTTTAGTAAGACAATTTCATCTATCTAAATCTTTATTTCAAAAATGCTTAAAAAAAGTTAATTTTGAGTATGACGATGTTTATCTGCTACATTCAAATAGTGGTGAAATGTATTTATTTTTTGCTTATCTTGCTAGTTCATTTTTGACAAAAAATAATTCTAAAAAACCTTTATTTATTGCAACAAAAAAATATCATATTGATATTCTAAAATTATACTTCCCTGATGCACAATACATTTATAATAAAAAGCTAAGATTTACGACACAAAGTAATCATTGGACATTAAATGGGCACAATGTATATATCCTTTTCTCAAGTAATCATTTTCAACAAGTAGAAATTGATATTAAACAGAATGATGTCGGTAAAATTCATTATTTAGAACGCATTTTATCAACATTAGGATTAACAATAAATGATTATCGCAAACCACAACCAATAATTACAAAAGAAACTCAAGATAGTCTTATAAATAAGGTTAATGAGATGCGATTGAACTTGAATAATTTTATAATTATATCTCCTGAAGCATTGACTTGCGAGGAATTAACTTCAAATTTTTGGGGGAATTTGATAAAGAGGTTGCAGGAACAAGGATATGATCTATTTGTAAATATAACAAATAAATATGAATATAACTTTAAAGAATGTAAATCAATGATGTTAAATTATCAAGAAATATTAGCACTTGCAGGCAAGGCAAAAGCGATTATTTCCTTAAGGAGTGGTTTAACTGAATTTTTATTACCTACATCAACTCCAAGCGTAACCATTTATACGAAATTCAGAAACCGGAGAGTTAGAAATGCGTTTTCTGTTGAAAAAACAATTGCAGGTTTTTCAATGCTGAAAATGCCATATACTACGAAAGATAAAATTGTCGAGATTAATTCTGATGAATTTTTAAATGAAGGGGCATTATTGGAAAATGTTCTAGATTCTTTAAAATCAATATTAAAAAAAGAGGAGGCTTTAGTATGAAAATTATAATTCAAGCAGGGGGAAAAGGTACAAGGCTGGAACATCTTACATATAATAGACCTAAATGTTTAGTTCCGGTTCATAATAAACCAATGATTTTTCATTTATTTAACAAATATCCACAAAGCGAATTCGTTGTTATTGGAGATTATAAATATGATGTTTTAGAAAGGTATCTTGAGACATTTGCCAAAGACGTTAATTATAAAATAGTTAGAGCTACTGGTACTGGTAACATTTGCGGTATAAAGCAAGCTTTAGAATATGTAAACGATGACGAACAATTTATGCTTATATGGTCGGATTTAGTTTTATCAGATGATTTTGCTCCTGAAAACTTTCCAAAGGGTAATTATATCGGTATTTTAGAAGGTCAAACTTGTTCTTGGAGTTTTATTAATGGCAAGTTGGATAAAGTTTCATCTGATATATATGGTGTTGCCGGATGTTTTATTTTTGAAAATAAAATGGCTTTCAAGGATATTCCTACAAGCGGTTCTTTTACAACTTGGTTAAAAGAAAGCGGCATTGAATTACAAGAAATGAAAATGCCAAAATGTCCTGAAGTGGGAACATTAGAGGCAATAGAAAATTTAAAAGACACTCAAAATCGTTGCAGACCTTACAATAAAATGGAATTTACAGAAAACAAAGTTATTAAAACCGGCTTAACGGATGAAGGTAAAAAACTTATAGACAGAGAAGTTGTTTGGTATAAGAAAATGACAGAATACGGTTTTTCTGCTATTCCAAAAATCCATTCTTTTGCTCCTTTGACAATGGAAAAAATTGAAGGTACAAATATTTTTCAAGCAGATTTGTCAGACAAACAAAAAGCTGAAATTACTGATAATTTAATTAATGCTGTAAATAAAATGCATGAATACGAAACAAAGTCTGCTGATAAAGAAGATTTAATCAAAGAATATTATACAAAAACAATTGATAGATTAAATAGCATTAAACATGCTATTCCGTTTGCGGATATGGAATATATTACAATAAATGATAATTTGTGCAAAAACCCTATTGTTTTTCAAAAGCGATTCAAAGAATCTGTTGAAGAAAATTTGCTTGATACGATATTCTGCCCTATTCATGGCGATTGCACATTAACCAATACTATGGTCGATAAGAACAATAATATTTATTTTATTGATGCAAGAGGATATTTTGGGAAACAAGTTGTATTAGGTGATATTCGTTACGATTGGGCAAAATTGTATTATTCAATGTGTGGTAATTTTGACAGATTTAATGTTAAAGATTTTAAATTAAAGATTTCTGATCATGATGTTAGATTTGAAATCAAATCTAATGGTTGGGAGGATTTAACAGAAAAAGTTTTGCGAAATATGAAAAACTGCAAAGTAAGAGATATCAGATTTATTCATGCAATTATTTGGCTTTCTTTGGCAAGTCATTGTTGGGAAGATTATGACTCAATGTGTCTCGCATTTTACAACGGAATGTATTTAGTAAGCGAATTTATTTAGGAGTAAAAAGGAATGATTAAACAAAAAGAACAATTGAGAATATCACCATTAGGACATACTTGGGTCTTAGATTTTGATGGGACTTTGGTTGAACATAACGGTTATAAAACAGGGGAAGATAAATTCCTGCCGGGGGCAAAGGAATTTTTAAATTCAATTCCAAAATATGATTTTGTTTTGATTTTGACGGCAAGAGAAAAAGAAGCCCGTGAAAAAACAGAAAGATTTTTGGCTGAAAATAATATTCGTTATAATCAAATCCTTTTTGAAATGCCAATGGGTGAAAGAATTTTGATTAATGATGACAAGCCTTCAGGCTTAAGATGTGCTTATGCAATTACACCTGAGCGTAATCAAGGATTGGAAAATTTAAGAATAGTAGTTGATGAAAGTTTGTAGGGAGTTAAAAAATGCTAATAATTAAAACAATGGTTCATGAAACAATATGGGGTGGCGAAAAGTTAACACCATATTCCGGTACAGATAATAAAAAAATAGGACATCTATACTCGCTAATTTCAAATGGCGAATTAGAAAGTGAAATTTTAAACGGAAATTATAAAGGTCGATTATTTAGAGAATACTTTGATGCCAATAAAGCCCGTTTGGGCTTATCAAAATATAAAGAGTTACCATTTCTTCTAGCATTAGTCGATGCGACTGATGATTTGAGTCTACAGGTTCACCCGAATGATGAAATGGCAAAAAAACTTGAAAATGCAGACTTCGGAAAAAACGAATCTTGGTATTTCTTAGACGCACCAAAAACAGGAAAAATCTTTGATGGATGCAAAGCTGAAACTTCAGAAGAATTAAGAGAAAAAGTTGCTCAAAATAAGTATGATGACATTATCGACTATTTAGAAATCAAATCAGGAGATTATGTATACATAGAGGCTGGAACAATGCATGCAATGGCTGCCGGCAGTCTTGTTTATGAAATAGAAGAAAATTGCAATGCAACTTATAGAGTTTATGACTTTGACAGAATCGACAAAAATGGGAAGAAACGACCATTACAAACAGAAAATGCCTTGATGTCAATTGATGTTAACTTGAAATCAAAAGCAGAAAAATATGACAAAGAAAAAGTCGAAAGACTTTACTCTACACAATTATTTAAAGATACTGTTGAATATACCAACAAATCACAGACTTTAGAATGTTTAACCGTCATTAATGGTGAATCAGAAGTTGAAAATTGCAAAATTCAACGAGGCGTAACCATAGTTTTAGAACCTCAAGAAACTGTTAAATTAAACAATTCTGATTTTATTATCGCAAGACCGTTAGTTAAGGAGGGCGTTTAATGCAAAATATTGAACTTTCTGCCTCTATGATGTGTGCTGATTATGCTTGCTTAAGAGATGAAGTAAAAAATCTTGAAGATGCAGGGATAGATATTTTTCATATTGATATTATGGATGGAAGTTTTGTTGATAACTTTGGTATGGGTTATCAGGATATGGCTTTCATCAAGAACAACACAACAAAACAAGTTGAGGCTCATTTAATGGTATCAAAGCCGTATAATTATTTGGATATCTTGTTTAATTTAGGTATTGATATTATTTATATTCATCCTGAAGTCGACCCAGATCCTGCAACTACTATTGAAAAAATTCATCTTCATGGTGCAATTGCAGGTATTGCAATTAATCCTGGCACATCAATATCTTCAATTGAAGAATTACTAAATACTGTTGATAGAGTTTTGGTTTTAGGTGTTAATCCGGGACATGCAGGCAGAAAATATCAACCATATGTAGATAATAAAATCAAAAAATTATTGTCATTAAAAAGAGAATATGATTTTGAGATTTATATGGATGGAGCAGTTACAACTGATAGACTAAATCAATGGAGTGCTCAGGGTGTTAAAGGATTTGTATTGGGTACTGCAACTTTATTTAAAAAAGAACATTCCTATTTGCAAATTTTGTCAAGATTAAAACAAAAGGTTGTAAATAGTAGTAATAATTTAATGAGGGTAAAATGCTAGTTGATAGATTAATAACTAATAAAACTATAAATCGAGTATTACAGGTCTCTGTTGCTATCTTATTTATTTTTAATGGTAAGAAGAAAAAACAAAAAAAGGCTTACCTTGAATATTTATATAGAAATGAAAAGAAAAGACAACTAGCTAGCTTAATTTATAATAAATATCCTGATTGTTATTGTGTTTTTTCAAGATATGGACTTGGAGATGTTTTTTTTGTTGCAAGTCTTATAAAAGAATTTAAATCAAAAAATAATGCTAGGGTTGTATATTTTACAGAGAAAAAAAGATTAGTTAAATTTCTTAGAGCTTTTTCATCAATAGATGAAGTTGTATGGGATAAGAATATTGGTTTCTTACAATCTGAACAAACTATGCAAAATAGTATGCAAAAAGGAAAATTAAATAAATTATTTTTCCCATATCGAGGAACTAAAGAAACTTATACTTTCTCTGATAATTATAATAATTTACTAGACGTTTCACTAAATGCAGAAAGGGAACTTCCTGTAATTTCAGAAGAAAATTATAAAAAGGCTAATTTAGAATTTGAAAAGTTAAAGGTTGATCCGAATAAAACAGTTTTATTAATACCCGATGCAACAATGTTTGATTATAATATTATTCATTCTAAGTTTTGGTATGATTTAGTAGAAAAGTTAGAGAATAAAGGGTATGATGTCGTTTTTAATTGCAAATTAAAAAAATATAAAAAATTTAAAAATACATTTTTACCAGTAATGGATTTTTTGGCTCTTGCAGGACAAGTAAAACATATTGTTTCGTTTAGGTCAGGTGTAAGTGACTTATTAACAGGAATGGGATATTATAATCAAACAGTTTTATATCCGCCCAATTTAGAAGTTATTTGGGCAGACGCTATTGTTTTTCACGATTTACACAAACGTCATATCCCAAAATTTGAAACAGAATTTGACAATATGTTTTCGATTCATTCTTTAAATACAACTTTTAAAACAAATAAAATCAATGAATTAATCTACAATTATAACGATTCAAAAATAATTAATCAAATATTGGAATGCTTAAAGTAAATGCATTATAAGGAAATGAGGGAAATGCTAACAAAAATAAAAGAAATAATAAAATCTCAAAGAGTGTATATTAACTATCGACGAATGTGGCCTTATGTTAAACCTGTATGGTTTAGAGCTTTATGCTCAATGCTAATATGTATTCCGATTGGTTCCTTGGATGCAGTTATTGCACTTGCACTAAAACCATATATGGATTTAGTTATGGTTGAGAAATCTGTCACATCTCCTTGGTATATTCCACTCGGAATTGTTGCTTTTACGTCAATTCAAGGTGGACTTAAATATATGTCATCCTATCTATCAACGTGGGTCGGAGGAAGAATTACAAACGCTTTGAAATATGATATGTTTAAAAAATTGCTTACTCTACCTACATCCTTTTTTGATAAACGTAATTCCGGAGATATTGTATTCCAATTTAATAACCAAGCAGATATTGCGTGTAGTGGTTTATTAGATAATTTAAGCGTATTTACACAAAGAATCTTTTCATCAATTTCTTTGGTCTGTGTATTATTTTATAATTCATGGCAGCTTGCTTTGGTTGCAGTTCTTGTTTTGGGTTGTGCTTTTGCGCCTGTTGCTAAAATTCAAAAAAGAATTAAATCGGTAATGGAAAAAACTGTTTTTGCAGATGCGTCAATTATTACTGAGTACAATGAGGTTTTTGCAGGAAATAAAACAATAACTTCATACAATTTGCAAAAACACGAAACAAGTAAATTCCTTAATATTTTGGGAAATATCTTTAGACTTAGAATTAAAATGGTTCAAAAAACCCAATGGCTGTCACCAATGATGCACGTTATTGTTTCGGTTGGAATTGCTGCTGCAATTGGATATGGTTCTCACTTAATTATGTCAGGACAGATTACTTCCGGTAATTTTGTGTCATTTATTACTGCGTTAATTCTTCTTTATACACCAGTCAAAAATATCGGCAATAACTTAAATCAAGTACAATTTTCATTCTTTTCGATAGAAAAAATATTTGACGTTTTAGATTCTGTTCCTGAAATTAGAGATTGTGATAATCCTCAAATTTTAGATAGAAATCATAGAGAAATTCAATTTAGAGATGTAAACTTTGAATATATTGAAAATGTACCTGTATTGAAAAATATCAATCTCAATATCAAAAGAGGGGAAACCGTTGCTTTTGTCGGTAATTCAGGTGGTGGTAAAACAACTATTGTAAATCTAATTCCTCGTTTTTATGACATCAAATCGGGTTCAATTACAATTGATGGAATTGACATTCGTAATTATACGTTAGAATCGTTAAGGCAAAATATTGCCGTTGTATTTCAAGATAATTTCTTATTTTCAGGAACTATCAGAGAGAATATTTTATTAGGTAATAAAACTGCGACTGAAGATGATATCCAAAAAGCTGTCAAAATGGCATATCTTGATGATTTTATTTCAACTTTACAAGATGGATTAGATACACAAATTGGAGAACGTGGAATTCTACTTTCAGGAGGGCAAAAACAACGTGTTGCGATCGCTAGAGCATTTTTAAAAGATGCTCCTATTATAATACTTGACGAGGCAACATCTGCGTTAGATAATAAGGCCGAGGCTGTTGTTCAAAAAGCAATTGATAATTTGATGAAAGATAAAACCGTATTTGTAATTGCTCACAGGCTTTCAACTATTCAAAATGCTAATAGAATAGCAGTTATAAACGAGGGGCAATTGGTTGAACTCGGAAGTCATAAAGAACTGATGTCAATAGAACATGGACAGTATAAAGCACTTTATGAAATGCAATTTAAAAAACAGGAAGTAAATAATTAACTAAGGAATAAAAATGAACTGGTGGGAAGATTCGTATAGCCGAAAAATCAGATTTAGAGAATTTAAGCGATTATGGTATTTGTGGCTTATTGATATACTTATGATTATATCCATTGTAGGATGCATTTATTTCTTGATAATTTCAATAAATTCAGAAACACCTACAAATACACCTACAAATATTGTCATTAGCAGTATAATATTACCTGCACTTTTAAGTATACTGATTGGTTCAGTAAGCCATCATTTAAAAAAATGGGACAATAATTCAGAGTGGGCAGAAAAAGAAGTCATTATTTATAGAGATATTATAGAAACATTTACAAAAATATTAGTCTCTTTTCATAGAGATTATGGGAATCCAATGGAACCCCTTTTACTTCGTAGCTTTTATGATTTGAATATGCTATCAAATAGTATCCAAACTTTAAAAGTGTTTATAGCTCAAAGACAGCTCCCTGAGCTTGAAAATTACCAAATTCTCAATATATCTGAATTGATTGATAAATTATCCATTCAATATGCATCAATCCTTGCTAATAATTGTACTAATTCTGCGGTTAATTTATATTACACAATCATAATGACACATTTGATAAAACTTAATGAAGCAGTTAGTAGGCTTACAATTCCTCAATTGATAGAACAAGCAACCGATGATATTTTAAACCAACTTAATAATTATTTGGAATCTTTGCCCTTTTTGTATAGAATAGTTTATCCAATAGTAGAGAAAGGTATGAAATCAGAAACAATGACATACGATGTTAATTATTATAAAACAAAAATGTTTACAAACATTTTAGGTACAAATTCAGAAGATCCTGTTCAAATAGATAAAAATGCATTAGAACGAGCTTGGGATACAAGAAATTTTGAAATCAACTTATATTGGAAAAGAGCAGCGTATTTTTGGGCATTTAATACAACAATTGCAATTGCGTATTATCATGTAGCAACTAACAAAGAATTTCCGATGCTAGGGGTTTCTATTGTGCTATTATTACTAGGTCTCGCTTGTGCTGTTGCTTGGTTCTTTTCAAATATTGCATCAAAACATTGGCAGGAAAACTGGGAAAATCACATAAAATTATTAGAAGATACAACTTATGGAAGATTATATAAAACTACGGTTTGTGATTATGAATATCCAATAAAACCCTCTGTTTCAAGATTGAATTTAAAAATAAGTCTGTTTGTAATTTTTGCGTGGATAGCTATCGAGGGAAAGTTTATTTTTGATATTTTTAATAAAAATTCTGCACTAGCTTTTACGATGATTAGTTTTACTATATTTATGTTGATTATTCTTTGTTGGGGTGAAATTCGTCGTATCAAAGAATTTTCTAATTTGAAACAATTATTATTTGACAATAAATCTTATAATAAATTATATATCCATTCTGGAACAATAGAAAATGTTGAAATTGATGAATAAATTTGGATTAAAATAATATGGAATTAGAAGGTATATGTTTTAATAAAAATAAAACTTTTGCAGGAATGTTTCAACTTCCTGATGGAAAATATTTTTTTGGAAAGTTATTTTATAACAAGAATGAACAATGTGAAATTCTAATATATATGGACAAGGTTTCAATGGAAACTTTGAAAATAGATGAGGTTTTTGCAACATTATCTGATGAGGAGGAAAACATATATTTTGTAAATTTATTTGGATGCAGATTAGAGTTATCGTCTTTTTCTTTTTCTCCAAATGGTAATGCTTTTTGTGGATACTTTGATTATGCATTATTTTCAAAAACGAGACATTTTGATTCATCAAAAGAAAGCATAAATAATAAAATTAATATATTTATTAATAATTGGGCAGAGTTTTGCTTTCCTCAAGGCAAAAAGAAACAAGCTGAATTTAAACCAAGAATGAGTGAACATAAACTTAAAAACAAGATGAAGTTGTCCTTTAATCAAGACATAATGGGACAAATCATCAACAAGGATCATATTTTTAATAATCTGTTTATAAATAATGGTTTAGCAAAAAATGATGTAGATAAAATCGAAAAACAATTAAATGAAATTTTAATTCCACACAGAAATCATATTCATATAAAAAATGTCGAAAAACACAATTGGTATATCAGAGTTGAAAATATTCCATCTAAACTAGATATTAATTTAGTAAGCTATTATTTAACCTGCTTATTAATGTGTTTAACAAATGATTTCGGAACAAAAGTGGATAAAATTGAAATTGTATCAGAAGATATTATAGGAAAAACAAGCATACCTGCAAAGTTTGATTATTTATACTACAGAAATATAATTGCTAGAAATACGAATTATAAATATAAAAATAATGTTTTTAATTATTACTCATTTACAGAAAAAGAGTGGACTGGAATATTAAATAATTTGTTTTCTAAAAATGGCATATTAGAACCTTTCTTTGATATTATTTATCAAAATTATTATGAGGCAAAATTATCAGAGTATCATTTGGAAAGATACATAGATTGTGTTGCCGCAATTGGAAATAATAAAAAATATGGTATTACCAAGTATGAAGATGTAATGAAAGATTTTGTCTCAAATCTAGACCAAGATATTCAAAAAAATTTATTAAATATCTTTAAAGAGAGTTTAAAAAATATAACTGCAAAAAATAGTAAGAAACCAATCAAAAAAGGATGGGGATTAATCGGCAAAAAATTATGCGAGCTAAGAGCAATGACCACACATTTTAATGAGGCAAGTAAAAGAGTAAATATGAACCAATATTTAGCCTTGTATTTTGTATTAGAATTGGTTGTAATAGACTATATTTTTGAAATATTAGGTATTGATATTCAAAAAAGACTTGAATATAAAAACTTGTATTTAAGACGTGCTTTTAGTTTTCAAGCAAAATAAAATATATTTATTATAATAAATTAGCATTGGTAAAACCTAAAACCCCAATACCATCAGCCGTTACAATATATGTACTCCAATCGATTCTTTGGTCTTCTGTATAATATTTTATTGTAATATCATCAGGGGTAAGTGTTAAACAATATTCTTGATTAACTATTTTGCAGAGTTCTTGTTTGTTTGAAACTTCAGTAGTCGTTTCAAGACTTTCTTCTAAGTTTCCTCGATGTAATCTAAATTTACACTTTGCAGTCATAATATTTCCTTATTGCCCTATTTGATTTTAACATAAAAATGCAGACATTAAAGCTAAAATTTTTACTTTCTTTTGTCCAAGATAATAAACCATCTGTCTTTAATAATTACATCATGTGTTTTTATATATACAGTTTCAACTCTTCCAAATTTCGCATTTGAAGTGTTACTCTTTCGCATTTAAAGTGTTCTTTTACAGAGGGCGGAGGCTTGACTACGAAATAGACAGCGTCTATGAAGTAGGCAATCGTAGACCTGTTTAACGCCGCCGAGCAAGACAATCCCTCTGGTCCCAAATAAGGAAGCCTTCGGGCTTCTTTTTTTTATGCAGAAGGATGAAAACTGTAACTGTAAAGTCCAGTTTGATTATAATTATTGATACGAAATTGACATATTAGCTTTTAATTTTACATCTAAGAGCTAATGTGTGTATGACCTGATAAAGTGTGTAGAGGAATAGTAATATGGAAACTGTACGCCTATTCCTCTTTTTCATATCTGGAAAACGAAGAAATAAAAATGATTGGCGGACATCTAAGAGAAACAATTGTCGAATACACTGCAGAAATTATCTTAACTCCTGCCAAACATAATATTTTACGAATGATTGATCCTAAAACAGGAACAAGCGTTTGGTATTAAAAAAATTACAAAGGCTTTGTTATTGACATTGGTTAGATGTCTAACTATAATCAAAATATGAAGCACGCATTATCTTTATCATCAAAAATCAGAGAAGTCGGCAATGCTTTTTTGTTAAAGAAACTAAAAGAAAACCATTTTGAAAATCTTGCACCTTCGCATGGTGATATTCTTTTTGTTTTATACAATTTTCAAAAATTAACAATGAAAGATATTGCAGATAAAATTCACAGAACCAAAGCAACAGTTACTGTTTTAATTGATAAACTTGAAAAAGAAAATCTTGTGAGGCGTGAAAAATCAACTGAAGATAGCAGAATTACCTATATTGTCTTAACTCAAAAAGGCATTATTTCAAAACCTATATTTGAAGAAATATCGAAAGAATTAAACACAATGCTTTATAAAAATTTTACAGATGATGAAGCTAAGCAATTAGACTTATTGCTTGAAAAAATGCTGAAAAATATATGATATTTTATTAAAAATTATAAACTAAGAAAGGATATTTCTATGAAAAATGAACTAATAAAAGAAAAAATGCAGCAATTTGAAGTTATGATAAATACAGCAGATGAAAATATTGCAAAAGAACTTGTTGCTGATGATGCCCCTTTCTATACACCAGCAAGTCCAGAGCCTTTATATGGTGGTAAAGGATATTTATCTGTTGTTCACTGGTTGAGAAAAGGTTTTTCGGATGTTCGGTGGAAAATGGAAGAAATTGTTATAGAAAATAATACTGCTGCTGTTCGCTGGACTTCAACAGGAACTCATGACGGGGAATTCTTCGGGCTTAATGCTACCGGAAAAAAATTTAAAGTTACTCTTATGAATTTTTATGGTTTTAATGAAGAAGGTAAAGTCATAAGCGATATTGCGGCAGAAGGAATGATTGGAATTTTAAGAGCTGTAGGATTAAGTAAATAAAATAAAAGAACATTTCGGCGCCTAAAGTTAATTCGTTTTTTGTAAAAGCTTTGCCTGATTCTGAGATTACTTCATTATTAACCATTAAATGAGTATTTTAAACTTGTTGGGTTTCACCCAATCTACTCCTGTAAATTTATACTTAATACATATTATAATTAGTTTTAGTAATCCGAAAACTCCATCATTTAATGGTGGAAACCCTGATTTTATATTGTCTTTAATAATTTTTTGAATCATTGTTTTAGCTTCTTTTATATTTAAATTAGCTCTGGGTACTTCCTCAATATGACCAAAATCTGAAGGATCTATTTTGCGAGCGTGAAATACTCGTTTATTTCTTGCACAAAAATTATATACTTCAATAGAAAATCTATTAGGCATTGGTAACGCACATCTTGTATCTAAAAGGTATGCTTTGCCGTTATAATGTCCAACTTGTCTTGTTCTAGTTTTATCAAAATCCAAAGATGGTTCAAAACCTTCTTTAGACATTCTTGTAAGTACATCAATGCAATCTTTTTGAGTGACGGACAACGTTTCAGCCTTTGGCTGTTGTACAATATAGAAATCATTAACTTTAATAACCGGAGAAGTAAATGGTATATCAAATTCAGGGTTGTGTTTTCTATACTCTAAAGGGTTTTCTTTTGAACATTTTAAAACCCCTTTCTCCCCTAAATCAAAAACCACTGATAGACCGCCATGCCCAGCAAAACCTTTTATATTAGCCGCACTTATATCTTTATTCTCTTTAAGATAGAGATTTAAACATTCTTGCAAATCTCTATGAAAAGGGGTTGTGTATTCTTTTTTATATTTATTATAAAAAACATTAGAAGTTTCCTCTTTTAGTGAGCTTCTAAATGATATATGCGAGATTGTTGGCTTGAAATTTACTTTCATAGTAGAAAGAAAACAGCTAAAAAAAAATTTTGTTATTTTATATAGATACCCAATCTTCCTGTTCAAAATAATTAAATCAATTGTCGTTTTATGCCTTAGTAAATAAGAAGAAATGGGATATATGACAAGTTCTTATGATGTTGCATATATTGATACTAAAAAGGTTCGAAAAGAGTAAATGGCAATTGTTGCAGACTGAATTGAGAAGCCCATGAACGCTATGTAGATTCCTTATGAGATATACCTTATTCCAATTCGCAGAATTTCTTATGCAGGTAATTAGTTATTCTGGTGAAAATGTTAGATTTATTTTCTTTTTTAGGTGTATTTATAATAAATTCCGGATGAGAATATTTAAATTTCATGATGTCTTTTGGGGTTTTAAGAATAGCTTCTTTTGCTCCTGCCCATAATTGTTTCACCTCAGATATTCGTGGAAAAATTGATTTGTAATCTTGGATGGCATTCTCCCAGTAATCAACAATCCCAAACAGTGGATCTATTACTATAGATTTTCGTGAAGGGATAAATGCTGAATCCATGGTTAAGTCTTGGATGTAAAATTTATTAAGTTTTTTTATATTTTTAGGTAGTTTTTGATTTGTCAGCAATACAGTGTGATTCAGATCTGCGAATGTACCGTCAGGGAGTTCTTTTGCCAAATTAATACAATGAATATTTTTATATCCGTTTATTTTTGCGATTAGGAATGCAAGCTCTGCGTTTTCCTTACAATTCATTACGTGAAATTTTCTTATCGCCCATACGAAAGAATCACAATATTTATAATCATTATCAATAAAATGTTTTTGAAGTCTTCTCAGTGCTGCGAGGTTTTTAGTAGTTAATTGTGCGCCAACTTTTTCAGAGAGGTTTAAGGAGGTTATTATATCCGGCATACTTGTAAAAGTATCAGGATATTCTGACCTGAGCTTATGTTTTTGAGCTAATAAATCTGCAGTATATGAAGATGAAGTAGGAAACTCTGATTTTATTTTATGTAAAATTTGTTGAGCTTTTTTAATTTCCGGATTTCTACCGGAAAATTGAATATTGGTATTTTGTGGTTTTAATACAATCATACTCTAATTAAAATTTCTAAAAAAAATTTTTGCCATATGTTAGATAATTTAAAATACTCAAATCCGTTGTTTAAAATAATTAAACCGACTGTTGTTTTATATTATCTTTATTTGGCAAGCATAGTTATATGCTTGGGCAATTAAAGAGAAATTTGGGTATTTACTTGTCGAAGAAAAATTAACATAAGATCAGCAAAAAATATTTTTACTGGTTTTGATTAGTACAAGGAGATATTTTATGCAATTATCACAAACATCAAATCAAAATTTTGAAGGTGCTTTTAGAATAAAACCCAACGAAATAAAAGCAAAAACAGAAATACCCCTGTTATTTACCCAAGGCAGGCAAATATTCAATGATATTTTAGAAACAGGTGACAAATTTATCGTTGTAAGAGATAAATATGATAAACGGATAGGCAAATATATTCAGGAAAATGGAATTTCCGGCGTTGAATATTATCCGGAAATCAACACGAAATCAGGTCTGGATGATGAAATTCCCGAAGGATTATTAAAACTTATTAAAGACAAGACCGTTAAAGTAATAACGGATATTAATGAAATTTGCAGAACCAGCACTGCACGTAAAAAACTTGTAAAACCTTCAAAATCAAACAAAGAAGTCGATAAAATTGCAAACGCATTAAGATTAAATATTGAAAATCCTCAGGTTACATCTACATCATCATTCACAAAAGTCAGAGATAATGAGAAAAACCGTACTATCGAAATTATTATGCAAAACAAAGGCACAATATATGTACACGTAAAACCCGACCATCTTTATGAAGATTCTACCAGATGCATAATTGACGGACAAGGAAATATTATAAAGAAATTCGAAACTCCGGATGAAATCATCAAGTTTATGAAAAAATTCCATAAGCTGAAACAAGAAAAAGTAAATATTTTAACAGATAAATAAATTTGATAATTTGAGATTTTTGGTATTTATATACAAATTAAACCATTGTTATCCTGTGCTTTAACTGAAGAATCTCATTTATATCCGTCATTCTGAGGGTAACAGTTATTTAATGCCCGAAGAATCTCTTAAAATAGAGAACCCTCGCTGACGGTGCCCGCATTAAGCGGATACGCTGACGCTTTCCGTACTTTGCTCGTATCGACTCAGTATGAACCTTGTTTAACAAAATTAGGTGTAAACTTGTGTATAAATCCTTATAATTTAATTATTAAACGCGTGCTAAGTAATCGCAAAGTTATTTTATATAACGGGTTCGATTTGCCATATCGTATGGATTATCGCCTCGATTGAGTGTATCTGTTACTCCGTTTTTACCAACGGACATCCAACATTGGGTAAAGGTTTTTCCTTTATGTTCAGTAAGCCGATAGACAAATACATTTTTTTTGATGGGATTATATCTACAGTATGTATAGTTTTTCATATTGCTGCAAACATAATGTTCTATTTCTTTATCAGGAATATTTGCGAAATAGTTTGTTTGTTTGACTAGTTTACTTGCATCTGTTATCATTCCATCACAAATCGTCTTCTCTTTAGCTAGTTTTTCGATTAATTCATCATAAAGATATTCTATTTCAGGATGGTAATGTTTAAAGAAACCGGCAATGGCACTCAAATACTTATATAAAACCGGTTCCTGTCCTACACTATAATATATCAGGCAATCTGAGATATCGTTTGTTTGACAAAAGTTTAAAGCTTTTTTTACTGCATTTTTTTCTTCGTATTGAGGTTCCTTAAATGCCAGCACTAAAATTTCGCTAATATCCTTGGTGAATCTTTTTGGTACAAGAATTGTTTCCGGGTTATCATTTCTGGAAAAAAGACTTCTGTCATCAACTACAACTTCACAAGAATTTCCGCTCCAGCCTTTTATTTTTATTACGTGTCTTCTTATTTCAAACATTCCGCTACCGTAGTAAAAAGCAGGAGAAGTATAGCGTTTGCAATCTGCCAACTTTTTAGCAAATGGCTTGCTAACATATTCTCCAAATTCTCCGGTATAACGCATTTCCCCATGAAATCCGCAGCCGGTCAATAAAAAGCATAGTACGAATAGTGAAACTAAATATTTAAACACTTAAGTACCTCCAATACGTTTCTATATTACCATATCAAACATTGATTGACAATAGGTATACTGCGTGGAATCTACTTCAACTTAATATCAACAAATTTTCCAAGAACATTGCGGTATCTGGTTATAAATTCCGTAAATTGTTTTACTTCTTCGGGTGTAAACTCATTATATATAGCAGACTGTGTTTTCATAACCTCTTTGAACGCTTTTTTGTGTAACTCTTCTCCTTTTGGTAAAATAATATTTTTAATCAACTTACCGTTGTGTTCGCGTTTGATAATTTCTAACCGTTCCATTTCGTTCAATATTTTTCCGACATGAGCTTTACCCTTAAAAAGTATCCTTGCAATTTCGGCTTGAGTTATACTTGGATTACAGGTTATAAAAAACAAAATTGAAAATATATCGGGATGGAGTTCCTTATGAACAAATTTTGTATGAAAAATCCTCCGGAAGGATTTCAGAAAATTACCGGTATAAACCAGTTGAAAAGTTATATCTTGTTTCAGTTCATCTGTAATTGAATTAATATTTTTCATACAGTTATTTAATATAAGCGAAATTAAGGTTAATTTCAAGTATCTCATTGACAAGAGTCAAAAAAACATTTATCATAAAGGTAGAATATTCTACCGAAAATTGGGGAGAGATGTATGAAACTAAGAGCAACCAGAAAACAAGCTGCAATAATTATTCTGCTGGTGATTATTGTGCCGATTATTTATAACAAAACAGCAAGCCACCTTATGGGGCTAATCCAAAAACGCGCAATGATGATACCGAAAGAAGTTGTTGTCGATAAACCGGGGCAACAGGAAACTGACATATCAGTTGAAGAAACCGGTCGTGTTGAGGCAAAATATTCCGTTGATGTTATTGCAAGAGTTCCCGGATTTTTGATAAAAAAGATGTTTAAAGAAGGTGATTTTGTCAAGAAAGGGCAGGTAATTTTCCAGATTGACCCGAAAGAATATCAAATTCAGGTTAACAATTCCGCAGCAACAGTAAATCAGTACAGCGCACTTTTGAAAAACTCTCAACAGGAACTTGACAGGGCTAACGCACTTGTTAAGGAAGACTTGATAAGCCGTTCTGACGTAGATTCAAGTCTTGCTGCAAGAAACCAGAACAAAGCATTGCTTGACGCGGCACGTCAACAGTTAGAACTTGCAAAAGTTAATTTGAGTTATACGAATATTAAATCTCCAATTGACGGACGTATAGGAAAAGTTAATATCACCGAAGGAAACTATGTAACTGCAACTTCCGGTTCTCTTGTAAATATTTCCAGCACAAACCCTGTTTATGTTGGGTTTAGCCTTAAAAGTGCTGACTTTGTAAAGCTTTTAAGAGCAAGCAGTAAACAGCTTAAAGATGTGGAAGTAAAAGTTCAATTTGACGACGGCAATTGGTATGACAAAACTGGTACCATAGATTTTGTTGACAATCAAGTTGATAAAAATTCGGGTTCAATTGCTCTTCGGGCAGTGTTTGACAACTCTAAAGGCTGGCTCGTTCCGGGTAATTATATGAAAGTTAAGCTTATTGCTCCGCAAAAAATTACATATATGACAGTTCCGCAAGCCTGCACAAAAGGGGATGCAATGAGCGGTTATTATGTTTGGACCGTTAAGGATAACAAAGCTGTAAGAAAAGATATTAAAGTTTCTGATGATATTGATAACAATTGGGTTGTCGAAAGCGGACTTGAAGCTGATGACGTAGTTGTTGTGTCAGGTATTCAAAACATAAATGTCGAAGGACAAAACTTAAAGCTTATTAATAATGATGAATATGTTAAAAATTTGAATGCAGGTAAATAATGAAAAAAATTTTTGATAAAGAAAAGTTGTTCTTTTTTATAAGAAAACCTCGTTTCGCGCTGGTAATTTCTGTTTGTATCGTAATTTTGGGTATAATTTCAATGCTTACCCTGAAACAGGAAAACTACCCTGATGTTACCCCTCCGCAAGTAAGAGTTTCAGCATCTTATGCAGGGGCAAACGCAGAAGTTATAGAATCATCAATCGCAACCGTACTTGAAAATAAGTTGAACGGGGTTGAAAATCTTTCATATATGACTTCAACATCTTACGATGGAAGTTATACATTAACAATGTATTTTAAAGTAGGAAGTGACAAAAACGTAAACCTTATGAATGTTCAAAACAGAGTTCAGCAGGTTTTGTCACAATTACCTGAAGATGTTCAGAGAACTGGGGTTACTGCCGTAAGCAGAACATCGGGTTCGGGTGCAATTATTTTGAACGTAAGTGCAGAAAACGGCAACTGGTCTCAGCTTGATATGACAAACTACGGTTCAATATATATTAAAGATGAATTGAAACGTGTTGAAGGTGTTGCGGATATTGACGTTCACGGTGCAGGCGATTATTCAATGAGAATTTGGCTTGACCCGCAAAAAATGGCAGGCTTGCATATTTCTACAGGCGAAATTAAAACCGCAATAATTAACCAAAATACTCAAGTAACTGCCGGTTCTTTGGGTGCACTTCCGACCGATAGCAAACAGGCTCTTCAATTTACATTAAAAACCAAGGGCAGATTAGCTGACGTTAAAGAATTTGAGAATATCATAATTCGTTCCAATATGGACGGAAGCAAGGTTAGGTTAAAAGATGTTGCGCGTATAGAACTTGGCGCGGCTTCGTATTCCAACCTCGCTATTATTGATGGTAAACCTGCAACTATGATAATGGTTTCTCAATTATCCGACGCAAATATCTTAAACCTTTCTAAAGCAGTTAAAGCAAAAGTAAGCGAATTGAATTCAAGATTAGAAAACGGTTTAAAAATCAGAGTATTAAAAGATGATTCCGAATATATTCATGAATCAATGAAGGAAGTTGAATTCACAATTCTCTTAACGGGACTTATTGTTATTTTAATTATCTTCCTTTTCTTAGGGGATGGAATGGCAACTCTTGTACCTTGTGTAACAATTCCTGTTTCTTTAATCGGTACATTTGCCGCATTAAAAGCATTCGGAATGAGTATAAATCTGTTATCGCTTTTTGCCTTGGTGCTTGCGGTCGGGGTTGTAGTTGACGACGCCATTGTTGTTATAGAAAACGTAACCCGTCACCTTGAAGAAGACAAGTCAGCGGTAATTGCAACCCAGCTTACAATGGAAGAAGTGGGGTCTTCGCTTGTTGCTATGGCAATGGTATTGATGGCGGTATTTGTTCCTATTATATTTATGGGCGGCATGACAGGGGTTATGTACAAACAGTTTGCGGTTTGTATTGCGGTTTCTATTGCAATTTCCGCAATTTGCGCACTGACCCTTTCTCCTGCAATGTGTTCTCACTTCCTCGGACAAAAGAAGGAAGAAAAAGAAATTAAATCGCCAATCTTACTCAGAACAAAACATGTTGCTGACAGAATTAGCAAAAGAACCTCCATTATTGTTGAAAAATTCAACGAATCCTTTGTAAAAGTAGAAAACTTTTATATGGAATATGTTCATAAGTTTGTTTACGACAAAAAACTTACAATAACTTTTTATATAGCACTTGTTGCGTTAACTCTTTTTTCTTTCAATATAATTTCAACAGGCTTTATCCCTGATGAGGATCAGGGTGTTTTACTCGCAAGTATAACCTTGCCTGACGGCGCATCCCTTTCAAGAACGGAAGAAGTGTCAAAAAGATTTATAGAACAGATAAGAAATATTGAGGGAGTTAACCCTGAAAATACGCTGGTATTTGGCGGAAACGGAGCAACAAACAGCGCAACCGGTATTATTACCCTGAAAGATTATGCCGAAAGAAAAATAGGTCCTATAGACCGGATTAAAAGGAAAATTCAGGGACGTCCGACGGATTTAAGCCACACGGCAATCCTTGCTAAAATCCGCCCTATTGCATTTTCAACAAAAGAAGCCTCTATTATGGTATTTTCACCTCCTGCCATTATGGGTATGGGTATGATGGGCGGTTTTGAGTTCCAAATGCTTTCACGCGGAGAATATAACGCTCAGGACTTGGAAAAATGGGCAAATACACTTATTGCTGCGGCGAACCAAGACCCGTCGCTTTCTAATGTTAACACAACATTCCAAGCAAACGTTCCGCAATATACTTTAGAAATTGATTACGAAAAAGCTATGGCACAAAGCGTTGATTTACAAGAACTTTATTCAACACTTGCCTCAATGCTGGGTACATACTACGTAAATGACTTTAATAAATTCGACCGCGTATTCAAGGTAGAAATACAGGCTGAAAGCAGGTTTAGAAATACTGCAGCAGATTTATCGGGAATTTATGTGAAAAATACAAACGGAGTAATGGTGCCTGTCCTTTCTCTTGTAAAACTTAAGCAAACAATCGGTACGGCTTCGATTTCAAGATACAACCTTTACAAATCAGTACAAATTCAAGGTCAGCAGTCAGCAGGAAAAAGTTCCGGCGATGCGATGAATGCGATGGAAGCTGTCGCAAAGAAAGTTCTCCCATCAGACATAACTTTTGACTGGTCAGGTACTTCCGCTCAAGAAAGAGAAGCTTCAGGGCAAACCGTTTTGATTGTTGCAATGGCGCTATTGTTTGTATATCTTTTCCTTGTTGCGTTGTACGAAAGTTATACAATTCCTGTTGCGGTACTGTTAATTTCTCCGATTGCAGCACTTGGTGCGCTGCTTTTCCAAATGATGATTAATCAGTCGTTTGATATCTATTCTCAAGTCGGAATGATTACTCTGATAGGTCTTGCAGCAAAACAATCTATTTTGATTGTAGAATTTGCAAAAGAAGAACACGAAAAACACGGGCTTACTGTACGGGAAGCCGCAATGAAAGCCGCAAAACTTCGATTTAGAGCAATTATGATGACAGAATTAGCATTCATTATCGGGGTATTACCAATGCTTTTTGCAACGGGTGCGGGTGCAAATTCAAGAATTTCCGTAGGGTCAACTGTTTTTGGCGGTATGGTTGCTGCGGCGACAATCGGTGCAGTCTTAACCCCTGCATTCTACGTTATTGTTCAGGAATTTGTTGATAAATTCCCTAAAAAAGAAATCACAGAAAAAGATTTGGAGTTCATAGAAAAAT
The DNA here is from genome assembly GCA_964446855.1 of uncultured Muribaculaceae bacterium. Classification (GTDB taxonomy): domain Bacteria; phylum Cyanobacteriota; class Vampirovibrionia; order Gastranaerophilales; family Gastranaerophilaceae; genus UBA1221. Next base: position 35,618 of record CAYUQM010000015.1, read on the forward strand.
GAAAAAGACTTTAAGCTTACTATTAATCTGCTCACTACTCGGCTTAAGCCCTGCTTTTGCTAAAACAAAAACAGAAAAAAAAGCTGACAAGGTTGAAATTGTAAAAACTAAGGAAGTTAAAGTTAATTACAAACGCGAAACCAAGAAAAACGCAGATAATGCAAAAACTAAAATTAAATCCTCAAAAGAGGCTGAGGGGATGTATGAAACAAAATTCCCCGTAATTAACAGCCAGATTGAGTATGCGGATATGAACGGCGAAGTAACACTTGAAGATTGTATAAAGCTTGCTATTACTCACAACCCTGCGATTATGTCCGCAATCAGTAACTCCGAAATTTTTAAATCACGTGTAGGGCAAGCCTGGGCAAACTATTTCCCTACAATCGGAGCCGGAGTAAGCTACTCAAGAAACGATACCCTTTCGACCATGAAAGCAGGCGGCGCAATGGCAAGCATGATGAACAGAAAGTATGGAATGTATTATACTCCGTCGGTTTCTGCAAACATGCTTATATTTGATTTTGGGAAAACTAAAGCCATAGCGGATTCTGCAAACAGAAGTTACGAAGCTTCAAGGTTTGATGCTGAAACAAGTGTTGAGCAGGTAATCTATAACGTAAAAGTTGCATACTACAACATGATTTTTGCTGAAGTCCAAAAGGTTGTATATGAAGATACCGTAAAGGATTACGAATTACAGTTAAAACAGGCAAAAGCTTATTTTGACATAGGGAAAAAAGCAAAAATCGACGTTACTACAGCTGAATATAACTTGGGTAACGCAAAAGTTAATCTTATCAAAGCAAAAAATACTCTTGAGCTTGCAGCCGTTCAGCTTGCTAACGCAGTAGGTATTCCTGAACTTGAAGGGGTTATTTTAAAAGATAAACTAAATACAAAAGCTTATGATGTAGACTTTACAACCCTAATTGAAACTGCGAAAGCCTCACGTCCTGCCTTGCTTTCAGCCAAAAAGCAAATGGATGCTGCTGAAATGCAGGTAAGAGCCGCTAAAAGATCTTTCACCCCAGATTTAAGCGCATTTGGCTCCTACGACAGAGGGGGGCCTAAGATGAATACCGACTACGGTTATCAAGCAGGAGTTCAGTTTAATTATTCTGCTCTTAACCTTATGGCGCTGAAAAAACAAGTTGATGAGGCTAAAGCAACATACAAAAAATATGTTGCAGACTATGAACGCCAAAAACAAAACGTTCACTTGGAAGTTAAGAGTGCCTATATCAGTCTTATGAATTCAAAAGACAGTCTGGATGTAGCAAAACTCGCGCTGCAGCAGGCAAAAGAGCAGCAGTATCAGGCATTCAGAAGATATCAGGTCGGACTTGGAAACGCTATTGAGTTTAAAGATGCGGAAAACACGTATCTGAATGCCCAGCTCAGCTATTATTCAAACCTGCTTGAATACAATGTAAATGCTGCCGAACTCGAACGTGTAATTGGAGCTCCGATTAAAGAAACTGATATTGAGTTATAAAATAATTTATTTGTGTTATGCTTGTTGTAGCTTTTATTAAGTTGCTTGAAGATAATATGTAATATTATATACTTTGTAAATTTGTTTGTATATATGCTTGATGGAGGTTTACTGTGAAAATATTGATTCTTGCAGGTGGTCTTGGGACAAGACTTGGTGAAGAAACTGTCACGAAGCCAAAACCTATGGTAGAGATTGGTGGATATCCAATTTTATGGCACGTAATGAAAATTTATTCGCATTATGGTTTTAATGATTTTGTAATTCTTACCGGTTACAAATCTCATATCATAAAAGATTATTTTGTACACTATTATCAAAGGTATTCCGATATTACGATAGATATGAGAAATAATAGTGTGGAACTTCATAAAATGCGTACTGAGCCTTGGCGTGTAACGATGCTTTATACTGGTCAAGATACTATGACGGGCGGACGTATCAAAAAGGCTCAAGATTATATCGGGAAAGAACCATTTTTACTCACTTATGGTGATGGCGTTTCAGATGTAAACATAGCAAAACTTGTTGAATTTCATAAAAGTTCAGGAAAGCTTGTGACAATGACTTCAGTCCAACCGTCAGGCAGATTTGGAGCGTTAAATATTTCAGCAGATAATACAATAACCTCATTCAAAGAAAAACTAAAAGGTGATGGACATTGGATTAATGGGGGATTTTTTGTTTGCCAGCCGGAAGTGTTTGATTATATAGAAGCAAACAATCCTGAAGAAATATTTGAAAGAAGGCCTCTTGAAAGTATTGCGAATGCAGGCGAGTTAATTGCATACAAACATGATGGTTTTTGGCGTTCAATGGATATGCTTCGGGATAAAATTGAGCTTAATGAAATGTGGGCAAGTGGTAATGCGCCATGGAAAGTTTGGGATAAACAGAATAATTTTGTAAGTTTTGTCGGGAATTCGTAAATTATGTTAAAAAAAGTATTAATAACAGGAGGAACAGGATTTATTGGAAGGAACGTTGTAGCGGAACTTATTAATTGCGGTTATGAAGTTCACTCAATTGTTTGCAATAGGATTGCTCCGGAAAGAGAAGGCCTTGTTCAGTATAAAATGAACTTGATGGATTTATCCGATGTCGAAAATTTTACTAAAGAACATAAATTTGAAAATATTATTCATCTTGCTTGGTATACGGATACAAAGTGTATTGTTTCAGACTTGAATGTTGATTGGACTATTGCAACGTTAAACTTGTTAAGATGTTTTAAAGAAAATGGCGGGAAAAAATTTTTAGGGGCAGGGACAATTTCCGAATACGAATACAAATACGGTTATTTCCTCGAGGATAGTACTCCTACGGATTCGCAAACTCTTTATGGTAATAGTAAAAATGCAATTTTTAATATTGCAAAAATTTATTGCAAGCAGAATGGAATTGAATTCAAATGGCCAAGAATTTTTAATGTTTACGGTCCGGCTGAAAAATCAAAACGATTGGTATCATCAGTGATAAATTCATGTATTAATGGAGAGAATATTTTAGTTAGTGATTGCTTGAAGTTTCAGGATTATTTACATGTAGAAGATGTCGCAAAAGGTATTGTTGATGTTTTTGAAAATGATATTCACGGGGCTGTTAATATATGTTCCGGTAAGCCTGTGCAATTAAGAACAATTGTTGAGAAGATTACGGAGCTTACAAATTTTAAAGGGGAAGTCTTATGGGGTGCTGTTCCGGCGGCTTTTGATTATAATTTAGTTGTTGGTAATAATGAGAAATTGAAATCAATTGGTTGGAAACAAAAATATAGTTTGGAAGAAGGTCTGATACAAACAATTAACTGGTGGAGAAATAATAATGACTTATTTTAATAATGTATATGCCGGTAAAATAGTTTTAGTTACCGGACATACCGGATTTAAGGGAAGCTGGCTTTCTATTTGGTTAACTATGTTAGGTGCAAAAGTTGTCGGTTATGCTCTTGAGCCGTATTCAGAGCGGGGTAACTATAAAGTTTCTCATTTGGAAAATCGCTTATATGCTGATATTAAAGGTGATGTGAGGGATAGTGAAAAGTTAGAAGAAACTATTGCTAAGTATCAACCAGAAGTTATTTTTCACCTTGCGGCTCAAGCTCTTGTTCGTACATCCTATGCTAATCCTAAATATACTTATGAAACTAATGTTATGGGATCTTTGAATATTCTGGAAGCTGTCAGAAAATTTGACTGTATTAAAACTGTTGTTATGGTTACTTCTGATAAATGTTATGAAAATTTCGAGCAAATATGGGGCTACAAAGAAACGGATAGGATGGGAGGTTATGATCCTTACTCTTCATCAAAGGGTTGTATGGAGTTGTTAATTTCCTCATATAGAAATTCTTATTTTAATACTAACGATTACATAAAACATGGTAAAGCTGTGGCGTCTGCCAGAGCAGGAAATGTAATAGGTGGTGGTGATTGGTCTGAAAACAGGCTTATTCCTGATTGCATAAGATTTATAGAAGAAGGAAAAGATATCGAAATTCGTTCTCCAAATGCAACACGTCCTTGGGAACACGTTTTAGAGTCACTAAGCGGTTATTTGCGTTTAGGGCAAAAATTAATCGAAGAACCTGTAAAATATTCGGAAGCTTTTAACTTCGGACCTTCAATCAGATGTACTAAAACTGTTTTGGAAGTTGTTGAAGACGTGATTAAATGTTACGGTAAAGGAAATGTTGTTGATGTTTCAAGCATAGATATGGTTCATGAAAGCACAAATTTGAGTTTGGATGTAACAAAAGCTTATAGGATGTTGAACTGGCAGGCAGTGTTGAGTTTACAAGAGGCAATAGAATTTACTGTTGATTGGTACAAAGAATCCTTGCATAATAACGATATGTTTGAGTATTGTAAAAATCAAATTATAGCATATCTGAAAAAATGTGATTTGTATAAGAATTTATAATATTATATATGCGCGCATTACTTATTCGTAATATTATTTAACGATATATTAAAGTTTTAAGCAAATGTGTCGTATATATTATTGCTTATTAAGTAAGAAGGTTATACAGATATGAAAATCAATGGTAAAAAATATAATTTTAATGAAAAGAAAACCGATATCAATTTTAATGATTTAGGTATTGATGATAAAAAATTAAGAAATATATTTGATTATTTTGATAAAAATAAAGATGGTACACTTTCTGCTCAGGAGCTTGATATGGCGTTTGGAATATTCAAAGGTATGGATAATACAAACGGTGTTTCAGACTCAAAACTTTCTGATGAAGAAATCTCATCAGGGATATTAGCATTGCCTAAACCGGTACGAGTTTCTGTAGATGCTATGAAGTCATTTATTGAAAAATTGGTAGTAGTTAATAATGGTAAAAATGTTGCAAAAAATCTTTATGAACAGATTAAAGGTCCAAGCTGGTATAAAAATACAGAAGACAAATTAAAAAGTATAAACAAATATAATGTGGTCGAGGTCTGGAGTTCATATTCAAAGCTTAACACTGATAAAAAAACTCTTGCTACTGCAATTGATGATGAATTAATGCTTGATGCGACTGAAGTAAAACAGTATATTTGCAAACCTTTAGTAGAAAGAGCTAAGCAATTAGGTATTAAATGTGATGATTATACAAAACTTGACAAAATTGAATCGGTAAATTCCTTTGTAACATCTTTAGTCAAAGAAATTAAATCAATAGAAGATAAAAATTTAATACGGGATTTAAAAAAGGATTTACCGTATGACCCGACGGATTACCCTCAGTATAATGATGTTAAAACGTCAATTAAAAAAATTGCGAAAGAACGGAAGACAAATCTTTCTGAAGCTGATATAGAGAATATTACAAAAATGGTATTACTGGCTTGTAAAAAGTACAATATCTCCGCGATTTCACCAGTAATAGCACAGATTTTGGGAACTGAGAGCAGTTATGTTTTTAACGAAACATCAATGGATTCAAATAAAATATATAAGGGTGTTATGCAGGTTGATTTAGATACTTGCTGTTCTATTTTGCAAAAAAGAGATCCGTTGCAAATTGGTAAAAAAACTTATGGTGCAAAATCTGATAAAGATTATGCGGCGTGGCACAAGGCTCACTTCTCTCAGGATGATGCTTTTATCGAAAAGATTAAAGCAAAATATCATACTCCAAAGGAACTTTTTGAGGCTCTGAAAACAGATGTGGAATTAAGCTTTGAAGTTGGTATAATAGCATTCAAGGCTAAATTAAGTGAAACCGGCGGAGATGTGAAAGGCGCGATAGCTAAGTACTGCGGTTCTAATTACACATGTGATTTGAGCAAAGTGCCTGCTAATTATAAGGTAAAACCTAATAATTAGTACCGTTAAAATTAGCTAAAAGTTAAACGTGAATGCTTTTTTCAGCTTCAACAATATCTTTTTTTGTTAGTGATAAAAAAGTATCTAATAAACTTCCTTTTTGCGTAAATTCTGCGTTCCTCATTGGTGCGTGATAACTGTTAACCAGAGCCAGAACATCTTTACGGACATTGTTAATTCTTTTGCTAATTAATGTGAGGGCAGATGTATCTTGACCCCATTGATTAACTTTTTTTGCTTGAGCATAATACTGACTTGTTAAATTTTGACCTCTGCTTACAGCTTCAGACATTAGAGTTTCAGACACTCTTCTTGGAATATATGCCTGAAAAGATACAGGCGAAATCTTATTAGTTTTCATAAAAGCCTCCCACAAAATAATAAACATTTAAGCTAGGAATACCATTCTAACTTAATATAAAAATATAGTCAATAAGTATTTTGAGTTATTTAAAATGATTGATAAAACTTTTTGTTTAGAATATAATTTTTTTATGGCGTTTAAGGAAAACATTAAAGAGCAAATTAAGAATACTAAGATTTTGGATAAATATATTCTTAAACAAATCGTTGAGATGTTCATAATGGGAGTGTTTGTATTTACTTCAATTATTTTTGCATCTGATACATTTATTACGTTGATTAAGCAGATATCTTTGTTTGGAATTCCGTTTAAAGTAGCATTATTGATGATTGTACTAAATTTGCCATCTGTAGTCGTTATGACTATTCCAATGGGTGTTTTACTTTCAACCGTAATGACTTTGAATAAATTGAGTTTAGCTTCGGAAATAACAGTACTCAGGGCTTGTGGAATAGGTTTGAACCGTATTGCAAAACCTATTTTTATATTTTCTGTTGCAATGTGTATTTGCAGTTTTGTTATTAATGAAACGATTGTACCGGTTGCGAATAAATTTTCAAAAGATTTGGCGTTGTGGTCTTTAAGCCAAAAAAATGTCCCTGATGGCAAAGAGAACTTTGTTTTTAAAGATATTGATTCAGACGGCAGGTTGAAACGTCTTTTTTATGTTGGACATTGTGAAGACAAAATACTCTATAATATTACAGTTCTTGATACCTCTAAGGATGGAACAATACAAGTTCTTCAAGCACAAGAAGGAAAGACAACACCTTCCGGATGGGATTTCCAAAAAGGTGCTGTCTATACCGTAGGACAAGAAGGTAAAGTCCTAAATACCACCTTGTTTGACGATTCAACTGTTAAGTTTGGGCTTGATTTATCGAAACAGTTAAATAAAAATCTGGCAAAAGAAATGAATTTTGTAAGCTTAGTTAAATATATAGCAACTAATTTGCATACTTTAGATGCAGAGGAACGCAGTGTTGTTGTAATTGAGCTTTATGATAAATTGGCTTTGCCGATTACAACAATAGCACTCGTGCTCGTTGGTGTTCCATTGGCAATTACGCCGCCAAGGGTTCGTTATAACAGGGGTTTTTTGTTCTCTATTTTGATAATTTTTGCATATTATCTTATAAGAGCATTATCAATTTCGTTTGGAGAAGCAGGTACCCTGACTCCGTTCTTTGCGGCTTGGATGCCTAATATTATTCTTACTGTTTTAGGTACATTGATGTATTACAAAAAAGTTTATACTATTGAATAAACTTTACGGTTCAACCATTCCTGAACCTGGTAAACATACTCCAAACTGGCAATTTGCATTATAAGAGCTTTCATTTTTGATATTAGATGGTTGCATTGTGCTACTATTGTCATCTGTATTAATTAACATATCATTATACGGTTGTTTGTATTGTGGTTGAAACGCGTTCGGTTTTTGAATATCATTCAGATTATTCGGAATATATTTATCTGAAATCCCTGACGGGGCAAGAATTGAGGATTCCGGAGCACAAAACCCTGTGACAGGGCAGCTGGCAAATGCAGGTACTGCTGCTATAAATATTGCCACAGCTACAATAAATTTTTTCATAAGATTACTTCCTTTCGTATGTTTTGGGACTTATCCAACTTACTATAGCTTACGGGATAATCGTAAACGGAACATTCCCTGAAAGGATAATTTTTATTACCAATGACGATGACGAGGATGTGGTGGGACTACCGGAGGATGGTAATGTGGTTGCGGATGTACACGGCGAGGAGCGGTTAGAAGCTGCATTAAGTTAAAAATATCAGCAACATTTTTTGATCTCATGTAATCATTCATTATATTTTTGTATTCGTTATAATTTATGGTATTCGGATCTGAGCCGTATTGATTATATTGTCTTGAAAGTTTTTTAACTAATTCGGCAGTTCTTAGTTTTTGACCTCGACTCATTGCATACATGTGAGTTGTATTCCAGTTAGCTTCTTCTAAACGTACAACTTCATTAACTGAAATTTGTCCGTTTTCTTCAATTTCAGCATCTATCTCATTGAATACATCGGGGAGAGTTTTTTCGTAGTTTTCATTTGTTTCATCTCCAAAAATAAAGCATCTCGGAATATTCATAACAGGTGCTGGAACATAATACTGTACTACCGGTGGTGGTGGAGCCGGCATGTAGTATTGCGCATTTGCTTCTTCCGCCGGAACAGCGGCTGCTATTGCAAGCATTGTTGCTCCGGCTGTAGCTTTAATTCCGTTTGCTTTTTTTGAATGTTCACCGTTAAAATTAATTCTTTGTGTGTTGTTAATTGCAGAAACTTTCATTAGGACCCCCATTTTTTGATATAATAATACAGACAAAGAAATTTTTGCTAATTATTTCAAAAAATTTACAAATAAAAAGCCTCTGAATTTTCAGAGGCTTTCTTGTTATTTAACATTTAGTTATTTGCCGCAAGTGCATTCAACTTTTCCGCATCCGCAAGAACATCCGAGAGCTTCTTTAGCTTCTTCCATTCTTACTTTAA
>CAYUQM010000016.1:0-42963 GCA_964446855.1 uncultured Muribaculaceae bacterium
TGTCGTTGTCGTTGTCGTTATCGGTATCGTTGTCGTTATCGGTATCGTTGTCGTTATCGGTATCGTTGTCGTTGTCGTTATCGGTATCGTTGTCGTTGTCGTTGTCGTTGTCAGCATCAGCGTCAGCATCAGCGTCAGCATCATCATCTGCGTCTGGTACAACTAAATTATCATCATCTTCTTCTGTTCCAATTTTTACTTCATCGTCTGTTCCGTCATAATCAGGATCATCTCCTTGTGAGCTACCGCCGTAATAGTAATTACGACGTTCAGGATCCGCATCAATGCCTTCTACGTCATCAGGTCTTACTGCTGTAGATCTGATAGTAACAGGTGTTTCAGAATCATTTCCATTTGTAATAGTGTTTGTTGCAGGATTTTCAACAGCATAAGATTTACCATCTTCTCCACGGTGCATATCCATAACAAATTCATATCCGCCTGCGTATGAGTGGTCAGCTGTTAAATTCAAATCCTGTTCGTGAGCAGGTCTGCCTTCGCCTTTACCGGCAATTGTTCCGTTTTTAACAACAATTGTTGAGTGAGCTTTATGACCTTCTGTTTCAGCTTTTTTACCTGCATCTACCAAGTCTAATGCTTTAAGATTAGCTTGTGTAGGGTTAAGCTTATTGTAATCACCGTAGTAATCACCAGAGTTTTCGTAAGTAGGAACTTCACCTAAGTGGTCAATAACTAAGTATTTACCACGAGTAGTCACATTAACTTTATCTTTTGCTGTAATTTCTCTGATGAAAGTATTGCCTGAGAATTCAGCATTAACGCTTCCGTTTCTTGAAACAATAGCGCAAACATTAGCATCGGATTTTGAATTATCTGCGTTATCAAGTCCTTTTATGTTGATGTTTCCGAATTTTGAAAGCATATCTATACCGTAAGCGGCACTTGGTGAGTATTCCCAAATTTTATTAGCTGATCTGTTGTAATCAGGGTCAACTGTTCCGTCTTGAAGAATATGACCGTTTTCAACAAAATCCGGATTGAAGTCGCCTTTAACTTGAATAAATGTAAGGGCTTTATTGTCTTCTCCGATTTCTCCGCTCGCAATTGCAGAAATGCCTTTACCTTTAATATTAGGTCTTGTAGCTTCTTCTGCCGCATTTAAAATTGAATAAGGGCTTTGTCCTTTAGTGCTTGAATCCGCAAGTAAGATAACTCTGCCTTCTGCGTCAATGTAGTTAAGTTTCATATCGGAATCGAGTGCTGCAAGGTTGATTACTAAATCGTTTGCAAGATTGTTTTGAGATGTTACAGCAGTGTATGTTCCGTCAACATTAGCATTAATTGATTTTGTTAAATCACGTGCAGCTACGCCAATACCTGTGCAAACTCCACCGTCACAAACTCCTACTTCTTTTCCGATAGTACCGTCTTCTACGAATATGTTCAAATTTCCGTTTGCAGAGCGAATTAAAGTTTTATCAATACCGGCGTTATACAAATTACCGTTTTTAATATTTATGTTTACATCTCTGCCTGTTGAATTAATATAATTTTCTTTTGATGGTGTGTATCTATTTCCGATTACAACATTTGAGTTTTTGTTTTCAACATCAACACCCTTAGAAGTAACCTGACCTTCTATTTTAATACCACCGTTACCCGTATTTGAAATAAGAGTTCTGTTTGCTCCGGAAGTTTTTCCGCTTATTGTAATGCCGTCATTACCTGTATTTGTAATAACAATTCGTTGTTCATTATTATCAGAAGTTCCTTCTTGAACAACTTGACCTTGGATAACTATACCTTTATCGCCTTGGTTATCAATTGTTACGGAACCGTTTGAAGCACTTTTTACAATTACATCCTGCTCGCTGTATCCGTTTGTCTGAGAAATAACGATACCACCTTCGTTATTTGCGTTTTTGATAACGATATTTCCATTGTCTGTGATAACTTTTGAAGCACTTACTCCTGTAGAAGGATCAGAATCGTTTTCTGTGATGTTAACACCACCGCCTGATGTTGCTTTGTTATCAATTGTGATATTTCCTTTTTCGTTAGTAACATTTGAGCCTAAAATATCAATAGCTCCGCTATTGTTGTTGGTTAAGTTGATATCTCCGTTTGTTTTGTTTTCTAAGAATGCAACATCAAGGATAAGACCTTCATTGGCTGTAATATTTATGTCACCGTTTGCATTTAAAACGTTAGAGTGAGTTATAGAAACTGAACCGTCTGTGTTAATGATATTTACATTACCGTTCTTGTTTCTTAGCTCTAAACCGGACATTGTAATGTTGCCGTTATCATTTTGTATATTAACATCACCTTTATTGTTTTCAATCCATGCAACAGTAGCTTGTGTTCCGTTTACCCCTTTGTTTGTAAGAGTAATATCGCCATCGGCAAAGTTCTTCAACATACTGTTTCTGCCAAGTGTAATACCGCCATCGTCAGCGTATGCTGTAATTGTGATTGAACCATTGTCACTCTTAATAGATGCTCCGTTTTGAACGTGTGTATTTACAAGGCTGTTGAACAGAACTTCAGCTGCATCAATAGAGCCAGCTGTAGACATGTTAGGGTCATTAAATTTTCTGCTGGTCATAGTGCCAAAGTCTTCATTCTCGGTAACAATTGCACCACCGTCTTTAGGGTCAACTCTGTAGCTATCTTCCGGAGTAAACGCTTTATCACTCTTAACTCCTGTTACAATCCTTCCGTTTTCACCAAACTCTACTGCGCCGGCATGAATATTTACATCATGGCGTGCAAGTACTTTTCCGTTAACAGTAACTTTAGCTCCGCCCATGCTGTTCAATGTTTCGTTATATTCAGATGTTCCCGGTGCGGAAAGAATTGGTGCATATTTACCCATTTCACCGGTAAACTTGTTATATGCTTCTTGAGTTGGTGACATGATAGCCAAAGAGCCGACATTTAATAGGCCGCTTTGTCCTATGACCATGCCGTTTGGAGATACGAAAACGGCATTTCCGTTAAAGAAACTACCGTTACGCATAGTATTAACTATACCGTTAATGTTAATTTGGTTTTGTACAAAGTTTACGAAGGAATTAATGTCATTACCTTTAAAGTTATATATAAGGTTTGCGATATCGCCTTGTGAAAGGTCAAAGTTTTGATATTGTCTGTAACCTATTCCGTCTTTGTTAAAATATTGCGGAGCGATATTATAAATGGTATTGCCGTTGGCTCCGTTTATAACACTATCTCCGGTAATGCTTCCGACTCCTGAAATTTGGCTGGCAATTGCTGCCGGTATGATTGATTGTTGCGCAATCATAGAGAATGATAATATTGATACAATAATTCTTCTTTTTCTGGAGGAGAGTTTTGACATATTTACTTCCTTTCACTATTCCTTTTATAATATATATTTAATCTTCTGGTTAGCGTAAATTATCCCTAGAATAATCTGACGTATGAATTCTAACATCCGCAAGATTAGATTTCCAGTATAAATTTACATATTATTAACTTTTTTTTACATGATTAGTTGAATATATATAGTCTGTGAAAAAATAAATTTGCCAAATTGTAAAATTTTATTAAACTATGTTAGAAATTTTTTTGTAACAACTTTACGTATGATATAGTAAGCTCCATAAAATACCAGAAGCAAGCCAATCATTTGGACAGCTGCAGGGATTTGATTATGTTTTGTCATAAAGTCGTATAAAAAGTAAAATGGTACAAAAGACATAAAAATACATAGTAAATGTCTTATTGGATATAATAACCCAAGTTTAGGCAGGACAATAACCGTACTTAAGAAAAAGTATAAAAAGTTAGCAATTAATGTTGCCATTCCAACACCTTCAAGTCCGAAAATAGGAATTAGTTTTATAGTTAATCCTACATTTGCAATTCCTGATAATAATTTGATTATAAAATCAAAGTAAGTTTTATTTGCAAGGTGATATTGCAATGTTGTATAGTCGGCAAGTCCCATAAAGAATGTTCCGAAAGCAAAGTATGGGATTAGGCGGTATGCTTCATGAAATTTCGCGTTTGATAGTAAGCTTACAAAGTCAGATGCGTATAAAGCCATTACCGTTACAACAGGTATTGATATCAAAATATAATAACCTGTAAATCTTGAAACAATAGGGCGGATATCAATTTTTGCTTCGTACATTCTTATAACTCTCGGGACTACAGCAATTGTTAATATTGAAAATATTGTCATTAAAAGTGGCAGTGTCACGCTATATGCAACCCCGACGTATGCAACGTCAGTAAAACCGCTTATATTATTCATAATGAACTTATTACTTTGGTTTATTATCCAAGTACTAAGTGATGTTGCTGCAATCGGAATTCCATACATTGCAATAGGAAAAAGAACGCTCCATTGTAGTTTCGGGCGTTTAAAATATATAAGAATTTTGCTTTGGTACATCAAAATTAAGTCTGTAATAGAAATTGAAATCCCCATTGCAAGAAGCATAGCTATTGCTCCCATATGAAACATTTTAATAAATAAAATCGAAAATCCGATTGTCATGAATTGATTTAGTATAGTTGAGAATGTGTATGACGTAGATTTAAGTTGTGCTCTTAAAAGTTGAAATAATAAAGCTCTTATTGCAACAGGTATTATTAAGAACAATACTGCATAAAAGTATTTAGGATCAATTTTAAAGAAGGTGCAGAAGTTGTTTTGAAATAACAAGCATAGAATAAACATCATACAGATATTCATTGTCAGTATTGAAACTAAAACTGATAAATATTTTGATAAATCTTGTGCTAACTGATGTTGTCTGAAAAATCTTAATCCGGATAAACCTACCCAGTCAGAAAATATAATACAAAGAAAAGATAAAAACGCTATGGATAATGAATATATTCCGTATTGCTCCGGCGGCAATAAGCTCGTGTAAACCGGTACTATAATTGCATTGCCTATAGTTCCGATAATTTTTGACGGTGAATATTTAACCATATCTTTAAATATTCCGTTAAGTTGTTTTTCTTCTTCTTCTTTATTTTCTACAAATTCCATACTTCATCCTCTTTACTGTTGGTTTAATTATATTATAAAGGTTAATCCTTGTCACTTTTGTAAATTATATTTTCAATATAATTTCAAATTCTGTTAATTTTGAATTATTTAACTTTAAATCGCCACCCATTTTTCTTAAGTTTTCTCTTGAAAGATATAGTCCTATTCCGGAGCCGTTTTGTTTTGTCGTGTGACCGTCTTGAAAAATTTTATTCCGTTCTGATTCAGGTATTGCGGTTCCGTTATTAGCAATTATAATTTTAAAAGTTTTTTCTGAAGCAAGTGTTGAAATTTTTATAAAACCTTCTGTTTCAATTGCTTCTGCTGCATTTTTTATGAGATTAATTATACAGGCTTCCAGTTTATTTTTATCAATTGCAATTTTTATATCTGTATCTGAGTTATAACTTATATCAATTTTTTTGTCATAGATGTAAGTTTTACCCAGCTCAATACTTTCTTCTATAATTTGATAGATGTTTTCAGGTCTAAGCTCAATGTTGGTGAGGGTTTTTAAGTCAAGTAGAGAGTTGCTGATTAATTTTGTTGATCTCTGAATGCATTGCAAGGCTCTGTCTATAGCTTCGTTTTCTATGCCGTTTTTTATAAGTTGTTTTTTTATAATTTCACAATATATGTCAGTGATTGATAACTGGTTTTTTATTTCATGAGAAGTTAATCTTACTTGTTGTTTTGTTATGTCATTTTGTGACGGCATTTTGACTCCTTTTTGAAAGAAGAGGTTTGACTATTCTCCAGCCAAACCTCTCTATACTATCCCTATTTTTATCTTATTCTGCTTGTTATGCAGAAATTTTTGCACGAATTTTTTTGCCGAACCCATTGTTAAGAGCATAAAGTACGGCTTGAGTTCTATCGTTTACTTGTAGTTTCTGGAAAATATTATTTACGTGAGTCTTAACTGTAGTTTCCGAAATAAATAATTTTGCTGCAATACCTTTGTAGTTATTACCCTGAGTAAGTAATTCCAAAACTTCCTCTTCTCTGCTTGTTAGATATGTAAGAAGGTTTTCTTCTGCAGATGCAGCGGTTTCTTCTTTGAAGGAGCGTTGGAAATATTCAAAGAATCTTGAAGAAAGAGCGGATGGAAGATAAACTTTTCCTGCAAGAATTTCATCTATAGCGTATATTAATTGCGCTGATGCCATGGTTTTTAAAACATAACCTTTTGCCCCTATTTTCATGGCTCTGAAAATTAAATCAGAATCATCATATCCGCTTAAAACCAAAACTTTTGTATCAAGTTCAAGTTTTTCTATTTCTTGAATTGCTTGTAAACCATCTTTTTCCGGCATATTGATATCAATAATAATTAATTCAGGGTGATATTTTTTAGCAAGATTTATTCCCATGTTGGCGCTTGTTGTAGTACCTATTACATCGTAACCTGTTTCAAGCGTGATTAACTCTTTAATACCCCTAAGATGATCAGAATTGTCGTCAATTAACAAAATTCTTGCTTTTTTCTTGAACTCTCTCATATTTTCCCCTTTATTTCTTATAAACATTTCGTTTTGTTTTCTACACTTTATATACTACTGTTTTGGGAGGGTATTTTCATCCATGTCTTGATTGATGTTTAAAGTTGTAAAGCATGAATTAGTGATTTAAATCTTTTGGTTGATAAAATCTCTAAATCCATGTCTACATCATGCTTTCGGGCATGGTTGATTTTTGAGATTGATTTTTTGAACCTAAACTATTTAGTCTAATTTTTTTCGTTCGTGTTATAATTCAAACAGATTAAGGAGAGTGTATGGAATTTTTAATATTTTTAGCAGGTTTTTTATTAGGTGCAATTATTGTTTTTATTATTTCATATTTTGTAAAAAAACAGTCAGTAGCTGTGAATGAAGCTCTTATGGCTCAAATGAAACTTTATTTTGAAAATACTGCAAGTAAAGTTTTACAGGAAAATTCCGCGATGTTTTCTGAGCAAAATAAGGAAAAATTGGAAGAATTTTTTAAACGTTACAAGGAGAGTTCTCAGTCATTGTCTGATCAGAATAAGGAAAGATTAGACGAATTTTATAAAAGATTTAGGGAGAAAATTGAGGCTTTTGAAAAAAGAAGTGAAGAGAACTTTAAAGTTGAGGCTGAGAAGTTTACGCGTTTTGATATGAATATTAAAAGTTTTCTTGAAGCAGGAAATAAGATTTCTCAGGATACGAATGCACTTGTAAATGTTATGAAGTCAGATAACAGAACGCAGGGACATTGGGGGGAAATAGTTTTGGAAAGGGTTCTTGAAGCTTCCGGACTCAGAAAAGACGAGGAATACAAAATTCAAAAGGGGACAGGAGAGGGCAGACCTGATGCTACTATATTTTTGCCGGAGGGCAGATGTGTATATATCGACGCCAAAACCTCTCTTTCCTCTTGGGATGGTTATGTTAATGCGGAAAACGAAGATGAGCGTTCAGATAATTTGAAGGCTTTTATTGACTCTACAAAGTCGCATATTTCAGGGCTTGCTAAAAGAGATTATTCGGTCGAGGAAGCTTCTCCTGATTATGTTTTGATGTTTATCCCGATTGAAAGTTGTTATTCTATGATGTTTTGCGAGGATTGCGCTCTTTGGGATTTAGCTTGGAAGAATAAAATCATGCCGGTTTCGCCTTCAACCTTATTGTCCGCGTTAAAGATTATAAATGCGTTCCATGTTGTTGATAGGCAAAATAAAAATGCGATTGAAATTTCAAGACTTTGTTCGGGAATGCTTGATAAATTTGCAGCATTACTTGCTGATTTACTTAAGATTAGAGGTAACTTAGATACGACTCTCAAGAAGCTTAACGGTACGGGAAATATCTTGAATCAAATTAAAAAGATAGAAAAACTGGGAGGCGTGGTATCGAAGGAGATTCCAATACTTCCGGAAGATTTGCAGGAAATCGAAGATTAAAAAACGGAGTATTTAACTCCGTTTTTTTTGTTTATTTTTCAAGTGCAAATATCCTGAATTCAGATGGTTTCAGTTCTTCGAATTTTAGTTCGTGGGTAGAGCCTTCCCATTTTGTTGCAGTGTATTTTTTGTTTTTGTAGATGTATTCTGTTGTTATTTTAAAATCACTTGGAAGTTTGATTTCTTTATCTTTTATCGTGGTTCCTTTTTTCCAGTTTTGTTCTGTTGTGATGAATTCTGTCGGGTATTGATAATTTGCAGCAACAAGGATTGCTTTTTTTAGCGGGTCGCAGGAAATTAGCCAAACGGCAAATCCATCTTCATCCTGAATCATTATCTGAGCTTCCCCTTCGGTTATTATTGGCTGTCCTTTTACAAAGCGGTCAATCGCATCAAATTTTTCAAAAAAGTCGAGATTATTTTCTCTTTCCATAGAAATTTCTTCCCCGATAACTTTTTCAATACCACGTTTAGTGAAGCTTTCATCACCATCTATGTATAGGACAGGTCTTTGTGCAAATTTTCCACCGGGAAGAAGCTTATATTTAGCCCACTTAAATAATGCACCGTCTGCAGTTAATTGACCCGGATATTGGTCAATTTCGCGGAATTCTCCATCCTGATTGTTATATGCTTTTAATATAGACAATTTTTTGCCTTCTTTAAAATCTACGTTGTAGTTTGTAAGCATTTGATTGTCTTCGGTTATTTTCTCAGGGGTTTTATCCTGTTGTGAAACTATGTCATTACCCCAAAGTAAATCGAAGCTCATATCCTGGTGGTATTCTTTGAGAAAATTATCCCATAGCATATATTCTGCTAAAGTACCAAAATACGGGAGTTCTTCTTTCATACTTTGATTTAGTTGCTTTAGGACTTCTCTCGGTGCTCTGTAGCTTATAGGAACTCCGCCGGCTTCAGATACGGCATCCACAATGTGGTCAATGTGGTCAACTCTGAATCCGTCGAAGTTGTAGTCTTTTTGTAATTTTTTCATTGCGTCAATGAAGTATTGGATGACCGGTTTGTTGTAGTTCCCGTTTTCAAGGTAAACAAAATAATATGGTGTCTGGCAGTCAAGGTTGGCGAAATGAGTTACATCTTCTCCTTTATAGTCGTAATGTTTAAATGTCGGATAGCCGCCGCAATCGCTCATCTTGTCGTATACAGGAACCCCTGCTGAACACCATGCTCCTCCGGGAGCAGGCCACAAGCCTTCATCAATTAAAGCTTTTATAATATCTATTTGCTTAGTAATGTCTTCTTCTGTTAATTTTTGGTTTGGTTTGAAATCTTGAATTTTAGCAACAATTTCCCTGGCTCTCTTGTGAATTTCTTCTTGAGAGCTTTTTTCACACATTTTGTTACATAATTCTTTTTTGCATTCTATCATTTCGTTGTCGAAGGCATCAAAGAGAGCTTGATAGTGTTCGGCGAGGTTGCCGGCACTACCGTTTTGGGACTGCTTGTAAATGTCTTTCATAACATCTACATCTTCTGCATCGTATGCCCCTTTTAAATGTTCCGCAATTGGCGCAATATTGCTTTCGATTTGTTTATCCAATAAAGGAATATCAAACCATCTTGCAATAGATGGGTTCGCAAGAACCGCCTTTGAAAACCTGCCTGTTTGCGGAAGTATATCGTAAATTACAGGATGTCCGGCAAGTTGAGCCAGTTCAATAAATATTTGAACCTGTTCTTTTACATTAGTTCCGGTTAATTCCCCTAAGCTTTTATCAAATAATTTTTCACTAACTTCTGAGCTTTTTGGAAGATAAGCACATCCGAATTCTCTGGGGTGGAATGGCACCAGATAAATTGTGGTATTAAAGATTCCGCTGTCAAGGTTTCCTGTTGGTAAAATCAGTAACTGGCGGAGCCAATCCAGAAATTTCCCGGTTTCTTTTGTTTTATTTCCGTTTCCGAGTCCGGCAAGGTTAATTAGCTTAATGTTATGTCCTTCTTTTTTGAACCAATCAGAGTTTTTAACATTATTTCTGGCAAGAACACTTATTTTGTCATTGTTAAAATAGAATTTTCCATCTTTAAATATTCCGTTCTTTTTCCATTTAATTTCCAGTCCGAAAAGAATTTCTGCCGGAGTGAGTTCTTCCAGCGCTTTGGTATATGGGTAATTTAAATAACCGTATTTATCTATTATTTCTGTTAGTGTTTTCTTTCTTTTATCGGAAATTGTACTAAAAGAATATTTTTCTTTAAGTTTTGAATAAACATTGTTAAGCTTGGATGCTTTATTTTCTTTGTCTGCCTTCTTTTTACCAAATAAAAATTCTAACATATTATCTCCATTCTTAATGTGTCGGTCGGTTGATTATAACATGAAAATTGTTAATCTGCTATTATTATGCCTGCTTCGGCTTTACCCATATCAACAAGCTCTATAGGTTTGTTGATGTCTTCTGCTATTTCGTAATCATTATTGTTAAAGTTTAGTGTTTGTTGTATGAAAAACTTTTCAATATCAAGTTTTGCTTCTGTTGAAAAGAAGTAAAATTTGTTGACATTTTTCATATAAAGTCCGAATGCCGAGCTTTTTATATTTTTGAGTTTTTTTAATAATTCATTTTTCTTTTCGATTTTTGAAAATCCGTCAAAGGTTAAATCTTCCATATTAAAATGCTTTTTGGCAGTTTCAAGGAGTACGTACGGTTCAATCCATTTTTTTATAATAATATTCATTTATACCTCAACAGTTTCCAGAGTTTTGTATTGCATATCGTATAATTTTTTGTAGAATCCGTCTTTGTTTTGTATTAATTCGTTATGGGAACCCAGTTCGGTAAGTATACCGTCTTGAATAACTGCAATTCTGTCTGCATTTTTAATAGTAGATAACCTGTGAGCGATTATGAAAACTGTTTTGTTTTGCATGAGGTTATCCAAAGCTTTTTGAACCATAGCTTCAGATTCATTATCTAAGGCGGAAGTTGCTTCATCCAGTACAACTATCTGGGTATCTTTAATCATTGCACGTGCGATGGCAACCCTTTGTCGCTGCCCTCCGGAAAGAGTTGTTCCGCGCTCGCCGAGTTCGGTATTTAATCCGTTTTCAAGAGTATGAATAAATTCGTCAAGATGGGCAAGCTCAATAACTTTTTGAAGTTCAGCTTCCGTGGCATCAGGTTTTCCAAGCAGTATATTTTCTTTGATAGTTCCTGAGAACATAAAATTATCTTGAAATACGAAAGAGATATTGTCTCTTAATGAAGTTATATTGATATCTTTAATGTTTATACCGTCAAACTCAATTGCTCCGGACTTTATGTCGTAAAATCTTGGCAATAAGCTTACAACTGTGCTTTTCCCTCCGCCTGAGTTACCGACTAATGCTATTGTTTCATTTTTGGTAATTTTTAAGTTGAAGTCTTTTAAAACAGGTACATCTTCTTCATATTCAAAGTTTACGTTTTTAAATTCAATTCCTTCTTTTAACCCGTCTATTTTTATTGAATTTGGAGCTGATTTTATTTTTGGTTCAAGGTCAAAAAGCTCAAATACACGACTCATTGCAACAAAAGTTGTTTGAAGATTTGCAAGCTCGTTACCGAGTGTTTTTGTCGGTTTGTATAACAGTAATAATGAGGTTACAAAGGATGCAAAACTTCCGGCGGTCATTGCGCCTGTTATTATTAAATGGTTACCTAACGCCATAACAAGGGCAATTCCGATAGAACAAACAAAATACATAATCGGAGATAGCCAGCCTACACGCTTTGTAAGTGATATTGTAAGGTCAAATTGGTCTTGAATTTGTTTTTCAAATTTTTTATTTTGAGTTTCTTGCAGATTGTATGCTGTCATAACTTTATTGCCCGCAAAGGTTTCATTGAAGTTTGTAGTCATATTGCCGGCAACAACCATTGTTTGGTTTGAAACTTTTTTGATTTTTTTTCTAAGTAAAACTACAGGTGTAACCGCAATACCCATAACAACAACACCAATTATGGCAAGCAGCCAAGAGTTATAAAGTAAAACTACAACTAGTCCTACAAGTCCAAATGCTGATGCTATAAGTGACTTAAGATTGTTAATTATGTTTTTTGATGCGGTTTCCGGATCTGTTAAAAATCTTGAAAGAACTATTCCGGAAGTGTTTATATCGTAGAACTGTGAATCAAGCTTCGTAAGTTTTCTAAATAAGTCAACCTTTAAAGAGTTTGAAACCTTATTACCTGTCCAATCTGTAAGATAGTTGCTTGCGTATTTTAAAATCCCTTGAAGGAGTGCAAATCCGACGATACCGAACGGGATTACAAAAGCAAGCCACGCTTGTAAGTGAACAGTATGACTCATAAATGTCCAAGTTTGTTCCGGATTTCCGTTTACAACAAAGTCAAGGTAAGGTTTTAGAGAAAGAGCAACAACGCCGTCCAGCAATCCTAACGGAACTGCAATTGCAAGATTAAGGAGTGCTCTGCCCATAACAGGTTTTATATATGGAAAAATTTTGCCTAACAAATATTTGTAATTAAACGCTGTATTAGACGTAGTTTTTTGTAATTTATATTCCATAACTTCCCCTCGTAATTCCCTAATCTTCAATACTTATAATTACATGAAGTTACGGAATTTGCAAATGTATAAAGTTAAAATAGAATGGAAGGTTTAGGTTATTTTATTGTCTGAATTTCAAATTTTTGCCAAAGGAATTTCAACTACGTATAAAATACCTATTAAAAGTAGGAATAATTGTATGATGGCAGATATGTTTAATGTTTTATAAGTGGTTAATTTGCCTAAAATATAAGGTGATATCCCCAGAAGTATTAATCCCGCTTTGAAGCTCAGTTGGTTTGTAAAGAACGTTAGAAAAAGTGCATTAAGGCTGTATAGTGCAAATAATATTGCCATAACAAGTCCGCATTGCGTTAAATATTTCGAGTTTTTACAATTAAAGATGAAAAATTTTCCTGTTGTAATTGTAAGTATCAAAAGTGTTGATATACTTATAAAAATTATTTTGAGCATAACGTTTTTACCTTAAATTTACTATGTGTATCCAAGAATTTCGTGCATTGGCTGAATACATAATCCTTTTCGTTATCATATAGAATCATGTGATAACTGTCTTTAAGTATTATTAAATTTTTTTCATTTGAAGATATTGTCTCGTATACCTTGTATGCACTTTTTGTACTGGTTAAATCATCTTCGCTTGAGTGAATTATCAGTATTGGGGCAAAAATTTTTTCTAAATCTTTTTGAATGAATTTAGAAAGTTTGTTTAGTTCATATATCCCTGTCATCGGAAAGTTATCCATTCCTACTGAATTTTTTTCAAGTAATTTTTTTATAATGTAACGTGCTTTTTCATTCTTTATTCCGTAAGGCTCTTCTTCCGGATATCTGTAGAAAAATCGTGTTATAGTAGAAAATCCAAGCGGGAGCAAAAATGAATACCAAGGCATTCGATTGCCGTCAAGGTAAAGTGTTGTTGACAGTGACAGAATCCCTTTGACAAAATGCGGATACTTTTCGGCAACTGCAAGTGCCAACAATGCACCTAGGCATAATCCTCCGACAAAAACTTCATCATATTCTAACGCTAATTGTTCAAATTGTTTGTATGCGAAGTCTGTCCAGTCATTACACGTTGTGCTGAGTATATGTTCAAATTTTTTACCATGTCCCGGTAGGCTTGCCGCATGCACATCAAATCCTTTTTTGTATAAATATTTACCGAATTTTTTAAGTTCAAAGGGGCTTCCTGTCAGCCCGTGAAAAAGTAATACCGCTGTTCGATTTTTTTTATGTTTAAATTCAAAATCCACTATTTTGTAAACCTCGCAAATAATTGATTTAATAACTCTATAGACATATCAATTTCATTGTCTGATATGTATAGTGACGGAACAAGGGTTATAATATTTTTGAAGAATCCTCCGTTGTTCAAGATAAGTCCGCATTTTTTGCCGTTATATATTAAATCTCCTTTGAGTCCTTCTTCCTGAAGCGCTTCGCAAAGTTCGCGGTTAGGAGTTATTCCGTCGCATTGAGTCAACTCAATTCTTAAAGCAAGCCCTATACCTCCTACATCTCCAATAAATTGAGGATATTTGTTCTTTAAATATTTTAAACCTGACATTAATCTTGCACTTTTTTGCGGGATTGTTTCTTCAAAGTTTTCTTCTTCGATTATTGACATAACCTCGTATCCTGCGCGGGTTCCGATAGGATTTGATGCATAAGTTGAGTGGGCACTGCCTGGTTTAAATATGTCCGGAGCAATGAATTTTTCTCTTGCCCACAAACCTGAGAGAGGATTCATTCCGTTTGTAATTGACTTTGCAAAGGTTATAACGTCCGGAGTTATGCCGTAATGCTCAATAGCCCAGAGTTTACCTGTTCTGAACATTCCCATTTGGACTTCGTCTATAATTAGCATTATTCCGAAATCATCCAGTACTTTTTTGAGGGCTTTGAAATATCCTTTCGGAGCATTTATGTACCCTCCGGTTCCAAGAATGGCTTCGGCTATAAATGTTTTGTATTCACATTCGCCTGTTTTTGGATCGTAAAATGAGTTGTATTCACTTTCAAAATTTTTTGCAAATTGTTTTACACAATAAAAGTCACAGTTTTCACAAGATTTTCCATAGTGGCATCTGAAACAATACGGAAACGGTACAAAGTGTGCCCTGTCCCCAAAGTGTCCGTATTGTTCTCTGTATCTGTAACTTGATGTAACGCAAGTTGCTCCCATTGTCCTCCCGTGGTAGCCGCCGGTAAAAGCAAACATTCCTTTAGATTTTGTATAATTTCTGGATATTTTTATTGCATCTTCAGTTGCTTGAGCGCCTCCTACATTAAAATGTACACGTCCTTTTTCGTTAAATCTTTTTTCGTTTGCAAGCGCAATTTTTTGAGCAAGCAAAACTTTATAATCGTATAAATATTTTGGCGTTATTTGAGGTAGTGATTGAAGCTGGTTTATAACTGCATTGGTTATTCTTTTGTTTTTGTATCCGAAATTGCAGCTGGCATACCACATTTGCAGGTCCAAATATGGTATGTCATTTGAATCAAACATAAAAGAACCTTCGCAGTCGGTAAATATTTTCGGATTTTTTGAATAATGTACCGTGTCTCCCCAAGCGCAGTATTGATTATCTAAATCCCTAATTTTTTCATCTGTTAAAATTTCTGATTTAATCATATTTATTTACCTCATTACTTCTATTCTGAAATTAAATAAAAAATCAAATCTTAAAACAATTAGTAAGTCGGGGATGTTTTTATTAATTTTGTAGTATTGACAATCCTAATTTTTAGATTAAACTTGTGGTATTGGAAATTAATAGGGAAAAGTTTTGAAAACACAGTCTTCTAAACAAATGTCTATGTCAATGATGATGGGTATGCAAATGATGATGAGCATGCCGACTTTGACTTGCCGAATGTGATGTTTAAGACTTCATAAAAGGGATGTTAAAGCCGGTCAAACTTAAATGACCGGCTTTTTTAGTGCGTAGATTTAGTAAATAGCAAAGGAAAATATAATGACTTACAATTTTGATGTAAATAGTAAATTTAACTCTAATATAAATTTTAGTTCAAAAGGAAAAGCGGCTTCGCAGCTTTCGGAAGAGCTAACCAAAAATTTATCGAAAAAACAAAGAATGTTAGCCAAAATTATTGACTTAAAAGAGGGGGATTCAGGTTTGTCGCATTCAAGGTTTGCGCAAGCTACAATGACTAATTGGGTTCCGAAGGCTGTTTTTGCAAGAGGGGTTGCGGATTTGTCGGAAATAACTTTTCTTGAAGTATTTGAAGGGGCATTATTTTTTTATTTACCGTCATTAATGGGTGAGTTTTTATCACGAAGACAGATTTTTTCTAAGGCTTTGCCTGAAAATTTACGACCTGAAGTTTCAAAACCGGTAAAAGAACTTGTTAAGGATGCTAAAACTGCTCAGAAGTTAATTCCGGCAAAAGCTGCAATAGTTCTTAGCTGCGCGGCTATTCCTGCTGCTGAATACGC
The DNA here is from genome assembly GCA_964446855.1 of uncultured Muribaculaceae bacterium. Taxonomy (GTDB): domain Bacteria; phylum Cyanobacteriota; class Vampirovibrionia; order Gastranaerophilales; family Gastranaerophilaceae; genus UBA1221. Next base: position 15,925 of record CAYUQM010000016.1, read on the forward strand.
TCTGAGTTTTGCGAAAAATCTTTTTACCTTGAAAGTTTTTAAAAAGGCTGATTTTGCAAGCGTTGCTAATCTTGATAAAAATAAAAAAGAAGATTCAGCTTCTCAAGAGAAGGTTGAGAAAAGTGCTAAAGAGCATCTTAAAAAGGCAGGGTTATTCTCCGCAGGTGCTTTTGGTATAAGTTTGCTTCTTGGAACCGTAGGGCAAAAAAGCAAGGCTGTTCAAAAAGCATGTGAAGTGTTTTTAAATCCGGGAGCAAAAATTTATAAAGGGCTTGAAAAATGCGGAGTTAAATCTCAAAAATTAGGCAAATTTTTAGATAAATATTTGAATTTGGATTTTGCAAGAAAAGCGGATGGTAGTTTGGCGCTTGGTGTTGGTCAGCTTGCGGTAACTGTTACGGCTGGCGTTTTCGGGTATTTCAGGGCCGCAAAAGATAGAGGTAAGCTTGATGTGCAGGAGGTTGCTACTCGTTTGCCGGTAATAGCTTTATATACTATTTTTGGCAGTACTTTGTTTGACGAAGGATTTAAAAAACTTCTTTATAAAAACAAAAAATTTCCTGAAATTTTGAAGTTTGACGATAAAACAAAAGAATTTAATGTTGCAAAGTTAAATGATATTCCTGAAATCGCCGGAAAATATTCCAATGGTGATAAGCAGCTTCTAAAACAAAAAACGGCAGAACTATTTAAGGGTAAAGCTACAATTGCAATGGTTCCGTTCTTGTTTAGTTTGCTTGTTGTTGGAGGTTTGTTGGCTCTAATAAGTCGGATATGGACGCAATATCGCTATAATCATGGCGTTGGAAATGATAATTTTAAGGCAAATCAAAAAGCTAATGCTTAGAAGAATTATTATTTCGATACCCGATACCTGCCCTAAAGCCCGAAATGGAGTACATTAACGGTAGTGCAGGTTCTATCCATTTGAGTCCTGACATTACGGCTACCGTTGCAATATCGTCTGTGTGAAGGCTTATATCCAAAGCTTCAGGTTTTCGCTCGGAGTAGATGTTTTTTGTCGTCTTATTCGGAGTTAGCAGCGGGCTTATTATTTTTGCGCTTATGAAATTAGCGATGGTGCTTCCTCCGAGAACTCCTGTTGTCAAAATTCCGCCTACCATCCCTATGGCTCTGGCGGATTTTGATTTTATATTTAAACGTTCTAATATCGCCAGAGCCACGCCTGCTCCTATATTACAAAGAAATATGTTGGCAAGGTATTGATATGTTCCTTCTTTTATTTTGTCCGGAATTTTTGATTTCCAATTGGTCATTGTAAGTTTGTCGCCAATAATTCCTCCTATAATTCCTCCAATGACCGGAATAAGTCCGAATACAGATAGTCTTCCTATTTCTGAAAAAATTTCTCTGGAATTTATGTTTTCCGGATCGGGGATTAGTTTTTTTAACAGCGCTTGTCCCGATTTGGTATTTCCAATTACGGAATGCAGAGTTTTAACTTCGTTGAAAGTTAAGATATTCGTTTCGGCTTTGTTCAGAAGCTTTTGAGTATTGCTGTTTGATGAATTTTTTCTTATAAAGTCTTCTATATTTTTGCTATTTTCATTAATTATTTGTTTTATTGTTTTTGGGAGATTTTCTTGAGTTTTGAAAATTTTATTTGTAATTTTTGGGGCGGCAAGAGCGGAGGCTATTGTAAATCCCATTGTAGTGAGTGTTTGTATTGCATACTTTTTACGTTGTTTTTTGGGCGTTTGTGCAATTTCTTTTATGCTATACAAGGAGCCCGCACCGATTAAGATATGTGGTATGGTTTTTTGAAATTTATTTATTAGTAGTGGCTGGTCCAGAAATTTTCCGGTAACTTTCAGAGTGTTCATTAATTAGGGGTTACTTTCTTGTGCTGTCTATGAATTCTTTACTAAATTCCGGGTGCTTTTGATTGTATTTCATGTAGTCATTTAATCGTTTATAAACGTTTTCGCTTATTACGTGTTCAATTCTGCAGGCGTTTTCTGCAGCTTCTGATAGCTCCAGTCCTAATATATCGGTGAAAAATGAACAAAGTAGCTTATGTCTTTTTACTACTTTATTTGCAATTTTTTGTCCGTTTTCCGTTAGAGAGATTGTGTCGTATCGAGAATAGTTGATTAACCCTTGAGCGGCAAGCCTTTGAAGTGCTTCTGTTACTGAAGCCCTGCTGACATGGAGTTCTCTTGATATATCTATAGCTCTGACTTTTTGTTTTTTATTCAGGTAATTACTTATAACTTCAAGGTAATCTTCTAAGCTTGATGTAATTTGTTTTGATTTCAAAATGTTTCCTCCCGATTGTAAGTCCCGAAATCTGCGTATAAGGAGGTGGTAGATTTCGGGACTCTAATCGTAAAATGTTTGAGTGTAAAATATGTATGTAACAAAAATATTGTAAGGTAACCCTAACATTTTGTCAAGTGTTTTTTTGAAACTTTTTATAATTTACCTCGTCAACATCATTGTGGGAATTAATAGAGGATGAAGAGAGGGTTTTAATGAATTCAAATACAAATTTAGCACTGGATACTTTATACAGCGATTTTGAAGCTGTATCAAAACCACAGGATTCCGAACTTGTAGAGTTGTATCCGGATGATGAGAATCTTCCAGCTCAGGAGGTTCGAACTTTTAATTCAATAGCAAAAGACGATGATATTTTGCAGATGTATTTAAAAGATATTGGTAAGATTCATCTGCTTAATTCTAAAGAAGAAAAAATTCTCGGAAAAGAGATTAAAGAAGGGGAACGTCGTAAGGCGTTGATTGCCAAGAGAAAACTTGTTCAAGCAAATTTACGATTGGTTGTCAGTATTGCAAAAAAATATATCGGACAAGGTGTTCTTTTTATGGATTTAGTTCAAGAAGGTTCTATCGGGTTGATAAAGGCTGCTGAAAAGTTTGATTATTCCAAAAATTGTAAGTTTTCAACTTATGCAACTTGGTGGATTAAGCAAACAATAATGAGGGCTATTGCGAATAATTCCAAAACAATACGGATCCCTATTCACATGGCGGATAAAATAAGAAAATATAAAAAGATATATTCAAAACTTACATTTGAGTTGGCCAGAGAGCCGTCTGATAATGAAATTGCTAAAAGTATGGAGCTTTCTGTTAAGAATGTTCAGGCGATAAAGCGAGCGCTTATAAAGGAGCCTATCAGCCTTGAAACACCTGTTACCGATGATTTGTGTGTCGGAGATTACATTGAAGACAAAACTTATAATTCTCCTGATACCTATGTGAAAAATAGTAATATGGAATTAGGGGTTTCAAAATTATTACAAACTCTTAGCGATAGGGAACGAAGCATCATTACATGCAGATTTGGTATCAATGGTGAAACTCCATTAACATTGGAGCAACTGGGGAAAAAGCTGGGTTATTCAAAGGAGCGAATACGACAATTGGAAGATCTTGCAATCAAAAAAATGAGAACTCAGGAAATATTACACTTTAAAGATTTTATTGAGGATTAAAAAAGAGGGATTTATATCCCTCTTTTTTTATTAAATTATTAACCGTTTTTTATTACCGGTTGGGCTTCTTTATTACTGCAGAGTGTAACAAGTAAATTATTAACCATTTTAGCTTTTTCAGCATTGTCAAGTTTCACGATATCGTTATCATTTAATTTGTTCAAAGCCATTTCTACCATTCCTACAGCACCTTCTACGATAGCTTTTTTAGCATCAATGATTGCTGCAGCTTGTTGCCTTTGAAGCATTGCTACTGCAATTTCAGGAGCATAGGCAAGGTGAGCAATTTTTGCATCAATAATATTCAGTCCCGCAACTTTTACATTTCGCTGAATTTCAGCTTTTAATTTTGCAGAAATCTCTCGGCTATCCCCTCTTAGTGATTGTTTCCCTGAATCTTCAGGAGCATCATAAGGATACATTCTTACAATATTTCTAAGTGCAGAGTCACTTTGTGAGCTTAAGAATGTAGTATAATCATCTACGTTAAAAATAGCTTTAGCTGTGTCTTGAACTTCCCAAATAACAATAATTCCTACTTCAATCGGGTTTCCTAGTTCATCATTAATTTTTTGTCTTCCGTTATCAAGAGTTCTCGCCTTCAGAGAAATAGGTACAAAAGGTGTAACGCTTTGCGCAAACGGGTTTACATAATGGAATCCAGCCCCTTTTAGTGTGCCGATGTATTTGCCGAAAACAGTTAAAACCATTGCTTCTTGCGGTTTTAGTAATTTAAATCCGCCCAAGAGGACTACAAGTGGTGCTCCGAGAATTATTCCAAGTCCGGAAAGTGGTGAGAAGAAACAAAGAAGTACAAGCAAAGCCCAGATAAGCATTATAAATAACACTGCAAAACCGCTTATTGAAATTACAGCTTGTTCTTTTTCTTTACTTTGAATTTCCATTTCCGGCATAATATCCTCTTTCTTTTTATTAGTGTTTAAAACTTTGTTTATAAACGTAATATTATCTATGATTCCCATGTTCTTTTTCAAAAATAAATTGAAAAATTTTGACAATTCCCCATTATCGAAGACAATTCCGTCACAGTCTCTGCATTTGTCCACAATTGTTCCGTTAAAATAGGTCTTATCCATTTCTTTTCCGCACTTAGGACAAATTCGTGAGGCTTCTTTTGTTTTAATAGCATCCAGTTCAGCCGGGTTAATCAGTGGCATTTTTAAATCCAATTTATTGCCGAGTTGTTTTAACTCGGAAAAGGTTAACCAAACAGCATTACACGTTTTACAATATTTAATTTTTAGATTTTCGCAATTTAAAATGCTAAATTCTAAATTGCATTTTGGACAGTTCATAAAAACTCCTTTCTTTTATGTTTCAATTAGTGATTTTGCGAATTCTATTGATTGTTCATTGATTTCTCCGCCTGCGAGTTCAGCTAGAGCTTTGATTTTATTGTCACCTTGGAGAACATATACTTCAACCTTTGTTTCATCTGTTTGAGATTTTCGGACATAAAAATGCTTATCTGCTTTTGAGGCAATGATAGGTTGATGAGTAATTAAAATTATTTGATGGTATCTCCCAAGCTCTTTGATTTCGTCTGCAACGCTTTGGGAAGCTTTACCCGAAATCCCTGTATCTATTTCATCAAAGATAACTGTATCAATGTCATCTGATTGAGCAAAAATAGATTTAATGGCAAGCATTACGCGGGAAATCTCACCGCCGGAGGCAACTTTTGCAAGAGGTTTAAGATCTTCTGATATATTTGTTGATATTAAAAATTCTACATTATCCGACCCCCCAGGACCTAACTCACAATCTGTTACGGAAATTTCAAATCGGGCTTTGGGGAGTTCCAACTTTTCTAACTTTTCTTGGATATAAACGGACAGAACTTTTGCATAATTTTTTCTGTTTTCGCTTATATGTGATGCAATTTCCATAAGTTTTGAATGTATATTGTTAACCTCTTGTTCCAATAATTCGATGTTTTGGGATGAAAATTCAATTCCTGAAAGTTCTTTTGTTAAATTTTCGTATGTATTTATAACATTTTCTAATGTTCCGCCGTATTTACGTTTCAACTTATCCAGAAGATATAGACGTTCCTGAATTTCGTTCAACCGTTCTGTATCATTATCGAGATTTTGGCTGTAATCTCTGAGTTCTGAGGCTAAATCTCTGAGGTTTTCAACTGCATCAATAAAGCGTTGTTCAACCTCTTCTAAAGATGCATCCATCTCAACGGCTTTTGAAAGATTTTGCTTAACCTTGCCCAAACCCTCAAGAATAGAGCCATCATCCCCATTCACTGCCCAGTAGGACTGCCCTGTCAATTCCTTTAGCTTTTCGGCATTAGCAAGGACTTCCAGTTCTGCTTCCAACTCTTCGTCTTCTGTTTTTGATTGGATTTCAGCCTCTTCAATTTCATTAGCCTGAAATTTTAAAAATTCTATTTGCGATTCTGTATTATTTGCGGAATTCTTAGCTTTTTCAAGTTGTTTTTGTATATCAAGGTATTTTTTATAAAGTTCGTGATATTCGCTCAAATGTGTACCGTAAACATCTTTTGCATAATTATCAAGCAAACTTATGTGATATTTAGGCTGCATAAATACATAAGTTTGGTGCTGAGAATGTATATCAAGGAATAATGATTTTATTTGTTTTAAAAAATCTTGATTGATTAAAGAGCCGTTTAATCTTGTTCTGACTCCATTTTGTGTTATTTCTTTGGTCAAAATTATTTCAGAACCAAAGTCATCAATGCCGTTTTCGTCAAATAAATCTTTGAGGTTATGTTTCTTGTTATCAATAGTAAGCTCAATAACAGTCTTTTCGCAGCCGTTTTTGATAACATCTTTTGATACCCTGCCGGAAAAAGCCAAATCAATAGCACTGATAAGAATGCTTTTCCCAGCCCCTGTTTCACCTGTTATGACATTTAAACCGGCATGAAAATTAGCTTCCAACTCATCTATTAAGATATAATTCTTTAGTCTTAATTGCTTAATCATATTTATAGAATAGCGTAAGTAGGGCTTTCGGGCAAGATTTTAAGAATGGTTAATAATTTATACTCTTATGCCTGTCATATTTTTTAGAACAATATTTCTGACATAGTCATAGTAGTCGCTTTTGTAATCTTTGACATTTTTTAGAATTTTTTCACCGCTTATAAATCCGTTCAGGTATGCGATTTCTTCCAGACAAGCAATTTTAACACCCTTATTCAGTTCCATTGATTGAACAAAATTACTTGCCTGAAGCATTGAGTCGTGCGTACCTGTATCAAGCCACGCAAAACCTCGTCCCAAAATTTCAACATTTAATTTACCTTTTTCTAGATATATTTTGTTTAAGTCAGTAATTTCCAACTCGCCTCTTGCTGATGGTGTAAGTTGTTTTGCGTATTCGCAGACATTTCCGTCGTAGAAGTATAAACCTGTTACTGCGTAATCAGATTTAGGGTGTGCAGGTTTTTCTTCCAGCGAGAGGATTCGCTTGTTTTCGTCAAATTCAACAACACCGAAGCGTTCCGGATCTTTAACCGTATACCCGAAAACTGTAGCTCCGTTGTTATTATTTATTGCATGTTGCATTATTGTTGAGAAACCGTGACCATGGAAGATGTTATCTCCAAGAATAAGAGCAACGTCATCTCCGGCAATAAAGTCCTCTGCGATTAAAAATGCGTCGGCAATACCACGTTGAACGTATTGAATCTTATATTCAATATTTAGCCCGAAGTTTGAGCCGTCACCTAAAAGTTTTTTGAAGTTATCGTAATCTGCTTCATTTGTAATGATTAAAATATCACGGATACCGGCAAGCATCAGTGTTGAAATAGGGTAGTAAATCATCGGTTTGTCATATATTGACAATAAAATTTTCGATATAGGCTGTGACGCCGGATAAAGTCTTGTTCCTGCTCCTGCAGCGAGTATTATACCTTTCATTCCTTTAAACCCCATTTCTTGTTTTGCTGTTTACTCCGATTTGGTAATATTCAAATCCTTTTTTTATCATATTATCATAATTATACTGATTTCGTCCGTCGAAAATAATATTATTCTTCATCAAACATTTTATTTTGTCAAAGTCCGGGCGTCTAAACTCATTCCATTCCGTAATAAGTAACATACAGTCTGCATTTTTTAATGCTTCATAAGATGAATTTGCATAGATAATTTTGTCTTGGAATATTTCACGCGCTGAATTAAAAGCTTTTGGATCGTAAGCTTGAATTGTTGCTCCGAGTTCAAGCAGGGCGTTGATTATTGTAATTGAAGGCGCTTCTCTCATGTCGTTTGTTTTAGGCTTGAAAGCGAGTCCCCATACTGCAAAAATTAATCCTTTCAAGTTTGTTCCGAATCTGTCGAGAATTTTATTAATAAACAGTTGTCTCTGATTTTTATTTGTTTGGTGTGCAGCTTCAACTAACGGGCAATTTATAGAAAAGTCATCAGCGGTTTTCAACAATGCTTTTACATCTTTTGGGAAGCAGCTTCCCCCAAATCCGAGTCCCGGATATAAAAATTTGGTACCAATCCGAGTATCCGCACACATACCTAATCTTACCAGATTTGCATCAGCTCCGACTGCTTCGCATAAATTTGCAATTTCATTTGCATAAGAAATTTTTACTGCAAGAAAGGAATTTGAAGCATACTTAACCATTTCGGCAGAACGAGTGTCCATTGTAATTATAGGATTCTGGTTTCTTACAAACGGTTCATATAGTTCAAGCATAATATTCTTTGCTTTTTCAGTTTCTGTTCCTAGAATCACTCTGTCAGGTCTTAAGAAATCTTCAACTGCAGCTCCTTGTTTTAAAAATTCAGGATTTGAAACAACATCAAATTCCACTTTTGTATGTTTTTTTATTAATTCATATATTTTTTCTGCCGTTCCAACTGGAACTGTTGACTTATCAACAATAACCTTGTAATGATTAATTGATTTTCCAATATCTTCAGCAACCTGCATCACATATTGCAAATCGGCGGAGCCGTCTTCTCCTTGAGGAGTACCTACTGCAATGAAGCAGATAAGTGATTTTTTTACTGCTGAACTTAAGTCGGTGCTGAAGTTTAAACGATTTTCTTGGACATTCGACTTTATAAGTTCTTCCAGTCCCGGTTCGTAAATAGGGATAATTCCGTTTTTGAGCTGGTCAAGTTTTTCTGTGTCATTGTCTACGCAGATAACGTCATTTCCCATTTCTGCAAGACAAGTTCCAACGACTAATCCGACATACCCTGTTCCAATTACACAAATTTTCACTATTTAGACTCCTTAAGTTTATGTTCAAAATATTCAATTGTATTTAGCAGTCCCTTTTCTAATTGAACAGACGGATTCCAGTTTAACTCTTTTTGTGCAAGTGATATATCAGGTTTCCTTTGAATCGGATCATCTTGAGGGAGGGGTTCAAAAACAATTTTTGAATTTGAATTTGTTAATTCTATAATATACTTTGCAAAATCAAGAATAGATCTTTCTGATGGATTGCCAAGATTAACCGGACCAACAAAATCTTTGGCATTGTTCATCATTTTAATTAATCCGTCGACAAGATCAGAAACGTAACAAAAAGAGCGAGTTTGGCTTCCGTCACCGTAGATTGTAATATTTTTGTTTTGTAGTGCTTGGATTATAAAATTAGAAACGACTCTGCCGTCATTTATCGCCATATTAGGACCGTATGTATTAAAGATGCGAACTATTCTTGTATCAATATTATTTTGACGATGGTAATCCATCATTAAGGTTTCTGCGCATCGTTTACCCTCATCATAACAGCTTCTTATTCCGATTGGGTTGACATTCCCCCAGTAGTCTTCAGTTTGTGGGTGAACTTTCGGGTCTCCGTATATTTCACTGGTTGAAGCTTGTAAAATGGTAGCATTACAGCGTTTTGCCAGTCCTAACATGTGCAAAACTCCCAATACGGATGTTTTAATAGTTTTAATTGCATTGTACTGGTAATGTGTTGGGCTTGCTGGACAAGCAAGGTTATATATTTGGTCTACTTCTGCAAAAAATTCTTTTGTAATATCGTGTCGAACAAGCTCAAAATGATTGTTTCCAATTAAATGTCTTATATTATCCTTTGAACCGGTGAAAAAATTATCAAGACATATTACCTCATTCCCTTCCGTCAATAGTCGTTCGCACAAATGACTTCCGATAAATCCTGCTCCACCTGTTACTAAAACTCTTGCCATCTTAGTCCTCAATTATGTTTTTTATGTATTCATAATACTCGTTATTGCGGAAATTTGCAACTCTATCTTTAAGATATTCCCTTGACAGATAGCCCATACGATATGCAACTTCTTCAAGACAGGCAATTTTTATTCCCTGATTTTCTTCAATTGTTCTTACGTACTGACTTGCTTGAAGCATTGATTCATGAGTACCGGTATCAAGCCAAGCAAATCCGCGTCCAAGTAGTTTAACTATGAGGTTTCTATCTTGCAGATAACAGTTATTTAAATCTGTTATTTCCAGTTCACCGCGAGTTGAAGGTTTTAGTTTTTTTGCATATTCTACCGCTTTGTTGTCATATATGTATAACCCTGTCACAGCATAATTTGATTTAGGGCTTATCGGTTTTTCTTCTATCGATAATGCTTTCCCGTTTTGGTCGAATTCAACAACTCCAAAACGCTCAGGATCTCTTACTTGGTATCCGAATATAGTTGCTCCGCCTTTTTGGACTGTTGCAGCGGCATCCTTCAACATTCCGGAAAATCCCGAACCGTAAAAGATATTATCACCAAGGATTAAGGTTACACAATCCTCTCCGATAAAATCTTCCCCTATAATTAAAGCTTGAGCTAATCCTTCAGGTTTTGGCTGTTCTTTGTATGAAAAATGAACCCCGAATTGCGAACCGTCACCGAGGAGTTTTTTGAAATCAGGCAAATCGTGAGGAGTTGATATAATCAAAATGTCTCTTATCCCCGCAAGCATCAGCACTGATATCGGGTGGTAAATCATCGGTTTATCGTAAATCGGTAAAAGTTGTTTTGATACTGCTAATGTTGACGGATATAAACGAGTTCCCGTCCCGCCGGCAAGGACTATACCTTTCATTCCTCTCCCTCCTCAATTCTTAAACTCAAATAATCTCTTAATGCAAATCTCCAATCTCTGCATATCCCGTTGTTATTCATTACGCTAAACTCGGGACGCTTTGCAGGACGAGGAAATTCGGCAGTTGTACAAGGTTGTAAGTTTACATCCGCACCTGCGGCTTTAAATATTTCCTTTGCGAACCCGTACCAACTTGTACACCCTGAACCGCACACGTGGAATGTTCCGTACTCTTCATCCTCAATAAGTTCAACCAAAGCATTTGACAAATCCACGGTCCAAGTCGGACAGCCTATTTGGTCATCGACAACTTTAATTTCATTTTGAGTTTTTGCCAATTTAAGCATTGTTTCAACGAAATTCTTGCCGTGATGACCGTAAAGCCAACTGGTTCTTGCAACAATATATTTATCACAAAGGCTTCTTACGGCTTCTTCCCCTTCATATTTGGTTATTCCGTAATTATTCAAAGGGTTTGTCCTGTCATCAGCCTCATACGGCTCTGTTTTTGTACCGTCGAACACGTAATCGGTAGAGATATAAACAAGTGTTATTCCCAACTTTCCGCAAACATCGGCAACATTTTCCGTACCGGTGACATTAATAAGCTCTGCGCTTTTAAGGTCTTCTTCCGCCTTATCAACATTTGTATAAGCTGCGCAATGAATAACAACTTCAGGCTGTTCAAATTCCATAACTTTTTTTACGGAATTAATATCGGTAATATCCATATCATTGATATCGGTTTCAACAACTTCGTATCCGTTATCTTCCAAAATCGGACACAAATCTTGTCCGAGCATTCCGTTTGCACCTGTTACCAGAATTTTCATTTAACACCTGCCTCTTTGCCTCTAAGCTTCTTTGCGTCTATATTAGCAATCCAGTCTTGATTATTCAAGTACCAATCAATCGTCAGCTTGATACCTTTCTCAAACGTTAATGACGGTTCCCAGCCGAGTTCTTTTGTAATTTTGTCGTTAGATATTGCGTATCGTCTGTCATGACCAAGACGGTCTGGAACATATTCTATTGAACTTTCATCTTTACCCATTGCCTCAAGAATAATTTTGGTAATTTCAATGTTAGTTTTTTCGTTATGTCCGCCGATGTTGTAAACTTCGCCGATTTTACCATTATGCAAAACTACATCAATAGCTTCGCAATGGTCATAAACATATAACCAGTCACGAACATTTAACCCGTCTCCGTAAACAGGAACTTTTTCCCCTTTTCTCAATTTAGAAATAAAGAAAGGTATAAGCTTTTCAGGATACTGATACGGACCGTAATTATTTGAGCATCTTGTATTCAAAGTCGGGAGGCCGTATGTCTCACGGTACGCTCTCACAAGCATATCCGCACTTGCCTTTGAGGCAGAGTATGGAGAGTTTGGCGCAAGCGGTGTTGTTTCATAAAAATACCCGTCATTACCAAGAGTTCCATATACTTCGTCGGTAGATACCTGTAAATATCTATCAACTCCGATTTCTTTTGATGCTTGAAGCAAGTTCAGCGTTCCTTGGACATTTGTTTCGATAAAAATTTCAGGGTTTTTAATAGAGTTATCAACATGTGATTCTGCTGCAAAATTAATCACGCAATCACTTTCCGCAACTAACTCTTGCACAAGTCTTTTGTCGCAAATATTACCGTGCACAAATTTGTAATTAGGATTATTTTCTATATCTTTTAAATTCTCAAGATTTCCGCAATAAGTTAAAGCATCCAGGTTTATAATTTTATAATCAGGATGTTTTTTAAGCTCATGTCTGACAAAGCAGCTTCCGATAAATCCGGCTCCACCTGTTACAAGAAGAATTGTCATGCAAGCTCCTTTCCAATATTAAATTTTGAAGATAGGATGATAAGATGGTAAGATGATAAGCTATTTACAATACTATACATTACACTCCTCCATTAATTTATTTCTAAGAGTATTAATTCTTTTATTCAAAACATTTATTTCCGCTAACAAATATTCTATTTCCGCTACAAACTCTAATTCTTTGCATATAATTAATATTGCTTCAACTTCGTACAATGACGCAGATGCCATATTTAGAAAATGAGAAAATTCTTTTGCGCTAGCTCTACATTTACCTTCTGCAATATTTAAAGAAACAGAAACCATTGCCCGTTTTAATTGACTTTTCAAATTATATTCTTCAGTTTTTGGAAATTTTTCGGAGAGAATATATATTTTCTTTAATAAAACAATAGATTCTTGCCATATTTTTAAGTTTTTATACATTAAACAGCTTACCTTCCTATCATCCTATCTTCTTACCTTCTTTGAAAATCTCGATTAGAGATTTTTGCCCCGCATCTTTTTCCGACAATATCGGCTGAAAATCAATTTCCCAATCGATATTAATATCCTTATCATTCCAGATAAGCCCCCTGTCTGCGTGAGGGGCATATTCACCTGACGTTTTATAAAGAAGTTCTGCCTCATCCGACAACACCACAAATCCATGTGCAAACCCGTCTGGAATAAAAAGCATTTGTTTGTTTTCTTCTGATAATTCTACCTTTACGTATTGCCCAAAAGTTTCGGATTCAGGTCTGATATCAACAGCAACGTCGTAAATTCTTCCCCTTGAACATCTGACAAGTTTTGCCTGCCCGTAAGGTGCTTCTTGATAATGTAACCCTCTTAATACTTTTGCTGAAGACTTTGAGTGGTTGTCCTGTACAAAGTCAACGTCAATTCCACCGTTAACAAAATCGGATTTCTTATAGCTTTCCATAAAGAAACCCCTATTGTCTCCAAAAACTTTTGGCTTAACTAAAATTACATCCCTTATTTTTTGCCTTACAAATTCAAACGGCATATTCATAACTCCTTAATCATTCGTCTTACAAAATTGTATCACAAAATTACATTTGGTTTTCATTTTTTATTATTTCGGCTAATTCCGGATTTATTGTTTTAATGTATTCTAAAACATCATACGGATTTTCTGCCAGCCTTCCCGTATATTTGTTATTAAAAACTTTTACCTTAACCAACGGAACATTGTATTTCTTCAATAATGTCAGCGGATAAAAGGTTTTATTAACTTCGTTCGGAATTTCAGCAGTTTTTTCGGGAACAATAGTGCCTGAGAGGAAGTTCTTGTTTTCTAAATATCTGCTGAATTTTAATTCGTATTTTTTTATAACCTTTTTAATATTGCTCTGAGGTTTAATTCTGTCCATGAAATTTTTGAAGTGTGCTGACATAAATACCTTGGACTTAAATACATAAAAATATGACTGGATGTGTTTTGGGTATTTAAACTTTTTGGAGTGTGAAGTAACCCCCATAAAATCACTATCAATACATGTCAGATTTTCAAAAGAGGTTATAGGAGCATAACAACTGTCATTACAGAGAATAAGCTCTTCTATACTGTCAAGCAACCCGTTTTTTAACGCATAATTATACCCGATTTTATATGACGCAAAATCATAACCGTTATGTCGGTCAAATTCACAATAACAAACCAGATGTTTAATCTTTTCAATCTCTTCTGGAAAAATTTTGCTGTCTGCAACAAAAATTACGTTATCGCAAATCTCTTTTAAGCCTTTGAGATAGTATATTTGAGAGTTTCGAATTCTCCCGTCAGGACAGAATCCTGCAAAAACAGCCAGTCTTTTATGTTTGATTGTATCACTCGGCGAAAACGCTCTTCTAACAAGCATAGTACCCTCGAGCTCGATGTTTATTTTTTTGAAATTAAGCGTGAAATATTTTGATAAAATATAAACCCTGATTGCATTTTGGGTATTTGTAGAAATCAATTGTATTTTAATTATATTTCGTAAGAAATTTTTTAACCTGATATTAAAAGTATTTGTCGGCAATAATTTCATTCCGCAATCTGCCGTTAATTTGGTAAACATTCTCTCTATTACGTGAGCATTTGAGCCGGAAGCACCCGTGCTTGAACTAAGCGCAAAATCACTTTCTTCCAAGTAGGATTGAATAAGCTTATTAAATATACAAGTTTTGGCAATAAACATTGTACCCGTAACAAATGTTGTGTTTTCAAGAGAATTACTGCTTGAATACTCGATATTCAACCTTTTTAGCATATCATTCAACATATAGGATTCTTCGGGAACTTCTCCCGTTATTTTTACAATACAAGAATTTGTTGCCGCCAGTCCGATGTCATTGTTCTTATTTAGATTATCAATAACAGCCCGAAATTGTCTTTTTGATTCCAACAATCCATCTACCAGTTTGTTTCTCCATATATAATTTTTTAAAACAGTTCCGTATCGGGCTTTTGTATGGAGTTTTAGAACGTAATCATATTCAGCTATATTTGCGGCACGCAACACCTGAATAAATGGCCAGACATCGTATCCGATATTTTTAACTGACATAATTTTAGCATCAGGTTTAAATTTTAAAATTTTTTTCTCGGATTTTTCTACGGATTGAGTTACTGTAACATACAAATCCCAATCACAATCACATATATTTTTAAGTTTTCTTATAAAATAATCCAATTGTTCATGATAAAACAAATGCAGATGTACAAGAACTTTTTTCCTATCCATGAACTTCCTCTAAACTTAATTTATTTTTTACTATATTTATAAAGTTTTCTTCGAATTTATCCATAGTGCTTGTTTCTAAATATTTTTTGCGGACATTTACACTCATATCATCAAGAATATTCGGATTATCAATAACCTTAATGAGAACATTTTTTAACGCTTCACTGTCATTAGTAGGTATAATAAATCCGCTTTCATTATCGCTAATCAGGTAAGTTGAACCTACGTTTTCGCTTATTACGGACGGAACTCCGTACATTGCAGCTTCCGTAACCACAAGAGGAGCCGGATCATCTCTGGACACACAAATCAATAAATCCGTATTTTCGTATATTTTTCTTATTTTTGTTTTGTCTTTTATTTCATCATGCCATTTTACAATGTCAGGAGCTTTTTGTCTTAGTTGTTTTGCAAAATTATTTTGCATATTGCCGACAATATTTATACTGATTCTGGAAGAATATTCTTTAGGCAAAGCTATTGCGGCTTCTATAATAATATCCACGGCTTTTCTGTCGTTTACCGTGCCAACAAAGGAAAATATTATTTTGTCATTTTTTTGTTTTTGTTTTTCGGTATATTTATCATTAATTCCGTTGTAAATAAGGTGAATATTTGGAATATATTTAAGGAATACATTTTTAGAATATTCGCTTACCGTATAAATTTCTTTACAGGCATTGAACACCTCCGCTATCGGCGGACAACCGTGTTTTGCCTCTGAGTAAAAAGGTAACAGGTGGGTCTCAAAAGCTTGTGCCTCGTGAATTAACCATATAAAATCTACCAAACCGTGTAAATGCCATATTGAACGATATGTAACGATAGTATTTGCAATAACTAAATCAAATGTTTTTACCGCTTCCTTAAATTTTTCGGAATCGTTAAACAAGAAGCCTGTGATATATACCGGAATTTTTTCTTTTCTTAATTCTTTTTCCAATCCGCCATCCAAATAGGACAATACAACAACTTCAAAATCATATTTTTTTAAAATTTTAGCAATATTCACCAATACAATAGGCGCACCGGTGTAGGAAAGTTCGTGAGAAATTAATAAAATTTTCTTTTTATCGGTTTTGAGTGTTTTTAATCGACGTAAGACGACAGGCGAAAGTGGTCTGTATTCATTATATATTCGGATTATTTTTTTTACGAAACCCTGAAGCGTCATAAATTTACCCCTACAATTTTTAAAATTTCTTGCGGCGTTTCAACGATAAACCTTGCGCCGTATTCTTCTAAAATTTCACGACTTCTAAACCCCCAACAACATCCGACACATTCAATTTCAGCATTATTTGCCGTTTGAATATCGGTTTCCGAATCTCCGATATAAATAACATTTTCTATTGAAACTTTCAATTCCTCCATAGCCCTAAAGACACTGTCAGGAGCAGGCTTTTTGCGGACTCCGGACGCTTCGTTTTCTCCTATTGCGACCTGAACCAAATCCCCAAAATATTTTTTGCACAATTCTTTCACTGCCGTATCGAACTTATTTGATACAACAGCCGTATGAATACCTTTCAAGCGAAGTTCTTTAAGCATTTCAAGAACCCCGTCATAAGGAGCTGTTTTGTTATACATGTTAGCGGAATAATGCTCCTTGAATGTACTTAAACAATCTTCTATATCTTCAACCCCAACAGGAACAGCTCGTTCTATAAGCTTTCTGACCCCGTTCCCGACAAATCCCCTTACCTCTTCAAGAGTTCTTTTCGGATAACCGAACTTCTGTAACGCAAAGTTGGTGCTCTCGCATAAATCATCAAGGGTATTCAACAGAGTACCGTCCAAATCAAATATAACCGCATGAATCATAGCCAATCTACCGCAATTTTTATCACAACTTTTTTGACGTTATTTTGAAGATTTAAGGTCGTA
Organism: uncultured Muribaculaceae bacterium; assembly: GCA_964446855.1. Lineage (GTDB taxonomy): Bacteria > Cyanobacteriota > Vampirovibrionia > Gastranaerophilales > Gastranaerophilaceae > UBA1221. Next base: position 32,922 of record CAYUQM010000016.1, read on the forward strand.
ATCTGCGGGGCATGAGCATCATCAGGATAAAAAATTGCGAAATTTGTGCCGTTAAGATATATCTTGTTTAGTTCCGCTTTAGGTTTTTTATAGAAAAGAATATCTTTTTCACAGTCATAATTTTTAAGGATTTTCAACCCGTCAATATTAATAAAATTTATGCGTTCTTCCCCATAAATTAACAGTTGAATATCAATATATTTCCTATGCCCCTCAAGCGAACTCTCAAATTCACTCTTTGTACAATATTCTTCTATATTTGCATAAACTTTGTCAGAGATTTCGTAACGTCTGCATGCAGAATTAACATTCAAACTTTTGACGAAATCCAATATTTCCGGAGTTACAATTTTATCGTATTTATGTAAATTATCTAACGTATCATATATCATTATTTCAATTCTTCCATTGCTTTTTCGTACTCTTCTTTTTTAGGAGCTTTACCATGCCAGCCGGCATTGTTTTCCATAAAGCTCACTCCTTTACCTTTAACAGTATTAGCAATAATAGCAGTCGGTTTATCAGCACGTTTACCTTCTTCAATGGCATCATAAATTTGTTCAATATCATGCCCGTCAATTTCAATAACGTGCCAGTTAAAAGCTCGAATCTTATCAGCGAGATTGTCCAGTGCCTTAATATTTTCGGTACACCCGTCAATTTGAAGCCTGTTTCTGTCAATAATAGCAACTAAATTATCCAAACCTCTGCAAGGAGCATTCATAAATGCTTCCCATACACTTCCTTCTTGGAGTTCACCGTCACCTAACAGAACAAAAACGTTTGCGGGATTTTTATCTATTTTTAAACCCATAGCCATTCCGCAGGCAATTGACAGACCTTGACCTAATGAACCGGTTGCAGCATCTACCCCGGGACAGAATGTCGCCGGATGTCCCTGTAATTTAGAACCGAATTTTCGGAATGTCATTAATTCTTTTTTAGGGAATAATCCCATTTGAGCTAAATTGCAGTAATATATTGGAGAAACATGTCCTTTTGAAAGAACAAATCTGTCACGGTTTTGAAACTCTTTGTCTTTTGTCCATTTCGGTATGAGCTTCATACATTTGTGAAACAAAACAGTTACTAATTCTGTTGAAGAAAGTGAACCGCCAATGTGCCCAGACTGAGCGTTATAAACCATACTCAAAATATTACGACGATTTTCTTTACAACATTCTTTTAACTCTTCAATCTCGTGTTTTTCTAACATATTATGCTCCAAATTTTTCTTGTAAAACTTTTAATACAAATAGCGGTAATGTAGGAAAAATCCTTTTAAATCTTTTCGGTTCTTTTATTGTCCGATAAAGCCATTCCAATCCGAGTTTTTGATATATTTCAGGTGCTCTTTTGACAACTCCCGACCATACATCAAAACTTCCGCCGATACCAACCATAACTGCGTCAGGCAAAAGCTTTTTGGCCTTTTTAATAAAGAATTCTTGCTTAGGCGAACCAAGTGCGACAAGCACAAGTTTTGCCCCTGAGTTTTTAAGTTTTTCCAAAACTTTGTTCTCATCCTTGAAGTATCCGTCCTGAACGTAACAAACATTTAATGAAGGGGTTTCTCTTTTTACATTTTCTACAGCTTTAGTGATTATTTCCGGTTTTGCGCCGATAAACGCTATAGGGGAAGAGTTTTCGCTAAACTTGTCTACAAGTTTACGCGCAAACTCAACTCCGGCAATGCGCCGAACCTTATGTCCGAGAATTCTTAGCCCGATTTCAACCCCGATACCGTCAGGTGTAACCATTTCCGCATTGCTAATTAAGTTCGCAAAATCCTTGTTTTGCTTAGCATACTGAATCATTTCCGGATTAATAGTTACAACCTGTCCATGATTTTCAGTAATATACTCCAATGCCTCTTCAAACGTAAAAGTATCGACATTAAAACCCTGTAATTTTACGGTAGCTCTTTCCATAAGCCAATTATAAAACAATTTTAGGGATTTAGCAAGTTGTTATTTTACGCAAAGTTCGCAACACATTTGGCAAGCTCCAAAGACTTTTGCAGCTTTTAAATTTTTCCTAAAGCATCTGTAATGCGGCATATTGAAAACTTCAATAATTTTCTTATCTTTAACGTTCCCGATTTTTTGTGATAAGCAAGGGTATACATCTCCTGCCGGAGTAATCATCATGTTTGAAAACGGATATTTGCAAGGTTTATATATCTCGCTTACAGGGGTATCTGAAGGGGTGTTAAAAAATTTTTCTATAGCTTCAAGCGGGTTTTTATTGTATTCAAACTTCGGTGAAAATCTTAATTGAACTTTTGATTTTTTTGACAGGCTTTCCAGTTCTTTGTATACCTCTTTGAAATGTTTCATGTCAAAATATTTTTCAATAGGATAATTTTGGTTAAATTCAGGAACAAAGCTTTCAAATAAAACGGAATTTTGTTTCAGATTGTTGTTGCGTAAGAATGAAATTGATAAAAAGTTAAAATTCATTTCATCACACATTTTATACAATTTCACCAAATCATCAAGATTATTTTCCAATACAATCGTTTTAATATCAATCATAGGACGCTTTGAACGAGAGTTCAAATTTTCAAAATTAGACATAATTTTTTCAAAAATACCGTCTTTTGCGCGATTTTTGTCGTGGTTCTTTCCATACCCGTCAAGAGATACAGATAGTAACATCATTTTACTTTTGATGAAGGCCTCAATTATTTCATCATTTATTAATATCCCGTTTGATACAACGTTAAGCTTGCCGAAAGTTTTCTTTGTCGTATGCATAAGGATATCAATAAAGTCTTTTCTAATAAGAGGTTCTCCGCCGACAATGGTTACAAATGAATACCAAGGAATTTGGTCTATAATCTTAAACCATTCCTCTGTTGTAAGTTCTTCCTTTCCTCTGTCATTTCCTACGTAACAATAAGGACACTGAAGGTTGCACCTGTATGTCAACTCAAAAAAGTATCTCAAAGGCATAAGCGCCTTGCCGGAATTACTTCTGTATGAAGGCTCCGCGTATAAATTTCTTCCGATATCAAAAAGGTTAGATAAATTTGTCATGTTTAAATTATAACATAACTTGTTTTATATTACAGGTTGAGAGCATGTCTGAACAGTTCTGCGGTTTTTGCGTTGTATGCCCTTCCGTCTTCCGTAGTAAATAGGTTTTTCCAGTGAGAGAACGGAGAGCCGTCAATAGAATATGATGGGTTTGTCATCATAAGATGGTGGGTTGATGTATCATATCTGAGTGGAAATAAGTCTTCCATCTGCATGAAACTTGGGAGTTTATCACTTGGAAATTCGTAAGCAAAAAGGCAGTTGTGCAGTTTGTTAAGTCTGTCTTCATATCTGGAGCCGCCGTTGTCATTATCGTTTGATACTTCAATTCCCGGAGCGTATTCTCGATTATATTTTAAGCGTTTAGCCCATTCCTTTATTGTTTCATAATCATTTGGCGGCAAAAAAGCAGTACCGGCAGTCAGCCCGAGTTTTTGGTATCTTTCAAAATCTCCGGTACTTTTTTCTCCGACAAAGCTCAGGTTTGTTTTTCCTGTTCTTGAGCGAATTTCATTTAATATGTATTGCATTTGTTGATATTCAGGTAAATCTCCTACGCCTGTGTAATTTTCACAGTCGTATCCTCCGATATGTTTAGCTGAGTCAAAAAATATGCATTCAAATCCGAGATTAATAAGTTTGACGTGTTCATTTATAAAAATTTCCTGGTGCTCGGAGTTACACCAATTAAAACCTTCTTCGCGGTTTGGATACTCTACTTTTATCTGGTCTGCGGAGATTACGGTTCTAAATCCTGTTTTTAGTCCGTGAAAATGTGCCAAGTCGTTGAATGCCTGAAGCTGTTCTTCCGGTGTTATTTTTTCTGTAATGTTTTGGACAATTATGTTTTGACTATATTCAGTATTTAGCTTTATCCCGTAGATAGAATTTTCTTCCCACGGTGCTTTAATTATTCCGTCGCCGTAGATATTGGGAAATATTTGTGAAATTATAATGCAGTTAGCCCAACTTTTTGCAGAGGGTGGAATTGCCGGAAGAAGTTTTATTGTACTTAAAATTCCGTTTCTTGAATTTCCCTCATGCATTTCTGCAATTGCGCGGTTGTTTATTTCAATATAATTTGCAACTCGTCCCCAAGTATCTCCGTAGTTTGGAGTTTCTATTTTGTCAGGAAAATGTTTGAAAAAGTTTTCGCATTCGCATAACGTGACTATAGACTCTACTGCTTTTTTTATACTTCTCTCCAGTAATTGATATGGAAGAATGTTTGCAATCCACTTCTTTTTGCCTGCAATAATTGCGTGATTTTCTGTCCATTTGTCAAAATGTAATATTGTATTATGCCCAAGAGCCTTAAGTAATTTGTTTACCGTATTCATAATTTGATTATTGCTGATTCTTTTTTATAATTCATTATCCAAAACGGTAGTTTGTTTTCTATTGTAAAATTTTGGAGTTTAATTTATTATTTTCTTATGGAAAATAAAGATTATAAATATTATTTAAATCTAGGTATAACCGAAACCAATAACGGAAATTTTGATGTTGCGCTTGAGGCTTTGGATAAAGCAATAGAGCTTGAATCCGGTTCAGCAGTGGCGTATTTCTCAAAAGCAATAGCTTTGCATAATAAGAAAGAATTAGAGAGTGCTTATGAAAATTATTCAAAAGCTATTGAACTTAATTCAAAAATGATTGATGCTTACTATAACCGTGCGCAAACTGTTTTGCTTAAGGAGCAGCAGACTTCTGAAGAACTCAAGTCAGCATTGAAAGATTTAGAAAGAGCGGTAGAATTAGATGATAAATTCTTGGATGCGCATTATTATTCTGCGGTAATAAAAAAGAAACTTGCAGATTATGAAGGTGCGATAGCATCTTTAGATAAGGTTCTTTCAATAGATCCGCTGGCGGTTTATTCAAGAGCATTAAAAAAGTTGATTTTACAAAAGTATCTTAACAAAAATTAGGAGAGTTTTATGGATTTGTTGAATTTATTTAAAGAAAGATATTCTTGCAGAAAGTTTAGTGACAGAAAAGTTGAACAGGACAAGGTTGATGCTGTTTTGGAAGCAGCAAGGCTTGCTCCTACGGCAGTTAATTCCCAACCTCAGAGGTTATATGTGCTGAAAAGTGAAGCTAGCCTAAATACCTTAAAAGAATGTACGCCATATCACTTTGATGCTCCGCTTGCAATATTGGTTTGTTATGATAAAAATGTGAGTTGGAAACGTAATTTTGATGGTTCTGATTTCGGTAATATTGATGCAAGTATTGTAGCTGCTCAAATGATGCTTGAGGTTACTAATTTGGGGCTTGGAACAACTTGGGTTGGGTATTTTAATCCTACTGTTGTTGTTGAAAAATTTGAGCTCCCTGAAAATATTGTACCTGTTGCTATCTTCCCTATAGGTTATCCGGCGGATGATGCCACTCCAAGTCCTAGGCATAGTGACAGGCATGAAATTTCTGATTTTGTTAAGTTTGTATAGTTTTTGTTACAAAGTATCTAAAAATGTCAATAAAAAGCCTCTTGTATACTTTATAAATATAAGGGGATTTTCTTATGGGGATAATAAAGTATACGGATACATTGAATTTTTCTAATTCATATCAGGATTATTATGCATTTTCACCTCCGATGTTTATGCTTAATAGTGACTGTAGTTTTGGGTATAATTATACCTGCCCTAATTTGTCGCTGGATAATAACTTGTCTTTACCTATTTTTAATTTTGGGTATTCAAATGTTTGGAATACTTCAACAAAAACAGACAACGGTAGTGTTTTTGGGTTCTTGTTAAACAGGGATGCTCAAACAGCATATACGCCTACGAGTGCTGCAACCATAAACGTTCCGGAACTGTCTTTTTCCAAGAAGAATGATAGTTTTTTGTCAACCGGAAAAAATACATTTCTAACAAGTAATAACAACTCTTATACCAGATTAAATTTGAGTAATAAACAGCTTACTTCTTATGGGTTTAATACGAAGGAAAAGCAAGATGCTTTCAGGCACTTGACACCGGAGATGCAGCATGCGGTTGTAAAGCTGACAGAGTATGCTAAAACTCAAGGGATAGAAATTTCATATAATTCTAAGCGCAGTATTTTTAGAACTTATGCGGAACAAGCTCAAATATATAAAACAGCCCGTCCGGGATTTGCAGCAAAACCCGGACATTCAAGACACGAAAGTGGAGAAGCTGTTGATATAAAAATTAAAGGGGCAAATGCCAACGATAAGAACGACCCGCAATACAAAAAATTAGCTGCATACTGGCAACGTATGGGATATACTTGGGGTGGAAATTGGCGACACTGCGAGCCTTGGCATTTTGACTTGCGGCGGGCTTAATCGAACATGTTGGCGTTAGAAAAATTGTCATGCTGAACTTGTTTCAGCATCTTGCCGGTTGTAAGTTTTTACGTCCAATCTAAAATAAATCTTCAAAATCAGGGTTTGTTTCCGTGCCTACGTGTCCGAAACTATGTCCTTCGGACCGATTGTTATCGTTTCGGACACTGCGCACTCAGCTCACAGGTCGTCGAACTTCAGAAGAAACTTCTCGTTATCAAAACACGCAAAATAAAAAGAGGCTAAGGATAAAATCCTAACCTCTTTTTATGGTGGGCGTTAGAAGACTCGAACTTCTGACCCTCTCCTTGTAAGGGAGACGCTCTACCAACTGAGCTAAACGCCCTTGTCTTTCGACATTTCTAATCCTAACCTAAATATATTTTGTTGTCAATAACTTTTTTTATATTTTTTATATTATAATTCTTTTATGCTTATCAATGATGAAATAACAGTTAATATAGAAAAATTTTCAAATCTTGGTACAGGTATTGCCAAGGTTGGCGGATTTGTTGTTTTTGTTGAAAATACTTGTCCTGATGATGTTGTTAAAGTTAAAATTACGAAGCTTACAAATAGTTATGCAAATGCTAAGGTTATTGATATAATAACCCCATCTCCTCACAGGGTTTTGCCGTTTTGTCCTATGCAAAATGTTTGTGGAGCTTGTCAGCTTCAGTTTATTGATTATGATTACCAACTTGAGCTGAAACGCCAAATTGTTGAAGATTCTCTTTCTTCAATTGCCGGCATGGAGATTGAAGTTCCGCTTCCGGTAAGAAGTCCTGAAAATAAAGTTTATCGTCATAAAGTTCAGTATCCTATATCTCAAACAAAGGTTTCTAAGCGGCTTCTTGCAGGTTATTACAAACCGCAAAGTCATGAAATTGTTAATTTAAAATATTGTCCAATTCAACCTTCAATTTGTGATGAAATTATTGAATATATAAGAGTTAAGGCGTTTGATTACGGAATTTCAGGATATAACGAAAAAAAACATATCGGGGATTTAAGGCATGTCGTTTTGAGGGTTTCTGCAAATACAGGGCAAGTTTTGGTTACTCTTGTTCTTAATGCAAAAAAATCCTTCCCGAGATTACGTGATTTTGCAAAATCCATTTTTGAAGAGTTTGAGGTTGTTGTTGGGGTTTGTGTTAACTTGAATTCGAAACAGACAAATGTTATTTTAGGTCAAAATTCTGAGTGTATATGCGGTCAGGATTTTGTTGAAGAAAAAGTTCTGAATAAAGTGTTCAAAATTGGGGCTACTACATTTTTTCAGGTTAACCCTAAGAGTGCGGAGAATATTTTTTCTTATGTAAAGAATGAGATTAGCAAATTTGATTATCCTACCGTTCTGGATGCTTACGCGGGAATTGCAACCTTTGGAATTATTGTCAGCGATGCGGCAAAAGAGGTTGTTAGTGTTGAAGCTAATGAAGATTCTATCGAAAAAGCTAAAGAGGTTTTAAAATTCAACAATATTCAAAATGTTGAACTTCATGCCGAAGATACCACGAAGTATTTAAAATCTGTTAAAAGGAAATTTGACATAACAATTTTGGATCCGCCTCGTAAAGGTTGTACAAAAGAATCTCTTGATGAAACATTGGCACATACTAAAAAAGAGATAATCTATGTGAGCTGCAACCCTGCAACTTTAGCACGAGATTTGAAGTACTTAATTGAAAAAGGCTGCAAGATTAAATCTATACAACCTTTTGATATGTTTTGTCACACTTACCACGTTGAAACCGTAGCGGTTATTCAGCTTTAGGCTTTTCTCCGAATTTTTCTATGGTTAAGGTTAATCTTTCGTCAACTTCGCTAAGAACTTGTATATCTTCTCGTTTTTGAGCGAGCAGTTGTTTTTTGACGAAATTTCTCATTTCAGAAATATCTTTAGTGTAAATGGTTTTGTCTGCACGTTCTTTGTATTCGGAAGAGGCTTTTATCATTTTTTCAATTTCAGGGGTGTAATCCAATGAAAGTACTTTTTCGATTTCCTTATAGTAATGTTCTAACGTCATCTTCTTTATGTTTCGGACTAATTTTTTCAAGTCTTTGCAATTTGCGCTGCTCAAGGAAGCTGATAAGGTAACGTTACTTGGAGCAAAATCTTTGCTTTTTGCATTATGGAATAATGGTCTGGAAATATTGTTTACAAGCATTTGAGAAATTCTCTTGACATTATCTTGAACCATTGCAGCCGGTGTTGTAATTTTTGGATTTTCTATTTTTGATATATGTAACAATTTTCCCAATACTCTTCTGATATCGTATGAATAATATGACTCTGCTTCTTTTGCTTTTGAGTAATTTTCGCCATATAAAATAATTAGTTCGATAGGTTGCTTTTTGTTCTTTTTGCGGTTCACGTCAACAAAACGCATTTGAATATCTTCATAACCTGTTTTTAACGGTTCACCTATACATTTTTGCAGGTCAGATCCCAACACTTTTGTGTCCTGTTCGGTTACACCTTTCAGTCTGATATCAAAGTCAGGCTTTTTACCGCCTCCTTTTATCATTGGTCTGTCAATCTCATACCCTCTGAGTTTAAAATCATCTAAAATTTCTCTTAGTAATTTAAAATCATAAGGGTTGCTTACATACATGGTTGTTCTAATTCTATCGGAAGGGGCAGCCCCGCTTCTGAGTAGTTTTGATATAAAAGAATTTGAGCCTTTTACTATTGCTTTTTCCGCAACAGATCTTTTCGGTAAGGCTACCCCTCTGTCTTTGTATTTTTCAGCAATTACCCATACGGTATCCAAAAACTTAATACCTTGGCTTCTTAAGTCTGGCATGGCTTTTTCGTAAGAGTTTTTAGTTATTTCTTTAAGAGTATTGCCTGCTGAGGCTCTTATTCCAAAGCTTACGGTATCCTGTGCCAAATACCCAAGACTGTTTGGCTTTGTAAAAGAATTATTATTCCTAAAACGATTTTTTGCTTGATTGTTTAAATTAGTTTGAAAATTGGTAAATATAGGGGTTATATTCATATCGTATTCCTTCCGCATTATATAAATGCCCTGAAATAATAATTTTACCCTTTCGTGTAAAAAAAATTGAGTTTTGTTACATATTTTTACATGGAGAATTTAGTGAAATTTCTTTGGCAAAAAAAAATGTTTGTATTATCATGTCAGGTATAAGTGTACCATAATATATAGCGTATTAAATAAGGAGGTTATTAAATTATGGCTGGTAAAACAATAACAGTTGACGGTAACTACGCCGCAGCGCATATTGCTTATGCGTTAAGTGAAGTTTCCGCAATTTACCCAATCACTCCTTCCTCTACTATGGGTGAATGGATTGACGAATGGGCGTCTCAGGGTAAAAAGAATATCTGGGGCAAAACAGTAAAAGTTGCTGAAATGCAATCAGAAGCAGGTGCTGCAGGTGCAGTTCACGGTTCTTTGGCTGCAGGTGCTTTAACTTCAACATATACAGCTTCTCAAGGTTTGTTGTTGATGATTCCTGTAATGCATAAGGCTGCAGGGGAAATGCTGCCTCACGTTATGCACGTTTCTGCTCGTGCTTTGGCGGCTCAATCACTTGCAATTTTTGGCGACCATACAGACGTTATGGGTTGCCGTAACACAGGTTATGCAATGCTTGCTGCTAACTCTGTTCAAGAAGAAATGGATTTGGCTTTAGTTGCTCACTTGGCTAC
>CAYUQM010000017.1:0-40236 GCA_964446855.1 uncultured Muribaculaceae bacterium
CGATATCGTCAACAACGCCCTCGTCATAAGTTAAGTTAATCAAGTATTCGATTGAAGCTACGATATCTTGAACTGTTAATGTTCTTTGGTTTTTCGGAATATTCAAGTTCAATTTTTTGTTTAATTTATAACGACCTACACGACCAATATCGTATTTCTTTTCATCAAAGAAACGAGCTTCGAGGATTTGACGTCCGCCTTGAGGTGAAGCAGGGTCGCCCGGTCTTAATTTTTTATAAACTTCCACTAAAGCGTCATCTGTAGTTTCAGCTGTATCTTTATCCAAAGTTTTCTTCAAGAAATCGAAGTGAGTGAATAAAGATTCCATTTCAGAAACAGTAATACCCATTGCTTTTAACAATGTTGTAGCCAAGATTTTTCTGTTTTTGTCGATTTTAACGTAAATCAAATCGTTAGAATCTGTTTCGATTTTCAACCACGCACCGCGGTTAGGAATCATGGTTGCGTTGTATAAACGTTTACCTGCCGGAGAAACTTCACGCTTAAAGTAAACACCTGGAGAACGAACAATTTGAGAAACGATAACACGTTCCGCACCGTTAACAATGAAAGTACCTTTGTCAGTCATTGTAGGGATGTCGCCGATGTAAACTTCTTGTTCTTTAATTTCACCGCTGTCACGGTTAACTAATCTAATCATAACGCGTAATTGTTTTGCGTAAGTAGCGTCATGAATTCTTGCTTCTTCAACGGTATATTTAGCGTTGTCAAAAGTATAGTTCGGCAGGAAGTGTAATTCTAATCTTCCTGTGTAATCTTTAATAGGACTGAATGAAAGCAATTCTTCTTTTAAACCTTCTTTCAAGAACCATTCAAAAGATTTTTTTTGCACTTCAATAAGGTCCGGTAAATCATCCAAACGAGTATGCGGAATACCCATAGGTGTTACTCTGTTAGCTATTTTTGTCTTAGACATTAAATCACCTCGTTAAATAAATGGTGTACGTACTATAAAAATGGTTTTCTAAATTCTAACTTAAGGCTGTTAACCTTTTATCTCTTAAAACTGAAATACTAATGAAAAGCTTTGGTATTAAACGGTTTCAGGGTGATAAACTCTTTATGAAATTTGGAGCTTCCTAAAAATGGGCATACCTACTCCAACTTTAATTTTACATGTTATTTAATAATATTCTTAACAAAATTAGTAGTCAAGGAATTTTCTCATATAAGAATATGAATTGTTAATTTTTTGTTACATTCTCGGTTTATATTTTTTTACAATTGCTGAAAACTTTTGGCACACTTAACTTTGAGTGTCAACCCTCCCTCATAATACACTACAATATCAGGTCAACAAAATCAAATTATTGCATACCGTTTTTTGTACAAAAAATTTGTGCTACAATCATAGAATAAGGAGTATTGATGAAAAAATTATTAATAATTTTCGGAATAATTTTAACATTAACAGGCGGAAACTATTCTCTCGCAAATGAAACAACCCTAATCACAGGGGTTGAATTCAATTGGGTTAACATGCTCCAGTTTCAGAGAGACGATGCTATTAAAACCTACCGTGAAGCAATTTTTGGTAATGGCGATGTAATATCCGTCAACAAAAAAGAGTTTAGAAAAAAATACGAAGAGTTCCTGAAAGACTCAAATCAGAAAACTCATTACAGGTTAATATCTAACGGTGCAACAGAAACAAAAAACGCAAATTTGTGCGGATTTTTTATACGTAATGATTTGTTATACAGCTATGCCGTTCAGTATAAAGATAATATGCGTAACGTTTACTACTACACAGCTTTTGGTAAACTTATATATGTTGACGAATCATCAGACAAGTATCCTAATTTTCCGTATTATTCAAAACAATATAGAGCTAACGGAAAACTTTCAGGTGCAATATACTTTGTATCAAAAGATTTACAATACGTTTATGAACCAGACGGCAAATTTAAAGGCGTATGGTACAAGGATAAAATGTTTGACAGAAATGCCAAACAGATACTTACAAGAAATAATTGGTGATAAAGGAAAAACAAATGACAAGAAAACCAAACATTGCAATACTCGGCGCAACAGGAGTTGTCGGCAGAGAAATCATTAAAATTATTGACGAATTAAGTATTGAATATAATGAAATAAAGTTTTTATCCAGCCCTAAGAGTGCAGGTAAAAAAATTGAGTTTCAAGGAAAAACTTATACTGTTGAAGAAGCAAAACCTGAAAGTTTTGACGGCGTCAACATAGTTCTTGCATCAGCAGGCGGCTCAACTTCGCAAAAATTTGCGCCTGAAATCGTAAAACGCGGAGGAGTTTTAATTGACAATTCAAGCGCATTCAGAATGGACAAAGATGTTCCGCTTGTTATTGCTTACGTTAATGACGATGACTTGAAAAAACACAAAGGTATTATCGCAAACCCTAACTGCTCAACTTCACAGTTAATGCTTGTTCTAAAACCTTTACACGAAAAAGCAAAAATCAAAAGGCTTATTGTTTCAACCTATCAAGCCGTATCAGGAGCGGGACTTGCAGCAATAAACGAACTTACCGAAGATACAAAAGCTCGTCTGGAAGGCAAAGAGTTTGAAAACAAAGCGTTTAAAAAACCTATTTCTTTTAACGTAATCCCGCAAATTGACGTATTCACGGAAAACGGTTACACAAAAGAGGAAATGAAAGTCGTTAACGAAACTAAAAAAATTCTTCACTTCCCTGAAGATTTACCTATTTCATGCACTGCAGCAAGAGTTCCTGTATACAACGGACACTCCGAAGCTGTTGACATAGAATTCGAAGGAGAAATTTCACCTGACGAAGTTCGTGAAATATTGTCAAACTCCTTTGGGGTGGAAATTATTGATAATCCTGAAAATTTTGAATATCCTACAACTCGGGATGCATCCGGAGTAAACCCCGTTTTTGTCGGACGTGTGAGAAAAAATCTGGCATTCAAAAACGGAATTTCTCTTTGGTGCGTTGCAGATAACTTAAGAATTGGTGCAGCTTTAAACACGGTCAGAATTTGCAAAAAAATTATTGAAATGCAACTTTTTTAAATTACAAGTATAGAAAGGCTGTTATATGAAAATTAACAAAACAATCACAGTACATGCAGTTTTAAAAGAACGAAAGCTTGCCCAAAAACGTGCCCAAAAAGCCGCTGAAGAGGCAAAACTCCAAAAATACATAACAGAAACAGCAAAATCCATTATTGGACCAAGAGCAAAGTATATATTAAAAGTAAACAACAGCGATGCTTTTGTTTCGAATTCATATAAAGAAATTTCTACCTCAGCAAACTCTGTATGGGCACCTTGGAGTCCGTTTACAAGATAAATAAAATTCATTTTCGTTGATTCCTTTCTCTTTGTTTGCGAAGTAAAGAGAAGAAAAGCCCCTCACAACCTCCGTCTTGGATTTCCTTACCCCACAGGGCGCAAAGGAAACCGACGACGAAGGAGTCGTGTGAGCCTGCTTCCCGAAGCGGAGTGGCGGAGGTGGTGGCTGATTGAAAATGTACAATTTCGATAGATATACATATCTTGTTTTATGTAGTTTTGTTAATATATGTAGCTCTAATACTTTGTTTCTGATAAAATCGGAATATAAGGATTAGAGGATATTAAATGGGACAGATTCTTAGAAGAGAGAATATTGTAGAGTTTGTACGTAACCTTCAGGCGGAAGGGAAAACCATAGTCGCTACAAACGGCTGTTTTGATATTCTGCATATCGGACATGTAAGATATTTGCAAAAAACAAAAAGCTTTGCCGATAAGAGTCTTGTTTTGCTAAATTCAGATAAATCTGTCCGTTCTATTAAAGGTCCCTCCCGTCCCATAAACAACGAAAATGACCGAGCTGAGATACTTTGTGCTCTGTCTTGTGTTGATTATGTCGTACTTTTTGACGAAGACAGCCCGAGAAATCTTCTTGATGAAATCAAACCCGATGTCTATACGAAAGGGGCAGATTACACAATAGAAACTCTTCCCGAGGCTGATATTATGAGAAAAAACGGAACTCGTGTAGAATTTATTGAATTTGTACATGGGAAATCAACAACAAATACAATAGAGAAAATGAAAACTTAATAACTAAAGTTAACTTACGACTCAGAATGACTATAAAATATTTATAAAATAAAGGAGATACAAATGAAATCTTTTACAGTAGAAGAAATTACACACATTGTAGGCGGTATGCTCACAAAAGCTCAAGATGCAAAGATTGAAAAAATTGCACCTCCGCTTTTGGCTGATGAAACAACACTTGCTCTTGCGCTTGGCGAAGATGAAATTGCGAATCTTGCAAAATCTCAAGCTAAAGCTGCTCTTGTTCCTTTAGGTGTACAGATTGACGGATTTACTACTATTGAAGTTGAAAGACCACGTTTAGCTATGATGAAGTTGCTAAATCTTTTCTACGTAGCACCGGTTGTTAATGAAGGGGTTCATCCGACAGCTGTTGTTGACCCTAGCGCAAAACTTGGCGAAAACGTACAAATCGGAGCAAATGTTGTAATTTCTCATGATGCTGTAATCGGAGATAATACAAAAATTATGCCAAACTCTTACATCGGCGGCGGAGCTGTTATTGGTAAAAACTGCTTCTTCCACCCTGGCGTTAACATCGGGGACAGAGTTAAAGTAGGGGATGACGTAATTCTTCACCACGGAGTATCTTTAGGGGCTGACGGCTTCAGCTTTGTAACAGAAAACCCTGACAACATTGAACAGGCAAGAAAAGACGGCGCAATTAAAGAAGAAAATACTAAGCATGTAATCTTCAAAATTCCGTCAATAGGTTCCGTTGTTATCGGAAACAACGTTGAAATCGGTGCAAATACAGCAATAGACCGTGGAACTATTGAAAACACCGTTATCGGCGATAACACAAAAATCGACGACCTTGTAATGATTGGTCACAACTGCCGCATCGGCAAAGGCTGCTTAATCGTATCTCAAGTCGGTATTGCGGGAAGCTGCGTAATCGGAGACAGAGTAGTTATTGCAGGTCAAGCAGGTCTTGCTGATCACATCGAAATCGGTGCAGATACAATTATTACGGCAAAAGCAGGGGTTACAAAATCATTCCCTGAAAAATCAATTGTTGTAGGTATTCCGGCTGTTCCGAGAAAAGAATTTATCAAACAACTCAAAACAATGAAAGATGCTCAAGACATTTTCGCAAAATTCAGAAAATTTGAACCGATGCTTGATGCATTTGTAGAGGAACACCAATAGTGATTACACTAAAAAAAGAAACTCAGATAACAGGTAACGGCTTGATGAAAAACAAGCCGTGTACTGTTAAATTCTGCCCTTCAAAATCAGGAAAAATAAGATACTTTATTGATGGAGAAGTTTTTGAAGGTATCGCAGATAATGTTGTTGCAACAGACCATTGCGTAGTTCTCGGTAAAAACAAGGCTAAAGCTATGCTTACGGAGCACTTAACGGCTGCTCTTGCAATTTGCGGGATTAATTCAGTCGATATCCACATGGATGGCGGGGAAGTTCCAATCCTTGACGGAAGTTCAAAGCAATGGGTTGAACTGTTTAAAAAAGCGGGGGTTGATAAACCGCTTCTTTACAGACCACAAAGATATAAGGTTAAAGAAACTGTTTATTACATAAACGGAAAAACCAGCCTTGTAATTTTACCGTCTGACGAACTTTTTATGTCTTATGCGGTTAATTACGACCATAAAGATTTGAGGAGTTGTTTTATAAATTACAATCCTAAAAATATGGACGAGATAACTGAGGCTAGGACTTTCGGTTTTTATAAAGACTTGAAAAAATATCAGATGCTCGGGTTTGCGCAAGGCGTGACTTACGAAAATACTGTTGGCTTAACTGAGGAGGGGTATACTACCGAACTTCGTTCGGATAAAGAGCCCGTCAAGCATAAAATGCTTGATTTAATCGGGGATTTATACTTAACGGGGGTTAATCCGCTCGATATGAAATGCCAAATTTTGGCGAAAGAAGCAGGGCATGCCGTTCACGTTAAAGTCGCAAAACTTTTAAAAGATAAATTAATAGAATGTAAATAATAAGGAGAGAAAAATGACAGAAGAACAAGTTTTAACTTTTGACACGATGCAAATTATGGAAATGATTCCTCACAGATATCCGTTCCTTTTGGTAGATAGAATTACAGAATGCATTCCGGGAAAATCTGCTAAAGGTTACAAAAATATGACAATGAATGAACAATTCTTCCAAGGTCATTTCCCTAACAACCCGATTATGCCTGGGGTTTTGCAGCTTGAAGCAATGGCTCAATGTTCAGCTCCTATCTTGATGTCTTTACCTGAATACAAAGGTAAATTAACATTATACGCAGGAGTTGACGGTGTAAGATTTAAAAATATCGTAAGACCGGGCGACAGATTTGACATGCACATTGAAGTTACAAAGGTAAAAGGACCTATCTGTAAAGCTCACGGTGTTGGTTCTGTTGACGGAAAAGTTTGCGTTGAAGCAGATATGACTTTCGCATTGAAATAAAATTCATAAAAATAAAATTAATAAAACGCTGTCATTATTGGCAGCGTTTTTATATACATAATTTAGATGATTTTAAAATCACTTGCGCATTATACACTGAAGCCTATATGAATAATGAATTCCACCAATATAGAAAAAATTATACTGAAATTTATAGAGAACGAGTTGTGCCTGCTCTAAAACACTTTGAACAGGAAAGGATATCTTTACAAAAAAAAGCTAACAAAAAATCTTTCTATACGAGGATACTTGTTGCCGTTACATCATTCTTTTTAATGATTGCCATAAAAACTCATATTTTCACAGCACTATGGTATTCAGTTTTACTTGGACTAATCTGGGGTAGTGTCGTGAAAAGACATTTTAAAAAGGAATTCGAACTTAAAATTAAAAAACGAATAATGCCTACCCTAATGACTGCATTTGGCAATATGAAATGGGGCTCCGCTTATGGTATAAGCATTGACGAAATCAAGAAATCAAAACTTTACGATTTGGTTATGGGAATAGAAAATGACGATTGCTTTTTTACTTCATATAAAGGAATTCCGATAAGGATTAGCGAAACAAGGATATTCTCACTTGCGACTTATAGTGCATTTTCTGGAGTATTCATTCTTATTGATATTCCTAAAAAGTTTTCAGGTTATACGCATATCAAAGAACGTACTTACAAGTATAAAGGTCCATATAAAGAAGTAAAACTTGAAGATGTGGAATTTTCAGAAGAGTTTTACGTAGGCAGCACAGACCAAGTTGAAGCGCGCTATCTGTTAACACCTGCGTTTATGCAGCGTTATAAGAATATTCAAAAAGCTTTTAATGGATCCGAAATCGAATGTAGTTTTTATGGTAACAAACTACTTATAGCAGTTTCGAGTGGAGATTCATTTTCTCTTGGGGATTTGGGCAAAACTGTAATCGACATTGAACAATTTACGACTATGCTTAACGAAATTATTTCAATTTATGAAATGGTTGAAGAATTAAAGCTTTATCAAAATATAGGTATGTAAGATGACAACTATACAAGAAATAATAAGTATATTAACAGACGCCGGAATTGACCCTAACGAAGCAAATATTGAGGTTAAACTTCTTATTGAGCATTTTTGCGGTTATGGCATAAAAGATATTATTATGGGCAAGAAATTAGATGCCGAAAAACTTGAAGTAGTAAAAGAAAAAGCCATTCGTCGTGCAAAAACCCGTGAACCTATCCAACACATTATAGGTTTTGCCGATTTTATGGGTGAAAAATTTATTGTAAACCCGTCGGTTCTAATCCCGCGTGATGAAACAGAAATTTTAGTTCGAAAGGCTGTCGAAATTATTAATAAAAACAATCTAAAAATGGCACTTGATGTAGGAACCGGCAGCGGCTGTATTGCCTGCATGGTCGCAAAACACACTGATTGTCAAATCATAGGACTTGATATATCAACAGACGCATTAAACACTGCGCTTGACAATGCATCTAGATTAAATCTCTTTAACAAAGCAATCTTCAGAAAATCAGACATATTTTCAAATGTTAAACAAGGCGAAAAATTTGATATTGTAATATCAAACCCGCCATATATCCCGTTAAAAGAAAAGGCCGAGATTCAAAAAGAGGTCAGATTTGATCCGGAACTCGCCCTGTACACAAACGATGAGGAAGGTCTTGATTTTTATCGGGAAATAACTTCCTCTGCCCCAGATATTTTAAATACTGAAGGGTATATTCTTTTTGAACTCGGCACAGGTCAATCTGAAAAAGTGACCTGTATTTTGAAAGAAAACGGCTTTACAAACATCGAGATTATTAAAGATTTAGCTCAAATAGACAGAGTAATCGTCGCTCAATTAAACGCCTAATTCTATCATTAAATCATCAAGCTGATTATAAAGCTCTTCGTGCAAACTGCATACATTTTCAAGAATTATCAAGATTCTGGCTGCAGCCTCCGAAATATACATTTCATTTTCACAATAACCTTTCAGAACTTGAAGATAATCATTTTCTTTCACAACCAATTCTGACAAGTTATTATAACGTATGATTTTGTCATTAATATTTCTGTTTTTCATATACCGTCTCTATAACTTAGTTACATTCCTATTATAAAATAAAAATAGCCACTTGTCTATATTTTACGGAAATATTATTAATTCTGTAACTTGCAAACCCGGCGAAATCCTAGAGTACAAATACATTACCAAACAACTTTACAAAAGTACATAATATATGATCAACAAACTAAAAACAAGAAACATTAAAGTTATTGTAAGCGAAGGTTATATAAAACACACCAAGAAAACAATAATGGCTTTTGAGTTTTAGTCCTTTCACTTATGATATAATATAACTATGAATGAAAGTCTTAAACAAACCTTAAAACTGCTTCCGTCATTACCCGGGTGTTACATATATTATAACAGCGAAGGTGAGGTTATTTACGTCGGGAAAGCTAAAATCCTTAAACGTAGAGTGATGAGCTATTTCAACAAAAAACATCATGACAGCATTAAGGTAGAAGTACTCGTATCTCAAATTGAGAGAATGGAATACATAATAACAAATACGGAAGTCGAAGCCCTCATTCTTGAGAGCCATCTTATTAAAAAACATAAACCCAAATATAATATTTTATTAAAAGATGATAAAAAATATCCGTATTTTTTAATTACGGACGAAGATTTTCCACGGATTACGGTTGTCCGCAAAAAAAATATTAACCCTGAAAAAGGACGCTATTACGGACCTTATACAGATGTCAGAGCAATGTATTCAACACTTGATTTTTTAAAGAAAATTTTTCCGCTTAAACAGTGTAAAACCCCTAAATTTAAAAACCGCCCATGCCTATATTACCAGATAGGCAGATGTATGGCGCCTTGCCAGAATATGGTGACAAGCGAGGAATACAAAAACCTCGTAAAACAAGCAGAACTATTCTTGTCCGGTAAACAATCCGAATTAATGAAACAGCTTCAAGAACAAATGCAAAAATATGCGGACTCCGAACAATTTGAAAAAGCAGCAAGGCTGCGCGACAGCTATATAGACTTGAAAAAGACACTCGAAAAGCAAAAAGTCGTTTACGAAAACACAAAATTAAACGAAGATATTATTTCAATGCTGAACGAAGACGGAATTTTTGCAATCGTAATCCTTATGATACGCGAAGGCAGGCTTATTGATAAGAAAGATTTTACATATAACGTTGAAGCAGATGATAGAGCAGAATTCTTCGCGACATTCTTTAAAGAATACTATAACACCCTTGCGCTTGAATTCCCTGACAAGATTGTATCAAATGAACTGGAAGCGATAGGGGAGAAAACCTTATACGAAGAATGGCTCAATATAATTTCAGGGAAAAAAGTAAAGATAAGTTATGGTAAATCAGCTCAAGGTAAAGAACTTCAAATGCTAGCCGACAAAAATGCTCGCGTTGTATTAGACAATGCAAAGATCAAAAAAATGGTACAAATTAACGAAGATTTTAATGAAATCGGCGCATATCTTGCTGAAAAATTAAAGCTGAAAAACTTCCCTCACCGAATGGAATGCTATGACATTTCGCATATTCAAGGTACAAATACAGTTGCCTCAATGGTAACTTTTATAAACGGATTACCTAAAAAATCCGAATACAAGAAATTTAAAATCAAGAGTGCTGAGGGCAAACCAGATGATTTCAAATCAATGAAAGAAGTTTTAACCCGTCGCCTCTCACACCTCGGGGAAAAAAATTGGGATAAACCTGATTTAATAATAATTGACGGCGGAAAAGGTCAACTTTCAAGTGTTATACAGATTGTAGAAGAGATGGGAATAACAGGTATTGACTTTGTAAGTTTGGCAAAAAGAGAAGAAGAAGTATTCCTTCCGTATCAATCAAAATCAATTTTACTACCAAGAGACAGCGGCGCATTATATTTAATCCAAAGAATAAGAGATGAAGCTCACAGATTCGCGATAACTTACCACAGAAAACTCCGCGGGAAAAGCGCATTACAAAAGTAATAAATTATAATTCAATAAACTCTGCATCTTCTACTATTGGGTTCATTCTAAGCTTACTCTTACGGGATAACCTCGTTGTATCAACAACTTCTGCTTCAAGAATTTCAACAGCATCTGACTCTTTAGAATACATCGGAAGAAGATTTTGTTTTGACTCGACATTTGTAAAATCAGACGAAGCTTTTTCAATTCCACCTAGCAATTTTTGCAAATATGTTCCAAATTTACACATACGTCCAAGAACTACAAGTCCCGCAAGACCCGCAGCTATACCTATACCGATAAACCATTTCTTTTTATTTTTAGGTTTCTTCTCAAGAACGACTTCATCTTTCTGCTGTTCTTGAGTCCTGATATAAGCAGATTGATTACTACGGATTTTATTTAACAAATTCTGTTCTGATGTAAAACTGATTCTCGAAATTGACATAACTGTACCTACTACTTTATAAAAACACAAATGAAAGTTTTATTTTGCTATAAAGTAAACTTTTGTTTACATTGGACGTTTCAAAACTTTGTTTTTGCTACTATTGTAACGTTGGTTTACCCTGATGTTAGGGCAGATTTTCAAAGAATTGAAAGGATACTAAATGAACAAGTTTTTAACCGCACTTTTTGCTTTAATGCTATCTGGACAAAGTGCAAATGCTATGAGCGTAGATGCTTTTTTAGATAAGCATTTAACACCGCTTTCTGATTTTGTGTCAGGAGTTATATTTTTCCCGATTAACGTATTCGGGACAGAAATCCCTGTAGTAGTTCTGTGGATTTTGTTTGGAGGATTATTCTTCTCTTTCTACCTCAGAGGGATTGCAGGCTGGGGATTGAAAGAGTCTTTTAAAATTCTCACAACTCCGCCTAAAAAAAGTTCTGATGGCGGGGGTGAAGTCTCTCCGCTCCAATCTCTAATGACTGCATTATCAGGAACAATCGGGCTTGGCAGCATTGCAGGTGTAGCTCTTTCTATTTCAATAGGCGGTCCGGGCGCAATTTTCTGGATGTTTATCGGAGCACTTTTAGGTATGGCATTGAAATTTGTTGAAGCTGCTCTTGCTATCAAATACAGAAGATTTAACCTTGACGGTTCAATTTCAGGCGGTCCTATGCACTATATGGCACACGGACTTACAAGAAAGAAACTAAGATGGTTAGGTCAACCTTTGTCTGTTATATTTGCAATCCTTTGTATCGGTGCAGGTATTGCAGGCGGTAATATGATTCAGATTAACCAAACAGCTCAGCAAATTGTTAATGTAACAGGCGGTACTGAAGGATTTATGGGCGATAAGATGTGGATTGTAGGGCTTATTACTGCAATTGTTATCGGCGCAATCGTTATCGGCGGGATTAAACAAATCGCAAAAGTTGCCGAAAAAGTTATTCCGTTTATGTGCTTCTTGTATATAGGCGCAGGGCTTCTGGTTATTTTATTCAATATCCAAAACCTTCCGCATGCAATTTCGGTAATCGTTAACGAAGCATTTCACCCGAGCGCAATATACGGGGGATTTATCGGGGTTGTTGTCGCAGGATTAAGAAGATCCGTTCAAACAAACGAAGCCGGAACCGGTTCTGCACCTATTGCTTATGCAACTGCTCAGACAAAGGAACCTATTTCTTTAGGGTTTGTAGCTTTGACCGAACCGTTGTTTACGTGTTTGATCTGTTTATTAACAGCAACAATTATTGTAATCTCAAATTCGTATGTTGGCGTTGAAGGTGCTGTAGGTATCCAATTAACATCTAAAGCTTTTGAAACCGTTAAAATATTTAGCTGGTTCCCTTATGTACTTGCGGTAATCGTCGTATTGTTCGCGGTTACAACAATTCTTTCTTGGGCATATTATACTCAGAAAGCTTGGAACTTCCTTGTCGGAGAAGGGAAAAGACGTACATTATCATTTCAGATTGCATTCTGTGTATTTACGGTAATAGGTTCCGTATTGAATGCAAAATCAGTAATTGACCTAACTGACGCTATGATGATTGCAATGGCTATTCCGAACCTTATTACTATGTACATCCTTGCTCCTGAAATCAAAAAAGATTTGGCCGAATATTGCAGAAAAAATAATATCGGCGGAATTTTTACAGGAGCTTGGAGAAAAGCTAAACCTATTAATGAGGAAGTATAATTATGTCAGATAAACAAATTATTGTAACAGTTCAAGGTGTAGATAAAGTCGGTATTGTAGCGCGCGTTACAGCCGTATTTGCAGAGTACGAAGTTAATATCGAAGATATCAAACAAACACTAATGCAAGGACACTTTGTTATGTTTATGTTGTGCAATATTTCCAAATCAAAATACTCATTTAAGGAAATAAAAGAAGCAATTATGAACGTTGCTGAAGAACTCGGAATGGAAATATGGGTTCAACGAAAAGAGATTGTTGATAATATGCACAATATATAATAACCACTTTACAAAAAATAACTTTTTGATTATTATAATTTTACTATGATTAAAAATTCTTCATACCGACGTATAGTAATGATAAAGAAAGGCTTGTTTATATAATAAGACATTACTATATGTTGTGAAAATAGATTATAAACAAGACCTTTAAACAAGGTCTTGTTTTTTGTTAAAAAACGTAAAAAATACAATAAAAGAAAGCAATTATAAAAGTTCAGGTACATTAAAAAAAGAGAAAGGTTAGAAAATGAAAAACAATTTACGACGACGCTCAATAGTTAAGGCGAATACCCCAATCGTCAGATTAATGAATTTAATTTGGGGTTTGTAGTACTATTTGAGCGGAAAGTATAACTTTCCGAGAAGGAAAAGGACAAACACAAAATGATATCCCCGGTTACAGTAAGTAAAGTATATTCTATACTCGGAAATAACGATTCTTTGATACCAATGGCCATCAAAGATACTTCTAACAGTTTAGGCTTAACTGCAGGTTCCTACATTACTGGCAAAGAAGCAGAAAGTCAGGACAAATTAATTGACGAATTTGGAACGCAAGCCATCTGGCTTCTTGGAATTCCAACATACAAAAAGATTTTAGACTGGACCTTATTCAAACCACTCGGTCTTGACGCCGGAGTTGACGTAAGAGTTCTTAAGGATAAAGATGTCTTTGAAAAAGCTAAAAAATTTGCAAAACAACACGATGAAAAATTTAAAGATAACAAAAATATCAAAAAAATTGCTAAAAGTCTTGAAGACATAACTTCAAAACAAAAAACATTCAAAGCACTAACCTTCGGTAAGTTTGTCGCATCAACCCTGTTGACAATTAAAACTTATAGCAAATTAACAGACTTCAGACAACAATACAGAGAAAAGAAAATTACAAAAGAATTTTACGAAAAAGAAGCTCAAAAAAATACTGTTATGAAACTGAAAGGAACTCCAAGAGCTTTCGAAGGTATAAAAAAACAAAACGGCACAACAGCATTTACAGGAAAAATTGAAGACTTCATGTTCTCACCTGTTAAAAATCTTATGATTGTTGACGGAACAATCACTACCAAAAGAATTGCAAGCTCTCAGAACAAGCAAGAACTCATCGGATACGGGATAAAAGAAGGCATGTTCTGGATATTTATGTATTTTGCAGGACGGAAAATTAAAACCGCACTGGAAAATCATTCATTAAAGAAACATAATCTTCCAATTAACCTTGATGCCAGAGTAATTGAATCTATGGCACTCAAAAAAGCTGTCCTCAGCAAAAATATTATGGAACACGTTAACAAATTCCCTACCGGCAATCCTACTCCGGCAGAAATATATGAATTTGTAAACGCAAATCCTGACAATCTTATTGTACAAACTGCTAAAAAATGTGATATCGTAAAAACAGTTAAAGGCACTGATTCAATAGATAACAGAAAATTCATCGACCCTGACGAAGTTAAAGGATTGAAAGATAATCTTGTTTTACTATTCAAAAAAAGTGAAGAATATATTGAGAAAAAAGTAAAATCTCAAGGTGAAAATTACAATCTCACCTCTAAGGATGAGATAAAATTCTTAAAAGAATACCTGAAAAAAGTAAGAAGCGGAAACAGAGCTGCAACTCTTAAAAACATCGGTGCTTGTATCGGATTTTTAGGTATTCTCATGCCGGCAATTATTGTAGGCTGGAGATTTATGGACAAAGACAACAAAAACTATCAGGTAAGAGAAGATATTGAAAAGAAACTCAAAGCACAGATGAAAGGATAAGTTTTTTAGCAACTCCGACAGCTTCATCAAATACTTGTATATTTGTAAGAAAATCATCTCGTTCAATATATTTTCTGACAATTTTGCGCGCAAAAGTTCCAACAGCAATTCCGCTGTAATTCACTCCGCAAAGCTTTGCAAGCTCAGCAGTTTTAGAATTAGTTCCGCCTGAAAGCATCAAATAAACAGGAAAACCTTCATTTTGAACAAGTTCTGCCGTTGCTACTGCTTGCACCGTTGTCTTAAAATCATCACTACTTCCGCTCATCGGATAACCGTCAGCTTGAATAATTGTAGTATAAGGTTTTCTAATAGAAATCATTTCCTTTATACGAGAAATCATTTTTTCATCGCTCAGATTTTTTCTGGCAGTACAAATACTCAACATCCCGTCAAATTTGTCATTCATATAATTCCATTTTTCAAAAACCTCATTATCATCCTCTCCCATTGCATGAAGTTCAATACAATCAACTCCCATATCAATAAGAGGCGGTAAAACTTTATCAAGCTCAAGATTTTGACTTAGATAATTTATAGCCTTTTGAGGACAAGCTTTTGCACATTTACCACAACCTATACAGCGAAATTGTTTAACCTTATGATAAATAATAGCTTTTTGAGGACAAACTCTGTCACAAATTCCACAGGATTTACATTTTTCATAATCAATATTAGCCTTGTTAACATGCGGATCACCCTTAATTCCGACACTTACACAAAGTGCAGCCTCTGAACGAAGTCCGCGTTTAGCAGCTTTAACAATTTCAGGCTTTGCTGATAAGTCAAAAAATTTACAACCGGCACTAGAATATAATGCAACAAGCTTCTCAACTTCAACTGCATCTTCATTGCCGGCTCCACATACAAGCTTAAAGCACTGGCCGCTTTTAAGTAATCCTTCAAGCATTATCTCACCATGTAGTTATAAATAATCTCAGATGCCTTAACTATAAATTCTTTTCCCGCAGGGGAATTATAAGGGCGATTTGCAAGAATTACAATTATATACTTTTTCCCGTTTGGAGCATAAACAATACCTGCATCTCCAAGCATTTTGCCAATATCACCGGTTTTGTGAAGGAAAGAAGCTCCGCTACCCAAACCGGCTTGAATAAGTCTGTTATTTCTAACATGCCCCATATAATCAAATATTTTTTCTCTGGATTCAATGGAAAGAAATTTCGGATTTTCAATATTATAAAGCATTCTTGCCAAATCTCTTGCAGTAGTATAATTTGTACCGGCTAAATCCGGCAGCCAATTATTAACCTGAGTTCCACTCAATCCCCAATCACGAATCCCCTGATTTACATCAGTCATAGAACCAATTTGCGACATAATCATATTTGTTGCAGAATTATCAGAGTGCGTAATCATTATTCTTGCAAGTGTGTCAATAGTGTACCTTGAATTAGCAGCTCTAAATTGTAAATCTCCGGACCCTTCAGAACGATAGTATTCTGTTAACGGCATCTTATCGTATAAAGAAACCTGCTTTTGCTCAATAGAACGAAACAGTTGCAACAATACCGGAATCTTAATAATACTCGCAGCCGAAAATGTTTCTTCACCATTTATATCCGCATAATTTCCTGTTTCATAATCCCAAACAAACACAGAAGGATGGATTGTCGGAAACATAGGCATAATATTTTTAATTTGACTTTCAAGCGAAGTAAGTTCTTCTCCTTCAGGCAAAGTTAACATTGCTGGCTTTTTAGTTTCTGCACCATTAAGTGACAATTCACCCAAAAACCAGTGATTATGCAAATAATTTTGTGTTGGAAATACTAATTTATTATAATCTGTCCTAACGTGCGGATAACGAGATTTTGTAAACATTGAGCCTGAAATATTCTTGAACCCTATAGGCAAAACACAAAAACCTATTGCCATCATTAACGTTATAGAAACAGCTCTTGCTATAAAATTATTTCTTTTAATTTTTTTATCATTTCGAACAACACGATAAGGATTATGATGCGGATTTGGCTCAACCTTTCTGGCATGTGATTGATGCATAGAGCTAAGATTGCTTTGCGCATATTGCCAATTACTATTATAATAATAGCGTTCTTCATACTTTCTGGCTAATTCCGGCATCCAACATATCTCCTCAAATACTAATAACAATATTTTATATTATAAGATTTATTCTGGCAAGAAAGTAACATTTTTGTTTACAAAAATATGTAATAAATCACATACTTGCATATTTTCGAAACATGCAGTATAATAGCGTAATACGATAGCATAGGTGGCTATTAAACAATTAACTAATTAGGAGACACAAAAATGTACCAAGATGAAAAACTCGTATGTGAGGATTGCGGAGCTGAGTTTGTTTTCACTGTAGGGGAACAAGAATTTTACGCAGAAAAAGGACTAGTTAACAAACCTAAAAGATGTCCTGAATGCAGACAAAAACGCAGACAAAACAACAGAAGAAACAGAAGAATGTATGACGCTGTTTGTTCTAAATGCGGAGCTCAAACTCAAGTTCCATTCAAACCTATTCCGGGTAAAGAAGTTTTCTGCAAAGATTGTTTCGTTAAAGAACAATAAAATAAGATATAATTATAAATATCAAGAAAAGAGCCGTATAACGGCTCTTTTTATTTGTTACTATTTTCAACCCACAGAATTGTTACATTTAAAGGTTTATAAAATGGATTTGACATATTAACATCAAAATTACGAGGCTTAAGTATCTTGTCATAAAAATTTATTTTTTCATAAAGTTTTTTGGTATAAGTTAATAAATTCATATTCATTCTCCGACTATTACCTAAGTATATTATCAACTTAAACACTAGGGTTATAATCCCCGAAAAGTATCGAATTCAAAATTATTTAATCATCCTATAGAGTAATCCCGCTGACTGATTAAAAACATAAAACTAGGATTTAAACTTCCTCTAAAGGAGGATAATCTATGAATAAAAAACTCGAAGGAACTAAAACCTTACAAAACCTTGTAAACGCATTTGCGGGAGAATCTCAAGCCAGACAACGCTATACAATATATTCGAAAATTGCTGCAAAAGAAGGATATGAGCAAATTTCACAAGTTTTTCTCGATACTGCAGAAAACGAAAGAGAACACGCTAAACTTTTCTTTAAAGAAATTGACGGAATGTCACACGCACACGTCAATGCAGATTATCCATTTGAATACGGAAACACATTAGAAAACCTTGAAAGTGCTATGCGCGGAGAAGCTGAAGAACACGATGTTCTATACCTTAAAGGAGAAAAAGATGCATTGGAGGAAGGTTTTGATAATATTGCGGAATTATATTCAAACATAAGAAAGGTAGAAAAACACCATTCGGAACGTTACGGGATTTTGTTTGACAGTGTTAAAGAACATATCGTCTTTTCAAGAAATCATCAAACAGAGTGGCAATGCAGAAAATGCGGCTACATTTTAACCTCTGAAGCTGCACCGGAAAAATGTCCGCTTTGCTCTCACCCGCAAGCATACTTTCAACAATTATGCGAGAAATATTAATTGTTAAAAAGTGGTAATTAAATATTTTATATAATATAATCATTTTATATTATGAAGAAAAAGTATTCAACAATTTTAGCCCTGAGTAGTGCCGTTATTATTTACGGCAGTTACTACTTTGGGCTTCCGTATATTTTAAACAAACCATTTTTCACAGATTTTGTAAAAAATAAAACGTATGAACAAACCGGATATAAAATCAATTTTGTAAATCCAAAATTTAAAACAGGATTAACTCCATCAGTTAAAGTTTTTGCTGATGATTTCTATATTCTAAACGATGATAACTCAAAAGCTCTTGAAATAACAAAACCATACGCAAAAATAAAATTACTGCCGCTGTTATGGCATAAAACGGATATTGCAAATTTTCAAGCCCAAAAATTTGACGCAAATCTTATATTTGATAAAAACTACAAATTTAAACTCGGTCAATATCCGATTATTAAAAAAGAAAATTCCAAAATAACAATTAGCCATTTAAAAATAAATTTAAAAGAATATAATATAAACCTGCATGATGAAACTCAGAACAAAAATATTCTCCTGCAAGGACAAAATTTTATTATAAATGATTTCAGAAACAATAAACATATCAAATTCTCAGGCAATTCCAATTTATATGTAGGGCAAAAAGCTGCAAAAATAGACACGAATGTTGACATTCAACTCCCGCTAAACAATATTTCTGAAGATAAAGCCATACTCGACCTAAATATAGAAAATCTTGACTTATCGGACTTTACAATTTACTCAAAAGCCCTCTCTAAAGGAAAAATAAAAGAACTCAGAGGAATAGTAAACCTAAACACAAAAACCCAAACAATTAGCGAACACAGAAATATTATTGGGGAATTAAATATTGATAAACTCGGAATTATGCAAAAAGATTTGGCATCTTCTATATACAGCGATTATCCTCTAAAAATTACAAGCAATATTAATATTATTCGAAACGGATTAAAAATAAATGATTTAAAAGTCAAATCGCATAATATTGATTTCTTTGTCAGCGGGAATATAAACAAAACTAACGAAAAATATCCTATGTTGGATTTAAAAACTACCATAAATAAAGTAAGCGGCAGGGAACTTCTAACATTATTTCCGGGAGAAGAAAACCTTAATCCTGATTTTAATTATTACAAACTGAAACAGCATGTAATATATGGTAATGCTACGGGTAATATCGATATAAAAGGAAAAGCAGACTATCCGAATTTATACGGCAATGTATTGCTAAACGACGTATATCTTGTTGAACCGATTAAAGATGCGCCTAAAAATGGGGTTTTGAAATTCAAATTAAACGGACACCAAATGGATTTAGATGCGCATGTACTTACAACTCCAACAGAATATGTTGATGTAAAAGGGTCTTTCAAATTATTCAGAAACCGCTATACCGACATGTACATTAAAACTACCAATAATATTGAATTTACAAAAGCTATAAAAGTTTTAATGCCGCTTCATGATATCTTTAAATTTGAACTTGGACCTATACCTATGATGAATATAGCAGCCGGAAGCGGAAGTGCCGATTTACATATTGCAGGTTCAAAAACAGAACCTCATTCTTGGGGACATATAAAATTTAAAGACGGAGTTGCATCATTTATAACAATAAATAATATGACTGTAAAAAATATATCCGGACAAGTAAATTTTGATGATGACAGCGTAAAATTTAAGACAAATTCCGCTTACTTAAACAACCTTCCTGTTAATATAGATGGAAATTGCAACCTCAAAGGAGACTTGAGTGTTAACGTAAAAGGAAATAATCAAAATTCGAAAGATCTATTGCACATAATAAACACTTCTCCAATTCTTGCAGAACTTCAAGAAATGCTTGCCCCAATAACCTCAGCATCCGGAAATACAAAAGTCTTTTTAAACATATTTGGACATGTTAATAGAGGAGAAGAACCTGTATTTAACAAAGACTTATTCGCAAAAGGATCAGTTGAACTTATTGATAACAATATGACTTTTTTTGAATATAAAATCCCTGCTTCAAAAGTTTCCGGTCTGATTCATTTTGACAAAGAAGATGGTGATTTTAACGTAAAAGCAAATTTGATTAACTCTCAGATAAGTACAAACGGTGTTATTAAAAATGAAATTGTAACAGCAAATGCATTATCACATAAATTTAATGCGGCAGACGGCTTGAAAATTGCCCAGCTAATGTACGGAGAAGACAAAATCCCTTCCTTCAAAGGTTTAAACACTATAAGCTCTTCATTTACAGGACATTACCAAGGCAAAATGGATTTAAATAATCTTGACTATAATAAAATTACAGCTAAAGGAAAAATATATAACAACTATGGCTCAAAATCTCCGATTCTTGTTAACAACAGTGATTTCGAAATAAGAAACGGACATTTGAAAACATCTGTAATCCGCGGAGCGCTGAAAAAAAATCCGTATAATTTGCAACTTGATATTGATAACGTATTTGAAGACAAAAAACTCGTCAACGGAAGCTTTTCAATGAAAGATTTTGACATCTCTATATTAAACGATTTTGATATCATTCAAATCCCTGAATTAAAAGACTTCTCAAATTTTCAGGGAAAAATTAATATTGCATCAAAAATTAAAGACAATAATGTCAGACTGTTTACAAAACTAGCTGATACAAGCGTTATATATAAACCGAAACACCTAAAACTAAAAATCCTTAACGGACACCTGCTTCTGGACAAAAATAATTTAAACCTTAACAAAATCAATGCGTATGCAGGAGTAATGCCTGTATTTTTGAACGGTAAAATAAATAATATAACATCAACTCAAGATACCAATCTGTATATAAATGCAAAGCCTTCCCAAGAATTTTTTGACCAATTTTTTAATTCAAAATCTGTTTACCCGATAAAACTAAAGGGTGATGTTATGGTTTCTTCGAACTTGAAAGGTCCAATTAATAAACTAAGTTCAAAAACCGAATTAAAGCTTGATGAAAATTCTTCACTCTACTACATGGGAGCGACAATAGGAGACTTAAGCAATCCTGTTAGAATATATATTGACAGTATTACAAGCCCTACAACTTTAAAATTAAACAATTTTGTTTATGAAAAAATAATAGCATCCCAAAATAACAAACAATTCCCAAATACACAGCTCACTGCTCGTGGGGATATTGAAATGCTTGATAAAAACAATTTAAAATTCCATGATTTTAAAATTAAAACAGAAAATCCTACTGATGCCAAAATCTTTAATATATTGTTCAAAAAACCATTCATGAAACAGGGGGTATTCACATCAGACCTTAATATTAACGGAACAACCCTAAATCCAAAAATCATAGGTAAACTTGACATAAATAGTATTGATTTTCCGATAGTTGACACAACGGTTAAAGATATCAGCCTGAATTTTAAACCTGACAATATTTATATAAAAACTAAAAGTACAGTAATGGATAATGCAATATATTTTGATGCCATATTAAAAAATAAACTAACTCCGCCTTTTATATTTAACGACTTAAGAGTATATTTTGAAGACTTGGACTTAAACAAAATAACCACAGCAATTCAAGATTATGACTCAGACTTATATAAACAACAACTTAACATAAACAGCAATACAAAAGTTGCAGATCCTTCTCAAATAATAATCAAGCAGGGAGAAATTACTGCCGATAATATCAAAATTAAGGAATTAAAAGCAACAGAATTTAAATCAGACATAAGTATTGACAAAAATAGCATTGCCAGAGCAAATAATTACAGTTTTAAAGTTGCAGATGGGAATGTTAAGGGTAATGTTACGTACGATATTTTAAACAGCAAACTTGGAATAAATTCACATATTCACAATTCAAATGCGCAAACAATCAGCGAATCTTTATTTGATATGAAAGGGCAATTCTACGGAACTTTAAACGGTGATATGACACTAAACTGCGTTGGAAAAGACCAGGTAAGCTGCTTAAATACACTTTCCGGAAACGGTGAATTTATAATCAACAACGGAAGAATGCCTAAACTCGGGTCCCTAGAGTACTTACTCAAAGCAGGCAATCTTGTTACAAGCGGTATTACAGGTATATCAATTAACGGAATAATAGACCTGATTACGCCACTAAAAACCGGTGAGTTTGAAAGCATTACGGGCCATTATGATATTAAAGACGGATTTGTCCAAAATTTGGAAGTATTTTCAAAAGGTAAAGACTTAAATTTATATTTGACAGGTGCATATAATATTGAAAATTATAATGCGGAAATGGAAGTATACGGAAGTCTTTCTTCAAGCATAACCTCTGTTTTCGGAAAAATTAAAAACCTATCCTTAAATACTTTATTAAATACAATTCCACTACTAAACAAAGGCGAAATTTCAGAAGAAATTTCTACAAAAATAAATAAAATACCAAACTCTGAATTCTCAAATATTTCAAGAATATTCGCAGTAGATATTAACGGAGATATTAACGGCGTAAACTACGTTAAAAGTTTCAAATGGGTAAAGTAAACGGTCTTGATAATTATCACTCCTACAGTGCAAAACCTCAAATAAAAAACAGCAAAAAAAAAGCTACTCATTTTGGTAGCTTTACAATAATCTTGGGAGGAGATTTGGGGATAGTTGTACATGCATGATATGCTGAACATGAAAAACATGTCATGTCATGGAAATAAAATGTAATAAAAATTTACAATTAGTTGATTTTATATTATTATATATGCAAGGAGAAACGGCATGAGAATTCTTATTATAAACGGTGTAAATATGAATATGTTAGGGATACGAGAACCCGAAAAATACGGTTCTATAACTCTGAAGGAATTGGAAAAAAGTTTATATGCATATTCTTTTGAACTGGGAGTAGACATTGAAACATTTCAGAGCAACCATGAAGGAGAAATTGTCGAAAAAATACATTCTGCCTTAAACAATTTTGACGGTATCGTAATTAATCCTGGAGCATATACTCATACCAGTATCGCGATTAGAGATGCCATTTCTGCCGTAAATATTCCAACCGTCGAGGTGCATATAACAAATATTCATTCAAGAGAAGAGTTTCGCAAAACCTCCGTAACAGCTCCGGTTTGCGTAGCACAAATCAGCGGATTTGGATTGGAAAGCTATAAACTCGGATTACGCGGACTTGCAACTATTTTACCTAAAAAAGAAATAAATAATGTCTAAAAAT
This sequence comes from uncultured Muribaculaceae bacterium, assembly GCA_964446855.1. GTDB lineage: Bacteria > Cyanobacteriota > Vampirovibrionia > Gastranaerophilales > Gastranaerophilaceae > UBA1221. The sequence continues at coordinate 23,404 of CAYUQM010000017.1, forward strand.
ACCCGCTATAAAAACGGGTATTTTTAGAATTAAATTTTTATTATTTACAATTTTTATTTTGTTAAAAATTCATCTTTAAAAACATTAGCGAGCTCAACAGCTTTCTCGTAAGGAGCATCAACACCTTTATCACGTAAAACCTGCTCAGCAAGTCCACAGAAATTAAGAGTTTTTTCAACAATTTCAGGATTATTCAACATAACTTTCATATCATTCTCCAGACTATCAGCTTTGTTAACTTGAGAACGTCCGATGATGGCTTCCGGAGAGTTAGAAAGATTATCGGTAACCTTTGCAGGTTCAGCGGCTTCTGCCGGATTTTCCGATACTTGTGCTATGTCCTTTTTAGAATCAACTTTTTGGAAATTTGTAGGATTTATATTTCCCGTATTATTGTTAATTTCTCTCATAGGCGTATCCTTCTTTCTGGAATACGGTCTTATGTGACCTCATCGTAATATCTCTTTATGCGTTTTATGCTTTAAAACACCACAACTATTTTTTTTGCTAATTTGTAAAAAAAAAATTACAAAAGTTAATATAAAATTTTTCTCACAAATTTTATGTTATCATTTATTATATAACATAATAGAAAGTAATGCAAGAGATGAATTTGTTTAATTTATTCAGCAATGTAAACACACAAGATGTCCTTCAATATTTGCCTGATGCAGTTTTTGTTGTTGACGAAAAAAGCGGAAATATTCTTTGGGCAAACGAGCGTGCCGCAGTGATTTTTGAAACCTCCGTCAGAAATTTAAAAGAAACAAATTTTAACGATATTGTTGTTAAGGGGCTGGAACTTGCTGAACAATCATCTTATAAAGATGTTGCTGTTATTGGAGGAGCCGTAATCGGGGAGCGTGAATTTTTTGTAGAATTAAGCGCCAATCTACTTGAAAGCCAATATTTTATCACCATCCGAGATGTTACGGAAATGACAAATATATTGACTCAAGCTGAAAAAACAGGAAGACTCAACAAAGATAAAAATTTAATGCTTACAAAACTTGCAAGCGAATTTAAATCACCTATGCAATCAATTTTAGGGTTTTCTCAAGCTTTGAGTGACGGTTTAGGTGGTGATATTAATGACAAACAGCGCAAATATGTTAAAATTATCAACAAAAACGCAAATGAATTACTATATTTTATGAATAAATTTTTTGAGTTTGCAAAAGTAGAATCAAAACTGTTTGATATTAATATGCGAGTGTTTGATATTATTGACTTAATTCAAAATGTGATTAACGACAATGAAGTCTCTATTGCCTCTAAAAAATTAAATATAAGTATTGATTCGGAAAACATAGCAGATAAATTTATTTTTAGTGATGAAAATATATTAAAAATAGTACTACAAAATATTTTCGAAATTTCAATGAAACTAACAGATATTGGAAATATTTCATTTGAATTGTACAATCCGTCAATTATTGATATTCGGAATATGGGGATAAATCTTATCAAAAATGCAACAGACACTTCCTATTTACAAATCCGTATTATAGACAATGGTGTTGGAATTCAAGAAAATGAAATTGATGGAATTTTTGAACCATATACTCAGTTGGACAAACCGAATAAGAAAAATCTTGTTCGTTCAATATCACTGGGAAGTGTGAAAGAATTGGTAAAAACCCTCCACGGCGCAGTTTGGTTAGAAACTGAAGTGATGAAAGGGACAGTATTTAATGTCGTTATTCCTATAGAAAAGGGAGCTATACAACAAGATGAGTAATGTCATTCTAAAAAATGTAAAAAAAATCTATGATAAAAAAGTTGTCATAGACGGTGTTGATTTGGAAATAAAAGACAAAGAATTTATTGTACTTGTAGGAGCTTCCGGCTGCGGGAAATCAACGATTTTAAGAATGATAGCAGGGTTAGAAGAAATTTCAGACGGCGAAATTTTGATTGGTGATAAAAAAGTCAATAATATCCCGCCAAAAGACAGGGATATAGCCTTTGTTTTCCAAAGCTATGCTCTGTATCCTCACATGACAGTACGCGAAAATATTGCTTTTGGATTAAAAATGCGTAAGGTCGACAAACAGGAGATTGAGAAAAAAGTTCAAGAAGCCGCTGAAATACTTGATTTAACGGAATATCTGGACAGAAAACCAAAGCAATTGTCAGGCGGTCAACGCCAGCGTGTTGCTTTGGGTCGTGCAATTGTCCGCAATCCCAAAGTTTTCTTGATGGACGAACCATTATCCAATCTTGACGCCAAGCTTCGTGTTCAGATGCGTTCGGAAATCAAAAAATTGCATGAAAAACTTCAAACAACATTTATCTACGTAACTCATGACCAAACCGAAGCCTTAACGATGGGGGACAGAATTGTCGTACTCGACAAAGGCGTAATACAACAGGTCGCAAGCCCTGAAGAAATTTATAATAATCCGTCAAATACTTTTGTTGCAGGGTTCGTAGGTTCTCCGCAAATGAATTTTATTGACGGAGAGTTAATTGATAATCAATTTGAAGGTTTAACCGTCGGAATTCGACCTGAAAAAATGATATGCGGCGGAGAATTCAAACTAACCGTCAATGTCGATATTGTAGAACTTTTAGGTTCAGAAAAAATCGCATATTTTAATATAGGAAGAAGCAAATGTTCTGCAAAATTCCCTGCAGATTCAAATATCAATAACAACATAGAACTCTCAATCCATAAAGAAGATATTTATTTATTCGATAAAGAAACCGGCAAACGAATATAATTTAATTACGTATTAAAATTATATTAAAATATTGAGCCTGCCTTTATTTTGTAATATAATTGACCTATTACAGTAAAAGGAGAGAGAAAATGATTGACAAAACCGCAATAATTCACCCATCCGCACAGATTGCAGATGATGCAATAATCGGACCATACGTTGTTATCGGTGAAAATGTAAAAATTGGAAGTAAGACCAGAGTAATTTCAAATGCTCATATTGAGTTTGCCGAAATAGGTGAAAGATGTACAATTTCTCCTTTTGCAACAATAGGCTCCGAGCCGCAAGACCTTGGTTATAAGGGGGAAGCTACGAAAGTTGTTATCGGAGACGATACAATCATCAAAGAAAACGTAACTGTTCACCGTGGTGCAGCTTGCGGAGATTTTACAACAAGAATCGGAAACAAATGTTTATTAATGGTTGGCTCACACGTAGCTCATAATTGTGTACTTGCCGATCAAGTAATTTTGGCTAACCTCGTAACTCTTGGCGGTCACGTTCACGTAGGTTTCGGAGCATTTGTCGGAGGAATGAGCGTATTCCACCAAAATATCCGAATCGGAGATATGGCTATTGTAAGCGGTTTTTCTGCATCACGTCAGGACATTTTACCATATTCTAAAGGGGAAGGCAGACCACCTGTACCACGTGGATTAAATGTTGTAGCTCTTAAACGTCGCGGAGTTTCTCAGGAAGAAAGAAATAACATGAATCTTGCATTTAAACTTCTTATTTCCGATGAATACAACACAACTCAAGCGATTGAAAAGATTAGAGCAGAAATTCCGACAAATGACTATATTGAAAAAATGATTGATTTCGTTAAAACTTCTAAAAGAGGGGTTTTACTAAAATCGCACAAATCAGGTCACGAGTCTTTAGAAAGTGAAGAATAAGCAATTAAAAACCCTCTCCTTGGAGAGGGTTATTTATAAAGGAGAAATTTATGGAAACAATTTGGGACAAATATGCAAAAGTACTTGTAGATTATTCAACAGATGTACAAAAAGGTGATGTTGTACAAATACGAGGCACAAGTATTTACACAAAAGATCTGGTAAAAGCCGTGTATAAACGAGTTCTGGAACGTGGCGGACATCCTATTTTAAGAACTTCCTTTGAGGATTTTTCAGACATCTTCTTAAAATATGCATCAGACGAACAACTTGATTATGTTGACGATATAACCAAGCTTGAATACGAAAAAGTCGATAAATTTATCTCAATAGGCGGTCCGATGAATACGAAAAATCTTGCAAAAGCAGATATTCAAAAACTTGCAAGACGTGGAAAAGCAACAAAACCGCTATCAGAACTGCTCATGAAGCGTTCTGCCGACGGGACTGCAAGTTGGGTTATAGCGGATGTCCCGACTCACGCACTTGCTCAAGAGGCTAAAATGTCTTTCGATGAATATTCTGACTTTTTATTTAAATCCTGCTATTTAGACCTGGATAATCCGGTAGAAAAACTAAAAGAATTAGATGAAAAACAAACCAAATGGGCAGAATATTTAAATGGAGTAAAAAAACTACATATTGTAGGAGAAAAAACTGACATCACATTTAACGTTGAAGGAAGGAAATGGATTAGCTGTTCAGGTAAAAACAATTATCCTGACGGAGAAGTCTTTACCTCCCCTGTTGAAGACGGTATTAACGGTGAAATTTACTTTGATTTTCCGCAAATATATAGGGGGAACGAAGCCAACGGAGTTCATTTGTGGATAGAAAACGGTAAGGTTATAACCGCAAAAGCTGACAAAGGCGAAGATTATGTTAACGCCATGTTTGACATGGACGAAGGCTCACGCAGAATAGGTGAAATAGCAATAGGAACAAACGAAGAAATCCAAGATATTACGGGGAATATTTTGTTTGATGAGAAGATTGGCGGTTCCATTCACATGGCTGTAGGCGCATCCTATCCTGAAACAGGAGGCAAAAATGTTTCAGGCTTACATTGGGATTTAATTAAGAGCATGAAAGACGGCGGACAAATATATGCCGATGATAAATTAATATACGAGAACGGAAAATTTTTAATATAAGAGAAAGCCTCTGAATTATCAGAGGCTTTTTTGTAAAATTATGTAACAACCACCCTCAAAATCTTAAAGTTTTTGCGAAAAACACCCGATAAAGAATCTGTACTTAGATACTTTAAAAGGAGTGTGTTATGAAAAACAAAAAAATTCTTGATACCGATGAAATGATGGTAGATTATGCAGAGATGACAAGTTTTAACTTTAATTCTCTAAGTTATAAGCAAATGTGTGAACTTCAAAAAATCACAGATAGTGAGTATAACGAAAAACCTACTGCATTTAAGTACGGTAAGTTTGATTTGGTAGATTTATTTCACTCATTTATTACACAAAAAGATTAAGACTTTGAGGCTCGTTGATTATGGATTTAGATGAATTTATGACAAACGGGTGTTTTTCACCCGACTGGTTAGATAAAGAAGAGGCTCCTAAAGTTCCGCACAGGAAAGAGTTAGATGTTCTTTTGGGCGAACTGGAGGAGATAAAAAACAAAATTGAAGATGTACAGGTAAAACAATGGTATTTAGCAAGACGTATGCAATACCACAAAGAGGGGTTCAGTCGAACCTGAACTCCTCCCTGTTAGGATACGACTACCGATTTGGAGAGATAGTAACTACAAACCACACTAATGTATTTAAAAATTTTAATTGCCCCAGACGGGGCGATTTTTTTATAAAAAAATGCTTGATTTTAAAAAATGTTTATAGTACATTAAGTCATGCGGAGAATCTCTTAGGTATTAAGAGGTTTTTACCCCTCGATTGTGCGGGCTGCTAGCTCAGGTGGTTAGAGCGCACCCCTGATAAGGGTGAGGTCGGTGGTTCGAGTCCACTGCGGCCCATATAAAAAAGGACAGGGTTTATACCTGTCCTTTTTTATATCTGCATTAGAATTGAATTTCAGATTTTATTGTTACGGGACGCACTCTAAGTATTCAGTATGTGGTTAGAGCACTCTGCCGAGCAAAAGGTGACTAAATGTCACGTTTTGCGAGAGGCTCTTAAAGGGCAAATTAGTTTTAATTTAAGACTCCATAAAGGAGCTTTTTTATTTACTTCTTAGTTGCAAAAATTTTCTTAGCTCTTGCAACAATCTCACCATAGTGTGGTTTTAGCATCTGCACTCGGCAATTGTAATCTTTAGTTAATTTCATCATAAGACAAGTCAAAAATCCCATAATAATAGTTCCTGACGCATTTTTATCCATTGCATCCATTGTTGCTATTGAGAAATCAAAAAGTGCAGTTCCTGCCAACATATTACGATTTATTTTTGCATTTTTATACTGTCTTGTGATAGCATTTCCGGGACGAACGATTAACATTTTCGCAATTTTACTCATTTTTTCTCCTTACGAAATATAACAAAACCCGCACAAAATTTTTTTTGCAATTTTTCATGATAAAATATATTTATGTTCACGGGAATTATAGAAGAAACAGGAAAAATTAGAAATTTCAGCAGAAAGAATTCAGGTGCTGAAATTATAGTTGAATGCTTCAAAGTTTTGAACGGAACAAAAATCGGTGACAGCATCGCAATTAACGGGTGTTGCCAAACTGTTACATCACTTGGAACGAATTATTTTACGGCAGATGTTAGCGAAGAAACGCTTAAGGTTACCAATTTCTCATCTATTAAAAAAGGGACAAATGTCAACCTTGAAAGAGCATTAACACCAACTTCGCGAATGGGCGGACATATTGTTCAGGGACATATCGACTGCATCGGGAAATTCCTCGGATATGAAAAACTCGCAGAATTTTACAATCTTACCTTTGAAATCCCACAAAACGAAACAAAATATGTTGTTAAAAAAGGTTCTATTGCAATAAACGGAGTAAGCTTAACCGTTGCGTCAATAGATGGAAACACTTTTAAAGCAGCTGTTATCCCACATACTTGGGAAAACACAATATTAAAAGAACTTTCTGTAGGAGAATTGGTAAACATTGAGACAGATATATTAGGCAGATACATTGAAAATTTCTTGTCAGCAAGTAATAATAATAGCAGGATTGATGAACAATTTTTAATTGAGAATGGGTTTGTGTAATGGATAATTTTAAATTTGATAACATAGAAGAAGCAATTGAAGACTTTAAAAACGGCAAAATGCTAATCGTAGCAGATGATGAAGACCGCGAAAACGAAGGTGACATAATCTGTTCAGGGCAAATGGTTACGCCTGAAATAATTAACTTTATGGCAAGAGAAGCCGGCGGACTTGTATGTCTTGCTATTTCAAACGAAATCGCCGAAAAACTTGAACTGCCGCAAATGGTTGAACAAAACAGTGAAAGTATGAAAACAGCATTTACCGTAAGTATTGACGCAGATGAAAAATTTGGAGTAACAACAGGAATCTCTGCGTACGACAGAGCAAAAACCATAGAGGTAGCACTTGCTCCTGATGCAGTGCCGTCAGATTTAAGGAAACCCGGGCACTTATTCCCTTGTGTCGCAAGACGTGGCGGAGTACTACAAAGGACAGGTCATACAGAGGCAGTTGTTGACTTTGCAAAATTATGCGGACATACTCCTGCAGGTCCTATGTGTGAAATTATGACAAAAGACGGGCACATGGCAAGAAGGGATTATCTAAGACAATTTGCCAATGAACATGGAATAAAATTTGTATCTGTTGCAGACTTGATTGCTTACAGACTAAAATCAGAAAAACTCGTAACCCGTGAAGCAGAAGCTGATTTGCCTACAAAATACGGTCATTTTAGAATATACGGTTATGTAAATAATTTAACAGGACAAGAGCACGTTGCCCTTGTAAAAGATGACGGCAGTGATAAAATTCCGCTAATTAGAGTCCATAGCGAATGTTTAACCGGAGATATTTTCCATAGCCTTAAATGTGATTGCAATTCCCAACTCCATGGTGCACTTAGAATGATTGAAAATTACGGAAAGGGAGCCGTAATATACATGAGAGGTCATGAAGGCAGAGGTATAGGACTGGTCAACAAAATTAAAGCATATAAATTGCAGGAAGAAGGTCAAGATACAATTGAAGCTAATTTATCTTTAGGATTTAAAGCTGACTTAAGAGATTACGGAATCGGTGCACAAATTATTCGAGATATAGGATTTACAACATTCAACCTTATTACAAATAACCCGAAAAAAATCATTGGTTTGAATGGTTACGGACTCACTGTTAATGATATAGTAAAAGTAGAATCGGAAGTAACTACATACAATAAGTACTATCTTGATACAAAAAAAGAAAAAATGAATCACATGCTATAATTAGCAGTAATAATATAAGGAAAAAGTTATGACTACGGTTTTCGAAGCTAAATTACTTCAAAAAGAAGATTACGTATCCTTTGAAACTATATACAACGACTTCAAAGATAGAGCAATCGAAGAATACAAATTTGAACTAAATCCATTAGACTATAAAGGTTTTATTAATGCTATCGAGAAAGATCTTATAAAATGTATAGTACTTTATGAAGATTCAATTCCTTCTGCATTTTTAATTTATACTACATCAATTTCGGAAGCCGTTGAGTTAAACATTATTCATTCATTTAAAATGGAAAATGCAGAAGAAAGAAGTCGATATCTTATTGAAGAATTTATGACTCAGACAAAAAACTACCGACAAAGTATGGTTGTATGTTATCCTATGCTTGGCGCCCAAAGGAATTTAATAAATGAAATTGCTCATTTTGGGTTTAAATTTGTAGGAATCGTCGTGCTTAGATTTATGATGAACGGTACAAATTCCAGAGAGATACTTGAGATGGCTGAACTTAACTCATTGGAAGAAAATTACAAGATTGTAGAATGGAATGATGAATATTACGGTTACGGTGTAGAAATTATTAAAGAAGCTTTTAAAAATAGCGCAGATGCTCTGTTTGATCCAAGATTTAATTCTGATGAGGGGGTTCGAGATATCCTTACCAAAATAACCGGAGATGTATATGCAAAATTCTTGCCGGAAGCAACTTCTGTGTTGTTATATGATGATGAGCCTGTCGGATTGTGCTTAATGAATCTTACCGGAGGAAGTATTGCAAATATCCCTATATTCGGACTAAGAAAAGAACATCAGGGGAAGGGCTTATCTAAACATTTATTGAAAAATTCAGTTACAAAACTTATTGAAATGAGCGATAACAGCATTTATCCGATAACTGAAGTTAATACAACAACTGAAACAAATAACTTCCAAGCACTGAAAATGTACAGGCATATCGGTTTTAAAGAAGATTATAATTACCCTCAATCTTATCTTCCTATAAGACGCTAGATATTGTAAATATTTGTAAACAATAATTAAAGATTTATATTAAATTTGCCGATAAACCATGTGAAAAGAAAGGAAATTTCGATTAAATGGGATTATCAGCATCACAGGCAAAATTATTGAGTATAACAGCCAGATTATCAGATAACGAGTTACGTTCTCAGACTATCACGGCTGCGAAAATGTCACTGGCTAACAGAAGCACAGCGGCAAGCCGTGAATATGTTAATGCCCTTAATGAAACAGAACTTACCTATAGAACTTACGACCTTGACGGTAATAAAACTTATGTAGACTTAACAGGTGCACAATTATCTCAATATGCACCACTAAAGAATCAATATGCACTTGCAAATAATAAGGGTCAGGTTCTTATATCAGAACTTGATGCAGGAAACTATGAAACAAGTAACAATCTAAATGAATTCCTCGAAAAATACGGTATACAAGCAATACCTACAGGCGAAAAAACAGCTGTAGAAAACCCTGAATACCGAATTGAATATGAAAAATGGGAAAAAGATTACGCAGATTGGCTATTACAAAAACCTGATCCAACTGCTGATATCTATTGGGAAGAAAACCAAGGACAAGATAGTGAGCTTTATGACAAGTTCAAAAATGCATCTGCAAGCTGTTTCTCCAATGCAAAGGGTGGAAGAGATTCTTGTTATCTTCATGTACTTGCACACATGTTAGACTTAAACCAAGCTGCTTGTGATTCAAATTACTGGAGTGGCAATCCTATTGAAGGATATCCTAAAAACTTTACAACAACTGCAGGTGGAACCATAACAATTGGTGCTCAGTGGATTAGTGGTTCAGCCATAAATAGCAGTGGAAAAAGCCCTGATATGATACCCGTATCAGATGCAATACGAGATGGCTGGCATGGTCAAGTCGTTATGGCAGCCGAACACTCTTCAGAAATTCCTGACGAAATTTCAAATGAATCAAAAAAACTAACAAGTGATTATTATCTGAAACAAGCTAAAGAAAACGGAACTCAGCCTACTGAACTTCAACGTTTAATGAGTAACTACACCTATGACGAAAATGGAGACGTAGTATTAAAAACACTTCGTCAAAAATGTATAGACCTATTTTATGCTGTAGAGAATAAAATGGCAGATTATAACTCTATCTTACTTCCTGCTATTGATACTTTCCAAAAAGATATGGAAGTAGCATTTACGGAAAATATTTTCCTGAAAGATAAATATCAGGCAAAATTAGACGAATGGTTGGCAAGAAAACCAGAAATGAAAGAAATCGATGCCACTCTCGAAAAAGATATCTATGAATACAGCGATAAAGATAAAGCTCAATGGTATGTTAACCTATGGCACAGAATAAACGGTGGTCAAAGTGATGAAAAGAACGGAGAAATTACAAACTCCGAAATTCACACCATCAAAAAAGAAGATGGCACTTATGAAGTTACAAAAACCGATACAACAATGTCTCGTTATGATATCCTTGAAGACGGGCTTATGAATAGCGCGGAATGGTTAAAATATGCATTTGAAAGCGGCTCAGTAACTTTAGAACGAGTGAACGCAGCTGACCCTACAGAAAAAGATACAGGCTTGAAAAATGTAGAATGGAAGTCCATTATTTACACAAGTGCTCTTGACATTTCACAACAAACAAATGAAGCTGCAATTGCAAGAGCTGAGGCTGAATATGAAGCTGAAACAAGAGAAATTGAATCTAAGGATAAACAATACGATTCAATGCTTAAACTTTTAGATACAGAACACAGCGCTTTACAATCAGAATATGATTCAGTTAAATCAGTAATTTCCAAGAATATGGAACGAACTTTAAAAATATATTCTGCATAACAAAACTAGTTGACAATTTCTCTTTTATAAAATGATTGTCTGTGCTATAATCATTTTATGATTGAAAGATACTCACGAGATGAAATTAAAAATATATGGTCACTACAGTCAAAGTTTTCATATTATTTGAATGTTGAACTTGCTGTGTGTGATGCATACTCACAATTAGGAATTTTCCCAAAAGAAGATATTGAACAGTTAAAAATACTCGCTAAATTTGATCTTTCCAGAATAGAAGATATCGAACGAGATGTGAAACACGACGTAATTGCGTTTTTAACCTGTGTAAATGAAAGTTTGGGTGAATATGCAAAATATATGCATGTCGGAATGACAAGTTCAGATGTTATAGACACAGCATTTTCTTTACAAATCCAAGACAGCGGAAAAATTATACTTAATGATTTAAATACTGTCATTAATAATTTAAAACTTCTTGCAGAAAAACATCTCAACACTATATGTATAGGTCGTTCACACGGAATTCATGCAGAAATTATGACCTTTGGCGCAAAAATTTGTTCTTGGATAGATATATTAAAACGTCAAAGAAGTAATTTTGCGAATGCACTTGAACAAATAAGAATAGGACAAATTTCCGGACCTGTCGGAACATACAGTAATATTCCACCGGAAGTAGAAAATTTGACTTGTGAAAATTTGGGATTAAAACCTGCAAAAATTTCTACTCAAATTATATCAAGAGATTATCACGCATATTTCATGCAGTCACTTGCATTAATTGCATCAGTAATTGAACAGTTTGCAACAGAAATCAGACACCTTCAAAGGACTGAAGTTCTTGAAGTCGAAGAAGGATTCGGTCAGAAACAAAAAGGATCTTCCGCAATGCCTCATAAAAAAAATCCTGTCTTGAGCGAAAACTTATGCGGACTTGCCAGAGTTGTACGCTCCAATTCAATGGTTGCATTAGAAAACATTCCGCTATGGCATGAACGTGATATTTCACATAGTTCCGCTGAAAGAATTATTTTCCCTGACAGCTTAATTCTCATTGATTTTATGCTCGCCAGATTCAATGATATTATTGAAAATTTGGAAATACATTCTGACAATATGCTTAAAAATACCGAAAAATTTGGTGGTATTGTATTCTCGCAAAAAGTTCTACTAAAACTTATTGATAAAGGTTTAACAAGAGAGGAAGCATACCGCGTCGTTCAAAGAAATGCTCTGGAAGCATTTGAGCACAATGGGAACTTTAGGGCTAACCTTCTTGAAGACAACGATGTAACATCAAGGTTAACCTCAAACGAAATTGAAGATTTGTTTGATAAAAACACATTTCTACAAAATATTCATATAATATACGATAGAATACTTGAATAAAGGCAAGGCAGATAAATCCACCTCACTTTATCTCAAACGCTTTTTTAATAGAATCATTATAGTCAGGTCTTAAAATACCCTTTTCAGTTATAATACCGGCTATTAACTCATGAGGAGTAACATCAAATCCCGGATTTATAACATTAACGTCAGGAGCGCATATAATTTTCCCATTGATATGCGTAACTTCTTCCCTTGAACGTTCTTCAATGACAATTTCATCACCGGTTTTAATACTTGTATCAATTGTAGACAGTGGAGCTGCAATGTAGAACGGTATATTATGATATTTTGCAGCAATTGCAACAGTATATGTTCCGATTTTGTTAGCTGTATCACCGTTTGCGGCAATTCTATCCGCTCCGACAACAACCATATCAATCATACCTTTTTTCATAAAATATGAGCACATTCCGTCTGTAATCAAAGTTGTCGGAATGCCATCCATTGTAAGTTCAAGGGTTGTAATCCTAGCACCTTGCTGTCTTGGACGAGTTTCATCTGCAAACACTTGAATAGTTTTATCTTTAGCAAATGCAGAACGAACAACCCCTAAAGCGGTACCATATCCTACTGTAGCCAAAGCTCCTGCATTACAGTGAGTTAAAATTGTTGCACCTTTAGGAACAACTTCTGCGCCGTAGTCACCTATTTTTTTATTAATTTCAATATCTTCGTTTTCAAGTTTTATTCCGTTTTCTGTTAATTCTTTAATAATTCCGTCTATATCAGAAACCGAATTTTTTATAACTTCTTTTTGTTTTTCAACAGCCCACATCAAATTTACGGCAGTAGGACGTGAAGTTGCCATATAATCAGCTTTTTCTAACAGTCTTGCAACAAACTCATCACGAGACAGATTTTCTTTTTTTAATTCCAAAGCATACAAAACGACACCATGGGCACCTGCTATCCCAATTGCCGGAGCACCACGTACAATCATCGTTTTTATAGCATCAAACATTTGCTGACCGCTTGTAATATCAACATATTTAAATTCATACGGAACAAGAGTCTGATCAACCATTCTTGAACATCCGTCTACCCATTGTATAGTTCTTATCTTCGAATTAAATTCGCTCATCTTTTTCTCCATAAATTATTTATTCTGTATATTCTTAAATAACTCTGACACATAATATGTCAAGAACCCTGTAAAAGAGTTAATTGTCGCACTTAAAATTGCAATAAAAATGGTTACAAAAATAATTACCCATAAATTTGAATTATTCAAAGCTAACGCAACGCCATAATTCGCATAATACTTAAAAACTTTTAGTAAAATCAAAACTAAAGGCATATATACCATCGAAAACGCTATAAACGATAAGAACCCGATAATTCCGCCAATTACAGCACTTTCTTGAACTGATTCAAGAGTTAAAATTTTTATTTTTAACATAAATCCCATTATAAAAACCGCAGAGCAGCATATTAACAGGAAGAATACAAATCCTCCAATTACAGGAACTGCTGTCAAAAGACCCGCAATAATACCAACAAATCCACTCATCATCATTATAAGCTTTATAAGAGAAATATTCATAAACTCTCCTTATATATAAGTCTCAAAAAAATTTTAACACAATAAAAAATTTAATGCATTACTTCTCTATTTAATGCTTCTACATTCCTGCTCGTTCTAAATTCGGCAGCAAGTTCACCCAAAGCCTTGTAATAATTATTGTATTTATTTTCAGCAGCTTCAATCTCAGCACTAAGTTTTCCAATTCTTTCGCTAAATGTGATATAAGCACCCGCTTCTTCAGGAAATACATCTGCTATCTGTAATGGTTTTGTATGGGTAAAGTTCTTAGTTCTTACAGGTATATCCATGCCAAAATCAAGGGTTTGAGCAGCTTTAAATGCGGTATTATATTCTTGAATCGAATTAAATTTTTTCTCTAATAATTCCATAGCCGCGTGAGGTTCAATACAATAAAGCTTTTTAAAATTTTCTATTTCGTTAGGATTTGTTTTATTTATGAGCAAGTCATTAATAAGTAAAAGCTTACTATATGCAACTTCTTTCTCTTCTTTAGAATATTTACCGTCATAAACTTTTACAAGATTTTTCCTCATCTTTCTAAGAGAATTCCATTCTGCGTCCTGTCGAAGAGAAGTTATTTTTTCACGTAATAACTTTCCGCTTTCAATTTTACCTGCCTCATACTGAAGTTTTTTGTCTGTATTTTTAATTTTCAAAGTATTCATGTTTTGAATTAATTCTTTTACAGATACGGAATTAACTTCCGAACCAAAAATTGATTTTATGATTGCCTGTTTTCCGGCAAGATACTCCTCTCTTATAAGATTTTTTAACCGCAAAACTTCCATAATATTACTTTGCGTTCCCTGCACAGTATCATTAAGCGCCTTAGATTTTCGAGTTTTAACCCAAACTCCCACACTCCCCAGAATAGCAAGCCCACCAAGAGTAGCATAAAGGATATTTTTACGTTCCTTATTCAATTCAACCGAATTATTAACAGAATCACTTTTTGGTTCTGTTTTTTTAGGAGAATTCATTATATATGAATTCTGATTCAGCTTAAAAGTTGTTTGTAATGTATTTACCATGCTTTATAAATCCCGTTAATAAATTAACAACGGTAAAAACTTTTTTTTGCGGTTTATTTTTTTAATGTAAAGTTGTCAAAAATAAGAACTTGCACTTCTCCTGCCCCAAGATCCGTAGTTATTTTCCCCTTACCCACAAGAGGAATATTTTTAATATTCACAGGAATAACTAAAACGGATTGAGTAACTCCTGGGAGCGTAATTTTAACATCGCTAACGGCTGAACGAAAATTCATGTTACCCATAACAAGTACTGTTTGTTTTTTATTAAATGAAGCATAAGCAAAAACCGATGGATTATCTGTATTTAAAAATTTAAAATCACCATCTCTCAGTATACTGTTAACTATTGTCTTACAACGATTTGCTTTAATAAATTCATCTCTCAAGCCAATATCATTTCCACCCGGTTTTCCGGAAAAATTAAATATATCAATTTTTCCGCGATGGACAAAATAGTATTCATCATCTGTATAAGTCTTTGGAGCTTTTTTATTTGCCCAAAAATAAATATATTTATCACCGGTATCAAAACCATCAACAAAATAAGAATTAACAGGCAATGTCGCATTCAACCACATAATCATACGACTGTAATCTCTGCCTTTTTCTAAAATAGGACTTAATTCATCATGTGTAGTAAAACTTCCGATAACACTTTTAGGCGCTCCTATTTTTTTCTCTAAAGAAGTAGTAACGTCTACGGCAGCCTGAAGTTCTTTAGCAGATTTCCAATTCTTCATACTAAAGTAGTTACCGTAATAACCGTCAAATCCTGCCTCAAGAAGCTTATCATATGAAGTAAAAACAGCTTTTGGCGAAACTGCATCTTTCCAAGATTCAGAAGACTCGGCAAGCCACAAGAATTGTTTATCGTGTTGTCTTGAATAATCAATTAATTCTTTCCAAAACTTTGCAGGTTTGCTATGAGCCACATCCGCTCTTATCCCGTCAACACCCAGCGATAACATTAAGTCAACAAAATTTTTATATACTTTTAAAACATCTTGATTAATTTTAATCTCGCTACCACCGTCAAGAAGCCTTACATCAGTCCAATCAGCAGGAATTACCGGCTGTCCGGAACTATCTTTCACAAATAATTCAGGATTTTGCATGAACAAATCATAAGACCCACAAGCAGGAACATCAACAATAACCGCGATTCCCCTATCATGCGCAGCTGAGATGAATTTTCTTGCCTGTTCTTCTGCAGACATGCTTATAGAACCATTTTTTAACTGCGGATTAATTGAATCAAATCCTGCCGCCGAATATAAAGAACCGGCAGTACCTAAAGCTTTAGTTTTCCCAACAGGAGTAATAGGAAGAAGATGCAACGCTGTAATTCCTTTAGACTTCAGTTCGTTTAGGCGTTCTATGGCGTTTATGAAATTTCCGCTTTCTTCGCCCTTTTCAATATCTATAATACCATTTCCATCATTATCTTTCGCATTAAAAGTTCGAATATTTATAGCATAAATTACGGACGAATTATTTAAAAAATCATCTCTAAGGTTATTAATCCATACTTCTCTTGAATTAGCTTGGGCAGCAGTAAATAATATCAACGAAGCAATTATCAAAAATTTTTTCATAAACACACATCTCCCTTTCAAGAGAATAATAACAAAAAAAATCTCCGTTATCAAACAGAGATTTTTTAAATCTATTTATCAGTTCCGTTTGGACTCTCGTACTCAATACCCATTTCTTTCAATGTTCTGATAAAATTTTGAGCACATATTTTCTGAGCCTCTGGCGGAACTATCCTCAATATTTCAACAGTTCTGGAAATAACAGGGTCCTTATCATACCAACGATTGTTAGCGTTCACCGGTTTTACCATTGCATAGAACTTATCCACTGTTTCCTTTGAAACCTTTTCTTCAATTTTTTTGAGAAAAACTTCAGCCTGAGCATGCAACTCATTTTGATAATTTCTAAGTAATTCGATAACTTCCAATAACAACGGATCGTGATCGTACCAACGCTTATATG
>CAYUQM010000018.1:0-36034 GCA_964446855.1 uncultured Muribaculaceae bacterium
TCTTAAGCTGTTCTCTGCCGTTTTTGCCTTCTATGCTGTATTCGCTGAAATCCATATGTTTTTGCCTTATTAAAATTTACACACTCGTTCTTTGTCGGCTCATTTTATTCGTTTCTTTAATTATTTCCTGATTTTTTTTTTAAATCTTAACATTTAGTTATATTATTAGTGTGATTAGATGGCAGATTATATACAATTTTTCATTCTTGTATTAATATATTACCATTGAATAAGAGGGCTTACGCATGATGAAAAGAAATTTAGTTTTACTTCTAAGTTTGATAGTGTTGTCTCAACCTGCATTTGCGGATTTTAAAGAGCATTTTGACCTAGGTACACAATATTTATCAAATTATCAATATTCAAGTGCAATTACTGAGTTTAAAAGTGCTCTTAGAATAAATTATTTAGATAATTCTGCGAGAGTCCAAATTATTAATGCTCACCTTGCCCGTGGGCAACATTACGCAAATAAGGAAAAAAACTGGTCGAAAGCAGCAGATGATTATCGTAGTGCCTTATTTTATATGCAAATATATCCGGCTTCAACAACATCTCAAACCGCTTCTGCAATCGGGCCTGTTACACAAAATTTGAATGCATGTCTAAATATGTTAAGTTTTGATCGCAGTCCTCAATCTCGTTATGCGAAAGCAAAGGCGCTTCGTGCAGAAGGTAATTTTTCTGCGGCAGCTTATGAGTTTAATCAGGCTCTAGGTGAGAAAGAATATATAAAGGACGCCTATACCCAAACCGGTGATATAATGAAACTTCTTGGCAATGAACCTAAAGCTGCAGATTTTTACAGGAAAGCAATCGCTATTTCACCGTCTGATATAAATTTACGTCTATCTTATGCAAAACTTCTTGACAAGCTTGGTTCTGAAGAGGCTGCTGTTGAAGAATATAATTATATTTTAACTAAAAGTGAAGGAAATAAGGATGTCTTGTATTCTCTGGAAAGAATTTATAAAAGAAAATTAGAAGACAGTCCATCTGATGCAGAATTAAATGCAAACCTTGGCGCAATTCTGCAAAAGCAAGATAAATTAGATGAAGCTCTAACGTATTATAAGAAATCCGAACAATTAAATCCGTCCAATGTTAATACTCGTATTAATATTGGTACATTGTATCAGCAGAAAAATGATTTTAAGACAGCTATAATTGCGTATGATTCGGTTTTAATTCTTTATCCTGATAATATTAATGCTAATTTATATAAAGCTCAATGTCAGGCTGCTTTAAATGACCATAAGGCTGCTCAAGAAACATATAAAAAAGTCCTAGCTCTTGATCCTGCTAATGTCGTAGCTCAAACAGAAATGTTTAATTCTGCGAAAGCAAATATGACAACTGCTCAATTTGTTGAGTATGTTCGAAAAAATTCAAATGGGGCAGACACATCCGCAATGCTCTATAACTATGCGCTTGATTTACATAAACAAAATAAGTTGGATGATGCTATTACTATTTATAATTCAGTTCTTAATAAAGACACAACCGGTGAAATATACGTAAATATGGCTATCGCTCAAACTCAACAAAAAAATTATGATAATGCGCTTGCTACATTGAAGACTGCTCATGTTAAATTCCCAGAAAATCCTTTGGTAGAAAATGCTATAAAGGATATTAATAACACCTTATTAAGCAATCAAATGGATTCTGCTGCAGAATTTTTTAATAGTAAGGATTATAGAAAAGCTATCGATGCATATCTGAAAGTAAATCCGCCAACATCAGATTCTATGCTTGGCGCGGCTTCAGCTTATCAGAATTTAGGTGATATTAAAAATGCTATTCTTTACTATAAAAAAGCTTTTGAACTTAAGCCTGCTGATTCTGAAATTGCCTACTATATTGCAGCTCTTTATGCTGATGCTGAAGATTTTGCAAGTGCCGATGCCTATGCTCAAAAGTCATTATTGCTAAATAAGAATAATCAGAATGCTAAAGACCTGCTTGCGAGTATTGAAGCTCACAATAAAGATAAAGCTCTTCAAGATGCTATAGCTCTATTTGAAAGTGAGAAATACGATGAAAGTTTATCTTTATTGAATAAAATTATTGCCGATAATTCTACGAATACGTACGCTTTATATTATCGTGCTATGATTTATGATGCTCAGAAAAAGCTTAACGAGGCTATTGTTGACTATAAAAAGGTCCTTTCTTTAGACTCTTCTGAAGCCTTTTTGATTATAAATTACATGCTTGGCGTAGATTTTGATACATTAGAAAAATATAAGGAAGCTTATAACTACTATTTAGCTTATGCTAATTCTTCCGCAGAAGATGATGAATATAAAGCATACGCAAAATCAAGAGTTGAAGAATTAAAAGATTATGTCGCAACAGCCACTAATACAAAACAGTAACAAAGTGCAAAATCTTATTAAAAGTAAAGTTTCTCTCGCCCCGATGGCGGGAATAACCGATTATGTAATGCGGAGTTTGATTAGAAAATATTCGAAAAACTGTTTGCTTACTACTGAAATGATTAGTTCTGAATTTTTAGCTCAGGTAAAAGAATCTGATATTACTAAGACTGATTTTAATCATACTCCGATTAATTTTCAAATCAGTGGTCATAAACCACATCTTATGAATGCTGCGGCCCGGTTTTTGTCTGATAAGGCTGATATGATAGATATTAATATGGGATGTCCCGTTAATAAAGTTGTAAAAGGGCAGGATGGTTGTTCTTTAATGCGTAATCCATCCCTTGCTTCTGATTTGGTTAAGGCTGTAAAAGACGGTACTGATAAGCCGGTAAGTGTCAAATTTAGGCTTGGGTATACTTTTGATGAACTTAACTATGTTGAATTTGGTCAGCAAATGCAGGAGGCAGGTGCAGAATTTATTACAATTCACGGGCGTACGCGTTCGCAGTTCTACGCCGGCGAAGCCGACTGGGCAAAAATTCGCGTATTAAAAAATAATGTTGATGTTCCTGTTTTTGCAAATGGGGATGTTGTATCTCTTGAAACTGCCGAAAAATGTCTTGAACTTTCAGGCGCAGATGGGGTTGCAATAGGGCGTGCGTCTATGGGTGATCCTACTTTAATCGCGCGCGTTGAACACTTTTTGGCTACAGGTGAGCGCTTACCGGAACCTTCACTTGCCGAAAAAATCTCAATGCTCCGCGTGCATTTGGATGAAGAAATAAAACTTCGCGGTGAAAATGTAGGGGTTAAGTTTTTTAGAAAATTTTATCCGTTTTACATATCAGGGATAAAAAATGCCGCAAAAGTTCGCTCTCTTTTAGTTGTAGAAGAAAATTACGAAAAAATCACAAATATATTAAATGAATTAATTAAAAATTATGCTTGAAATTAATATTTTCGGATGATATACTGGGTTCGTAAATAACTTCGGAATGTAGCACTCTGCCGAGTGAAACAATCCGGTGAATTGTTTCACGAGAGGTATTGACTCTACAGTGAATTATAAAAATTTAAAACTTCGGAATGTAGCGCAGCTTGGTAGCGCACCGTGTTCGGGTCGCGGGGGTCGCAGGTTCAAATCCTGTCATTCCGATTTTGTTTTGTGCTTATCCTGCTTCGCAGGTTCCCACGTTACGCATAGCTCTATTTCGCTTTGCTCAAAGAGCTATTGCTAACCTGAGCCGTATTTGTAAAGCTCATTCTTCGCTTACAACTACGTCAAATCCTGTTATTCCGAAGTTTTTTATGCAGATATTTTTTCAACAATTTTTGTTAATGCGATTTTGACATGTGAATAGTTTAAACCGCCCTGCATATATGCGACATAAGGTGCTCGCATAGGACCATCTGCAGAAAGCTCAATTGTCGAGCCCTCAATAAAAGTTCCGCCAGCCATAATTACCTGATCTTCATATCCCGGAATGTATTCAGGAATAGGGGTTACATAGCCGTTTACCGGAGACAGAGATTGTATTGTTCTGCAAAACTCCTCCAATGGTTCAGGTTTTCCAAATGTTATATTTTGAATGATGTCTGTGCGCTTTTCGTAATATTTTGGAGAAGAATTATATCCTATTTCATCAAAAATTTTAGCAGCCAAGACAGCACCTTTTACGGCTTCAGAAACAATTGAAGGTGCCATAAAAAGTCCTTGAAAAATCAATCTGTGTTGGTTAAACATAGCCCCACCCTCTGAGCCAATTCCGGGGGCTGTAAGGCGATTCGCTGACCGCTCTACATATAGTTCTTTACCTGCAATATATCCGCCGGCTTCAACAATTCCGCCGCCCGGGTTTTTTATTAATGAGCCTGCCATCAAATCCGCACCAACTTCAATTGGTTCTTTTATGTCTGTGAATTCACCGTAACAGTTGTCAACAAAGCATATACAGTCAGGATTTTTACTTTTTATTATGCTGCAAATCTTTTCAATTTCATCAATTGTAAGAGATTTTCTTGTAGAATATCCTTTAGAGCGTTGAATTAATGCCATTGTAACAGTACTATCAATCATTTTCTCAAGCAATTCCAAGTCCACTTCCATACCGTTTTTTAGTGGAACTTCGTCGTACAATATCCCATTGCCGATAAGAGAACATCTTTTGGTTTCTTCATCACCGGCAGTTCCGATGACTTCTTGCATTGTATCGTACGGTTCACCCGCTACTGATACTAACTTATCTCCTGCTCGCAGATTACCGAATAATGCACAAGCAAGCGTATGCGTTCCTGATGCAAAGTGAATTCTTACCAAAGCCTTTTCAGCTTTGAAAATTTCCGCAAAAACCTTATCAAGAACCTCTCTTCCTAAATCGTCATGACCATATCCTGATACAGTATAGAAATGTTCCGGAGCAACTTTATTGTTAATAAATGCGTTCAAAACTTTCTCTTGATTGAAATCTCTTATCTCATTTATAATTTCAAATTGGTTTTGCAAATCTTTTTCTGCTTGCTTTATAATTTCTCGGCTATTCATTGATATATCCCTATCTATATGTAAATTTCATATTGATACTATTAGAAAAATACTATTAAGTCAAATTAAGCAAATTTTGCTTGAAAAATGTTTTTATTATAGTATATAAGTGTTTAGAAGGTATGGTTATTAAATTTTCAAATATTACCCATAAATATATCCCATCTTGCTGTAAGTTCGTAAAAAGGCAAGCAAATTCTGCTAGGCAGGAAATTGTAGGTGGAAAAAATTATTACCGTTCTAATTTGAAAGAAGGATGGCAAGTTGGAAAACGTCTTGCTGCGCAACAAAAACAAAATCCATTTAGAGCCTTATATACTAAGGTGTTCAGTTCTCTCACAAAAGCTAAGGTTCGTCGAAAAGACATTCCTGCAATTTTGGGCACAGTTGGGTTGGTTTCCCCAATTCCTGCAGCTTCAGTTCTAGGTTTTGCTATCGGAAAGGTTATAACGAAGATATTTTCTCGTTTTAAGTAGCTTTCACGTACGTGCTATATGTTTTTTAGCCTAATTGTTAACTTTTGTAAAGATAAAATAAACAGATATAACTAGTTCTTAAGGATTATTTCATAAAAAACTTAAGAATTAGTTTGTAAGAATTATTTTTTATGCTATTCTGTTAATGCCCCGAGATTGGGTGATGAAAGTTTGTATGTAGTATTAAAAGAAGAAAGGGTAAAATATGACATTACCAAACGTAGCATATTTTTCAATGGAAATCGCTATTGACCAATCATTGAAGACATATTCAGGTGGTTTGGGCTTCTTGGCAGGTTCACACATGTTGTCTGCAGGATACCTTCAAATGCCTATGGTAGGTGTTACTATGCTTTGGTCTTATGGTTATTATGATCAAAGAATTGCGCATGATGGTCAAGTAGAAGTTGCTTATATCAGAAAATATTATGACTTCTTACAAGATACTAACGTATCAACAGAAGTTGAAATTTTCGGAGAAAAAGTTAAAGTTAAAGCATTTTTAGTTAAACCTGAATTATTCGGAACTTGTCCTGTATACTTGTTAACAACAGATATTGATGGTAACAGTGACTGGGCTAAGAGTATTTCTCACAAGCTTTACGACGGAAATGAAAAAATAAGAATTGCACAAGAAACGGTTCTTGGTGTTGCCGGTGTTAGAATCCTTCAAGCTGTAGGTTATAATTTCGATTGTATCCACATGAATGAAGGTCATGCTCTTCCTGCAGCATTTGAATTGTTAAGACAGTACAATGGTGACTTAAACGAAGTGAAAAGACGCACTGTATTTACAACTCACACTCCTGTTGCTGCAGGTAACGAAGTTCACTGGGTTGATACTCTTATGGAAGGCGGTTTCTTTGCGGGTGCATCTCGTGAAACAGCTGTTAACCTTGGCGGTGAAAACTTCTCACTTACAGTTGCTGCATTAAGAATGAGCAGAATATCAAACGCTGTATCACAACTTCATGGTCTTGTTGCTAACAAGATGTGGGAATGGGTTGATGGCAGATGTCCTATCAGAGCTATTACAAATGCTGTTAACTTGCACTATTGGCAAGATTCAAGAATTAAAAA
This sequence comes from uncultured Muribaculaceae bacterium, assembly GCA_964446855.1. GTDB lineage: Bacteria > Cyanobacteriota > Vampirovibrionia > Gastranaerophilales > Gastranaerophilaceae > UBA1221. The sequence continues at coordinate 6,486 of CAYUQM010000018.1, forward strand.
TGCCGTGTCTGATGAAGATTTACTAAGCGTAAAACGCCAGATGAAGGTTGAACTTTTTGATTATGTAGCAAACGTTGCAGGTAAAAGATTTGATCCTGATGTATTAACAATTACATGGGCAAGAAGATTTGCCGATTACAAACGTGCTTGGTTAATCTTGATGGATAAAGATAGAATCAATAAATTGCTTGATGAAAATAAAGTTCAAATTATTTTTGCGGGTAAATTCCATCCTGATGATATCATGGGTAAAGAAATGTTCAATAAGTTATTGAATCGTTCTCACAGCTTGAAAAATGTTGTTGTTCTTCCAGGCTACGAACTTGAATTATCAGGTATGCTAAAACGTGGTTCTGATATCTGGTTGAATACTCCGTTGAGACCGTTTGAAGCTTCAGGTACTTCTGGTATGTCAGCTAATGCTAACGGTGCGCTTCACTTATCAATATTTGATGGTTGGACTGTTGAAGGTACATTTAACGGCATTAACGGTTATACTGTTGAGTACCCTGAACTTGATGACGAAATGCCTTGGGAAGAACGTCACTGGAAAGACCATGAGTGTGTTATGAATATTATTGAAAACGAAATTATTCCTACATACTATGAAAACAAAACAGAATGGGCTCGCTTAATGAGACAAGCTATCAGAACGTCTGAAGCTTATTTCAATTCAGATAGAATGGTTATTGAATACTACAACAGATTATACAAACCAATCGCCCATGATGATGCTACTACAGGTGAAGCAAAAAAAGAAATGAAAATTTCAGAAACACCTACATTTGATGCTTGGACATTCTCAAACATTAAATAGTTGCAAAGTCAAATAATTTTAAAGCGGAATCCTTTTTAGGGTTCCGTTTTTTATGCTAAAATAGAATTATGATTGAGAATTTAGAGCAGCTTAGGTTAGCAATAGATGTAGAGGTTAAGCATCGTTATATTGATATCAGAGGGAAGGCACAGTGTTTCTCTTCTTTTATCTGCAAAGAAGCTCAGAAATATTACAAGCTATCTAAAAAAAATCCAAAGTGGGCAGTTTTGTTAGAAACTTTTGAACATTATCCTTGTGCTTCCGTTCCGGAAAGAAGACGTGCAATAAATTTACTCGTAAAAATAATCAAGTCGGAAATAGAAACGTCTAAAAATTCTGAACCCGAAAAAAGTGCCGAAATCCCTAAAAATCCAAATGAAGTTGACGTTATGTACGTAAAAGGTGTTGGGCCAAAAGTTGCATATATGCTTAATAAATTAGGTATATATACCGCTAATGATTTAATATGCTATTTTCCAAGAAAACATGTGGATTACTCTTCAAGAACTTTAATTAAAGATTTAAAAGAAGGCGAAACAACAACTGTGTTCGGCTATATAAAAGGAGTTTCAATTTATAACTCTGCAAAGGGTTTATCTATAACAAAAGTTACCATTGGCGATGATAGCGGGCGGTTTGAACTAAGTTTTTTTAATGCTAAGGCAAATAAGTATGTTCAGGAGAGAATGCGTAGTCAATTTCCGAAAAATGCGGGAATAATGATTTCGGGAACGGTTAAACGCGATAATTATACAAATAAACTGACCTTTGATAAGCCGACATATTCAATTATGACAGGGGAATTTATATCCGATGATTGCAAAAATTTGAATATGGCAAGAATTGTTCCTGTCTATACGGTTTGTGAAAACTTGAATATTAAAACGCTTCGAAAAGCAATTTTTAATGCAGTTGAACTTTACAAAAATTACATTGTAAATATAGTTCCTGATGAAATTCGTGAGCGTCTGGGCTTAATGCATAAAAAGGATGCCGTAATGCAAATCCATTTTCCTGAGTCTATGGAGCAGCTGGAACAAGCTAGATTTTCTCTTGTTTTTGAAGAACTATTCCTTTTGCAGTTGAAGTTGGTGCGTCTTCGTGAAGAAAATAGTCATAAATCGGCTTTGACCCTAAAAATTAAGGAAGACGGTTTGGTTCGAAAATTTATAGATAGTTTGCCGTTTGAATTAACCGGAGGGCAGAGAAAAGCGGTTAATGAAATACTAAACGATTTAAATTCGGATAAGCCTATGGCGCGATTACTTCAAGGTGATGTTGGCAGCGGGAAAACTGTTGTTGCGTGCATAATGCTTCTTGCCGGAGTAGAAAATGGTTATCAAGGTGCGTTAATGGCACCTACGGAAATTCTGGCACAACAGCACTATAATAACCTTGTTCAGTGGCTTACTCCGTTAGGGCTTAGTACGGGACTATTCTTGGGATCTCAGGGAAAACGTGTTAGAGAGAAGTTCCGGCAAGATTTACGTAACGGACAAACAAATATTGCAGTCGGAACTCATGCTCTTATTCAGGACAATATTGATTTCAATAATTTGGGAGCAATTGTTGTAGATGAGCAGCACAGGTTTGGTGTTAGACAGCGAAATATGCTAAAGAAAAAGTCTGCAAATCCTCAGATGTTAACGATGACCGCAACTCCTATTCCGAGAACACTGGCAATGACGGTACACGGCGATTTAGACCTTACTATTATAGATGAACTGCCGAAAGGTCGTCTTCCTATAAAAACTTCTCTTACAACGTCGCACAGAGGGGTCTATGAGCTTTTGGAACGCGAAATTAAAAACGGTAGACAAGCTTACATCGTATACCCACTTATTGACGAAAGCGAAACTTTGTCTGCAAAAGCTGCTACAATTGAAGCTGAACGTCTGCAAAAGGAGGTTTTCCCACAATATAAGATTGGGCTTTTACACGGGAAACTCAAAAATGATGACAAAGAACAAGTCATGTCAGATTTTAAGAATAAAAAGTACGATATACTTGTTTCAACAACTGTAGTTGAAGTTGGAGTTGACGTACCGAATGCAACAGTTATTGTAATTGAAAATGCTGAACGTTTCGGACTTTCTCAGCTTCACCAATTAAGAGGTCGTGTAGGTAGGAACGATTTACAATCTTATTGTGTGCTTGTTACGGCATCTAAATCTCAAGAAACAAGGGAAAGACTTAATATAATGACTCAAACAAATGACGGTTTTGTTATTGCGGAAAAGGATTTGCAGCTGCGCGGACCGGGTGAGTTTTTAGGTACAAGACAGAGCGGACTGCCTGATTTAATACTGTCAGATATAGTTAAAGATGCTAAAATATTAGAGATTGCGCGTCAGGAAGCTATTGATTTAGTTAAGTCGGGAAAAGTTAAAGATTATCCTTTATTAGAAAAAGTAACTTCATTGCAAATGTTTAGCGGTATAGAAATTTAACATTTCTTAATAATTTATAAATTTTAAGCAATTATTTACAGCTTATATACTTTATATATTAGAGATTAAAGTATAAAGGAATAATTATGACTTATAGAATGGCATTATATCCACCGAGCAGATGGGGCGGAGCAACAAGTATTACTAATATTCAGAACAATTTTTACGGCTCAGGAAGCTGTACAGACCTGCCATTTGGTAATACACAAATACCGATTGGGCGTTCATGTTACCAACCAACTTGCTGTTATCCATATATGAACTGGTTGCCGCCATTTCTTCAAAATGCAATGACAAGGCTAATGAGTTATAATTTAATTAATAGCTTTTTTAATCCGAGTAGTCCTGCAGCACCGGTAACGGACCCGCAGACATTATTAACGGATAATTTACATGTAACTGATGATGAGCTTGCAGAGGTAAACGGTAGATATGATGTTCAAGCCTAAAATCCGTGTGGTATAATTTTAGCTTCAACTTCTTTTGAGACATGTGTGCTGTTATTAAGACTTTTTGCGAGTTCTGCCGCAGTGTTTGCTGTGTAAAATTTTCCTCCGGTAACGAGTGATGTACACTGCAATTGATCTAGGTCATCTTGATCGCTGATATTAAACGCAATTACATCGATTGTTACATCTTTACGTGTTCTGATAAGTTCCATGACGAACTTACAAGGGCTTTCGTCGCAGTTTTCGCCGCCATCTGTCAGAAGTATTATGTGTTTTTTGCCCATAAAGCCCATAAAATCATATTTTATTGCCTGTTTTAATGAGTAGGTGATAGGTGTCATACCTCTCGGATGAGTACTAGATAATGCATTTTCTATTGTAGATGCATTAGAAGTTCCGACAGGTACGAGTAAGGTAGAAGCCCTACACGAATCAAAAGGAGTGAATCCCATTCTATGCCCATAAACCCTTAATCCTATAAAACTTTTTGGATTTAATGTCGGCAGCAAGGTTCGCATTGTATCAATCATCATTTCAGCTTTGCTTTGACCATCAAGATATTCAGACATGGAGTTTGAAAAATCCATTATAAATAAAGTTCTTTCACCTTCAGGTTGTGTATAACTATAGCTTTCAGGTTTGTAAATTCCGTAGTTTTCAGCAAAAACAGGGACTGCAATACTTAGTAGTAATAATAGGATGAAACTCTTCATATTCGTATTATAATTTGCTGTTAAAATATTTCATTCCCCTTATGTACACTGTTTATATGATAAATTTTATTCAATATTGTATAATTAGTTGATGTAATATTTGAAGGTTTTGTAATAATTAAAATGTACTTAGATTAGTATTTTACACAGGTGGTTATTATATTATGAATTTACATGAGCAATGTTTACTTAGATACCTTAAAAATCCGGACGAATTGTCTTATTCAACAGAAATTTTGAAGTTAAATAATTTTATTTTGGAAAAACGTTTTCTTGTTAAAAATTTTGTTGCCAAATCTTCTAGAATCAATTATACTGATAATGTAGATTTGGGTTAGATTTATGTTGAAAAAGATATTATATACGATATGGTTATTTCTGTTTATTATAACAGTTTTTATAAGCGTAAGGAATACAAATTTTAATACATTTATCTCTATGATTGAGAACAGAACGTTTGATTTGCGTCAAAATGTTTTAATTCAAGAAAAAAGTAAACAAGCTAATGATGATATTGTTATTATCGCAATTGATGATGCAACATACGAATATATTTTGGATAAGTATGGGGAATGGCCTATCCCAAGAGATGTTTATGCAAAAATTGTTGATTACATAGAGAAACAAAATCCGCAAAGTATTGCATTTGATTTGATGTTTGTGAAATCGATGAAAAGTAATAAAGAAGCAGACGCAATGCTTACCGATATGATGAAAAAATATGATAATGTATTTGTTTCGATGAATCTTGATAATCAATCTCCTGATTTGAGAACTCCTGCGGTTCTTCCTGAACGATTGAGTGTTAATGTTATTAATCGTTCTGCCAATGTAAATTTTGAGAGTCAAACTTATACAAATTGCAGAAAAATTATTGACGGAATTTTCAACTACTCTTCAAATATTGGCATGATTAATGTTTCCAGAGCAGATGATGGAATTTTGAGAAAAATGCCGGTTTTAGTAAAATATCAGAATAAATACTATCCGCAGCTTGGTCTAAAGGTTGGGATTAATTACCTTAAGTCAGAACAAGAATTTGATGAAAAAAACCTTATTATTGATTCAAATTCTAACTTAATACTTGGCGACCGTAAGATTTACCTTGATGACGATGGCAGTGCAATTCTTAATTGGTATGGTCCGCAAGAATCCTATGAATATATACCTATGTATAAGATTATGCAAATTTTAAACGGAAAACACTCCGCGGGTAATCTGAATTTTAAAAATAAAATAGTATATTTGGGGACTACTGCTTCAAGCTTGTTTGATATTAAAACAGTTCCGGCAGCCAAGGTGTATCCTGGAGTTGAAGTTCAGGCAACTTATGTTAATAACATAATAGATAACAACTTTATAATAAAATTAGATAAGTCTCTTACTGTGCTATTTGGTGTTTTGCTTGCAATCATAACTATTTTTATCGTTATGAATGAAGCCTCGGCTTTTGTCGGCTCACTTGCAGTATTTTCCGTATATTTACTTTATGTATTTGCTGCTTATTATGCTATGAAATATTTTAATTTGTGGATAGATATTGTTTACCCTTTGTTATTAGCTATTGTAACTTATGTTTCTGCTTATATAGTTAAATATCTTATTAAGTCAAGAGATTTTGAGCAACAGTATATGCTTGCAACAACAGATGGTTTGACAGACTTATATAATCACAGATATTTCCAAGAGCAGATGAGAATGATGGTTAATGCGTCAAAGCGTTATGAATCGTCTTTTTCACTAATTATCCTTGATATTGATTTCTTTAAAAAGTTTAATGACACATTTGGGCATCAGGCTGGAGATGCTGTGTTACGACAAGTTGCACAGACATTAAAAAAGAATATCCGTTCTACTGATATTGCCTGTCGTTATGGCGGAGAAGAAATGAGCATCATTTTGCCTAAAACTGAACATGATATTGCAATTACAACTGCTCGCAAAATTTGTGAAAGAATATCTTCCAAGCAATTTAAGCTTCCTAACGGTAAAGAAACTTCTGTAACAATAAGTTTAGGTGTTTCAACATATCCTCAAGATGGTGTTACAACTGAAGAGTTAATTGAAAGTGCAGATAAGCGTTTATATAACGCAAAACATAACGGTAGAAATCAAGTTGGCGAATAATTTCATATATTAAGTTTTGTTAACAGTAATCCTTCTAAAAAGGCAATTATTTAGTATATATATCGTTTATATATTTAAGAGTACAAAACACGAAGGATGCAAACATGGGTTTCTTAACCTCATCATTTATGAAATCATATGCCGTCAGGATGCACCTGCAAGCTCAACGTAAGTTGATGAGCATCACCCTGCAAGCCGGTCGTGTTCAAAGACAACAGCGGTCTTTGCAGTCTCAAATGAAAAATCAGCAAAAACTCCAAAATGCAGCTCTTCAAGGTCCTTATCAACAGAAGTTACAAGGTTTTTATGCTTCTCTTAAAGAGGCTCAAGACAGCGGTAATCAAACTGCTATAAGTACTGCTCAACAATCTATATTCCAAGCTCAACAGGAATATCAGATGAACAGAGAATATCAAAGTACTATATTTGATAGTTGGTATGAAGCGCAACTTGAGCCGCTAAAAGATTTAGAAGAACAGCTGCAAGTAGAAAAACAACAAGCCGAAACAGATGTTCAATTCTGGGCAGAAGTTCAAAAATCATACGAATCTTCAACTAAGGATGCAATTAAGTCAGTAGTACCTGAGGCTGGCTAATAAATAAATTTAAATAATGGTACTCTCCCACTTGGCATTATGTCAGGGGGAGAGTTTTTATATGCAATATTTATTGTAAATTACATATTTTTTATGTTTATGTTAGAATGGTTTTGTAAAGAAAGAGGTTGATAATTAAATGAAAGTCAGCGTAAAAGTTCCGGCAACTACAGCCAATTTAGGACCGGGTTTTGATTGTTTAGGGCTTGCTTTGCCTTTATATAATACTATTACGATAGAAGAAACAGTTTTACCGGGTACCGGTGTAGAAATAAATGTTCTTGCTAATGAAAGTATGACTGATGAGTTTTCATTAGAGCATATTCCGCTTGATGAGAGCAGTATAATATATAAGGCAGTTGAATTACTTTACAATTCTATCGGACAAACTCCGAGTGAACTTAAAATAACTATTCACTCAGAAATTCCTATTGCCAGAGGGCTGGGCAGCAGTGCTTCAGTTATTGTCGGAGGCTTGATTGCGGCTAATGAACTCCTTGGAAGACCCGCTGATGAAGCTGCATTATTATCAATTGCAACAGAAGTTGAAGGTCACCCTGATAACGTTACCCCTGCCATTGTTGGCGGCTTAACTTTATCTTCCAGTGAATACGATGGAAGTATCGTATATAGAAAACTCGAATGGCCTGAGGAATGGGTTTTAACATTATGTATCCCTGAATATGAATTGCCAACCGAAATTTCCCGTTCAGTACTTCCCAAAGAAGTTCCGATGAGTGATGCAATATACAATATTCAACGCATGGGTATGTTTGTACAAGCCGTAAATACGCATGATGCTGAGTTGATGAAGCTTGCGCTTAAGGATAAACTCCACCAGCCTTACAGAATGAAGTTAGTTCCCGGGTTAGAAAAAATTATGGAAAACCTAAAACACGAAGAAAATGTTTTGGGATGTGTATTAAGTGGCGCAGGTCCGTCTATATTAATAGTTTCGCTTAAAAATAATTTAGATAAGATGAAGTCTATTGTTAAAGATACTTGGGCTGATTTGAATATTAAGGCGCAAATTCATACGTTCCCTGTTGAATCTAAAGGGGCTCAAGTGGTTTCAAAGTCAGAATAGGTCTGTATTTTACTCAAATCTGCTTAATAAATTGCCCTAAAGGAAGCAATTTATTATAATATTACTATGCGTAATTTTTATCCATATTTTACAAATGACGGTTCCGTAGGGCTTTTTAGCCCTTCTGATGATGATATTTACCACTCTACGTATGGTGCTGCGACTGAGGCTTATGAAAAGTTTATTTTTCCTGCAGATTTGGATTCATATTTTTTGAACAATAACGAAATAAAAATTTTGGATATTTGTTTTGGAATTGGTTATAATTCAAAAAGTTTTTTAAATTATTTTTTAAATTTTCAAAAAATTTTTCCAAAAAATTTTTCAACAAATGATAAAATATTATCAACATATAACGCGCAGATACATACCGATAATACGAATACCTTAAGTTATAACGAAGAGATATATGCTGATAATATTAACGACAAAAAAAATATTGAACAATTATTTAGTAAAGCTCATGATTTTAAAAAATTTAATGATTTTAAAATTTACATAAAAGCAATTGATACTGATAGTGTATTGGCATACCTATCACCTTTTATTATTTCAAATAAAATAAATTTACCAAAAAATTATAAATTACCATTTAAAAATGAAAAAATTTCAAAACTTTTAAATAATAAAAAAGAAAGAAATAAAATCATAAATTTCAGTTTTTTCAAAAAATCCGAAAACTCAAAAATAGCATCACTTATCAATTATCCTCCCAGCCTAAATATAATATTATTAAACAAAATAATAAAAGCACACCCCAAAATATTCAAAGATAAGGTTTTTAATTCAATAATAACCGATAAGAAATATAGCAAATATTTTAATGCCTATATAAAGGGATTGTACAAATTTTATGAATGTTCAGAGGGTAAGAGTAGCCCTAATATTAAATTAATTTCCAATTTACATAATATATATTATAGGTATCTATCAAAACGTCATAAAACGGCACTCAATAGCCCGCTATATAAGAACTTAAATTTTGACTTAAAAATCAATGATGCGCGACGTGAACTAAAAAGCGATACTAATATGTATAATTTTATATTTTTGGATGCTTTTACTCCTGCAAAATGCCCTTGCTTATGGACAATTGACTTTTTTAGATTATTACATGAACGTTTAGATAATAATGGAATGATATTGACATACTCAAATTCAGCGTCAGTCAGAAATGCTTTTTTAAGTGCCGGATTTTATGTAGGCAAAATTTTTAACCCGACAGCAAATAAATATACGGGGACAATAGCAACAAAAAATAAATTATTAATAAAAAATGAGCTCTCAGAATACGATTTAGGGCTGATGAAATCTCGCGCAGGTATATTTTATCGTGATGAAAATTTAGATGCCCTTAACGAGGCGATTTTAGAGTTACACAAAAAAGAGTGTGAAAGCTCAAATTTAATTTCAAGCTCAAAATACATCAAAGAATATAAGAGGAATAAAAATGAAATATGATTTAGTTGTTATCGGAGGAGGGACTGCGGGGTGTGCAGCGGCTTATACTGCCGGAAAACTGGGTTTAAAGACATTATTACTCGAAAAAAACATACACTTGGGTGGTTCAATTACCTCCGGGCTTGTTGTTCCGGCAATGAAGTCATCTGATAATCAGATTAATACCGAATTTTTCAACATTTTAATATCTGAAATGAGTGCCCTTGGTGGCCAAACAACGTATCAAGATAATCCTGGTTGGTTTAATCCGGAACTGATGAAAATAGCTTTAGATAATTTAATGCAAAAAGCCAATGTGGACGTACAATTTGGGGTTGCAGAGCTGGGTGCGGCTACTAGCGGCAATACTATAGAGAGTGTTTCATATATACCTGATTTGTTATCAGTATATAACAATACGATACAATCAAATGTTGATGGGTTATCGGTATCTATCGACACGAGATATATTGTAGACGCGACAGGAAATTGTGATTTTGGAAAAATTTTGAATTGTAATTTTTTAGAAAAAAAATCGGAAGTTCAGCCAACAAGTTTACGGTTTATAATGGGCGGAATAGATTTAGAAGTATTTTCAAAATGGTTATTGGATTTTGACCCTGATAGAAATGTTACTACAGTAGAAGAAATTGAGGGAAAGATACATCTTTCTACGGCATACACTTGGGATGAAGGTAAAAATTGGGCTTTAGCGCCTATTTTTAATGCTGCTGTGGAAGAAGGATGCTTAAAATCAGCAGATTGCAACTACTTTCAGATATTTACAATACCCGGAATGCCTAATTCTATTGCTTTTAACTGTCCTCGCTTGCTCAAAAGTACTTCTCTGGCTGAGGCTAGAGCTTCTATATACAGATTAAGTAAGTTTTGCCGGAACTATTTACCCGGATTTGAAAATTCATATATATCAAATATTGCAGATATGCTTGGGGTAAGGGTTTCAAGGCGAATAAAAGGTAAATACATATACACATTAGACGATATATTATCCGGTAAAAAATTTGAGAACCCGGTTGTAATTGCAAATTACCCTATTGATGTGCATTCAAGCAAAAAAAATTATTCAACGCTTAAGCCTGTTCAAGATTATCAGCTGCCGATTGAAGCGCTTATGTCTGCTGATTACGATAATTTATTTGTGGCGGGCAGGTGTGTTTCTGCTGATTTTATGGCGCAGGGGGCACTTCGAGTTCAAACAAGCTGTTTTTCAATGGGAGAAGGTGTTGCAAAGCATATTGCAAAACTTATTCGCGATTAACTTCTGTCTTAAGAATTTGAGCAACATTTAATAAAGGATCAATTGTTGGTGAAAATGGTGGAGCGTATGTAATATCATTCCGCTCAAATTCATCTACTGTTAATCCGCTCAATAGTGCAGTAGCAAGGGTATTTATTCTCTTGTCGCTATCTCCTGCACCGACAGCTTGTCCGCCAAGTAACTTACCTGTTTTTTTATCTGCAATTACTTTTAAAGTAATATTTTCCGCATCAGGCATATATCCTACTTTGTCATTTTTTGTTACTTTTGCTACCGCGGGTTCGATACCTATTTTTCGTGCATCCCTTTCGGTTAATCCGGTCATTGAAATAGTTAACCTGAAACATCTTGTAACTGCTGATGATAGTACCCCATGAAATTCATCAAACCCATCACAAGCATTAATTGCAGCACAACGTCCTTCTTTACTTGCATTAGAACCCAAAGGCATCCAGACGGGAGTATTGGTTATAATTTGATTTTCTTCACAGCAGTCTCCGCATGCATATATATCAGGAATTGATGTTTCCATCTTTCTGTTAACCTTTATTGCTCCGGTAATACCAATTTTTATACCCGCATCAATCGCAAGCTCAACTTGGGGTCTGACTCCTGCACATATTACAACCATATCTGTATCAAATGTCCTGCCATTTGAGGTTTCAACAGAGGTTACTCCCTCAATATCTCCACAAAATTCAGTTACTGCCTGCCCTGTAATAATTTCAAACATCCCATCATTTACTGAGTTTAGCTGTTCTAAAACCAGTTCTGACATATCCGTATCAAGGACAGGCATAATATAATCACCGCGCTCAATAACAGTTGTATGGATACTATTTCTGACAAATGCTTCAAGCATTTCAAGTCCGATATAGCCTCCTCCAATAATAACGGCTCTTTTTGAATCTTCAAGTTTTTTTCTTATATTTATTGCATCTTCAATTTTTCTAACAGTAAATACATTTTTAAAACAATTATTTTTTATAGGAGGAATAATTGGGGTTGCTCCTGTCGCAATGATTAATTTATCATATTCCGTTAAAAATGCATTTTGCTCGTCAAGTTTTTGAACGAGAATTTGTTTTGTTTCCGGCAGAATTTTGGTGACTTTATGCCTAAGGTAAACTTCTATACCAGAAGCTCTAAATTCTTCAGGAGAACGAACAAGCAGTGTCCTGTAATCATCAAAATTACCTTCCACATAGTACGGTATTCCGCATGATGAATAAGATACATGGGTATCATCAGTATAAATTTCTATTTTAGCATCAGGCAGCATTCTTTTTGCTTTAGCTGCTGCTTTAGCTCCTGCGGCAACGCCGCCAATAATTATTATTTTCATACTAGAATAATATGAAATATATATTTTTTTTACATTCCCCCGTAAGCTAATTTACTCCGGAGGTATTTAAAAATGTTTCAAGCATAAATTCGCAATAATTATCCAAATCATTTTTAAAATCATCAGCTTTTTCGACAAGAGACTTTAACTCAACAATAACACCTTCATTTTTCAATTCATTAAACATTACACACAATCCCATAATTAACTATCAACATAATTAATATCGGAAAGCATGGTAAAAAACTTTAATAAATTTAAAGATATGTTAATTATTCCTCGTTATAAACCAGTTTTTTACGAAAACCCCATTGCAAAAGTGTCAATGCAAGAATTATAATAAAAAGCACGTATGCGATTGCAGAAGCTTTTCCTACACTAAAGTATTCGAATGCATTTTTATAAATTGCATATACAAGGACATTTGTACTATCAAGTGGTCCGCCTTGAGTCATTAAATAAATTAAATCAAATACTTGAAAGGAGCTTATGGCTGTAATGATTACGACAAAAAATATCGTAGGCGAAAGCATTGGAATTGTGACATTTTTAAAGGTTTGGAACGAATTTGCCCCATCTATTTTTGCAGCCTCGAACAAACTCTGAGAAATACCGGAAAGCGATGACAAAAATATAATCATATTATACCCGATAAGCTTCCAAACAGATACTATAATCAGGGCAGGCATTGCATAGTGGGTATCATATAACCAGTTTATGTGAATGTGTAAAAAGTTGTTCAGCAGCCCGATATTCGGGTCAAAAATCCATTCCCATACAATTCCGATAACAATCATTGGAGTAATAAATGGTAAAAAATATGCAGTTTTATAAAATTCACTTCCTCTAACCTTAGAATTAATTATTGCGGCAAGGATTAAGGGAATAATTACACCGAAAACAGATGTTGTTATCGCAAACACAATGGTATTTATTAAAATTTTAAAGAAAACAGGTTCGGTAAAGATTTCTTTGTAATTAGCAAGTCCGACAAACTCTACTGGGTTAAGCAAATCCCATTTTGCAAAACTTAAGCCGAATGAACAAATTACAGGAATGACAATAAAAATTAATGTTCCAAGTAATGCAGGTAATATAAAAACCAATCCTGCTGTATGCTGATTTTCCAGTAGATTTTTCATGCTATAATTATACAATAAAGTAAGAATTAGGGAGAGAATTTATGAAAAACAGATATAATCATGCTTTCGGAAAAAACGATATCAGAGGTATTTATGGAGATGATATTACAGAAAAGCTTTTTTATAATGTCGGAAGAAATTACGTGAAATACCTTAAAGAACAAGCCGGAACTTCTGAAAATTCTATGTATTTGTCTGTATGTATGGATGCGAGAACACATTCACCTTCGCTTTCTGAAGCTTTGCAGGCAGGGATAACCTCAACCGGTGCGCATGTCATTGACTTAGGGCTTGCACCGACACCGATTGGTTATTATTCGGAAGTTGTCGGAGTTCCGCCTGAACTTACTAACGGGGAGAAGCTTATTGCAGCATGTATTATTACAGCAAGCCATAATCCTAAAGAATACAATGGTATGAAAATGACCTTCCGCAATCAAACTCTTTCAGAAGCGCAAATTAAAGAGGTGAAAGAAATTACTCTTGCTAATTGGACGGATGATATCAAGCCTGTTAATAAAGAATTGGTACAGAAGTATAATATTATACCTTCATATATTGAAGACATGAAAAAACGCTTCGGAAACATTGGTAAAGGTATTAAAGTCGTTGTTGACAGCGCAAATGCAACAGGCGGAATTGTAGGTCCTCAGCTATACAAAGAGCTCGGATGTGAAGTTGTTGAGCTATACTCCGAACCTGACGGAACTTTCCCTAATCACCACCCTAACCCTAGTGTCGAAAAGACTTTGGATGTTCTAAAAGAAACCGTTATAAAAGAAAAAGCCGATATCGGGATAGCCTATGATGGTGACAGCGACAGAATAGGGGTTATAGATAATTGCGGCAAATTTTTAACAGGAGATAAGTTATTACTGATTTACGCAACCGAACTTATTTATAAATGCAAAAAAGACGGTATTTGTCCGAGTGTTGTGAGTGAGGTTAAGTGCTCTCAGGTACTTTACGATACAATCAATAAACTTGGCGGGAATGCAGTTATGTGTAAAACAGGACACGGCTATATTAAATCCAAAATGAAAGAGACGGGCGCTATTCTTGCCGGCGAAATGAGCGGTCATACTTTCTTTAAAGACAGATATTACGGATTTGACGACGCGATTTATGCCGGATGCAGAATTATCGAAGTTATTGCGAAAAACAGAAAAGAAAACCAAGATTTTACAATATGCGATTTACTTAAACCATTTGACGAAGTTTACTCTTCCCCTGAACTACGATATCCGTGCCCTAATGAACTGAAAAAATCAACATTGGAAGCTGTACAAAAAATGATTGATGAAAATAAAGATATTTTTGGCACAGAAATAAAAGATATAATTACTTTGGATGGTATGAGAATAGTTTTTGACGGCGGTTTTGCCCTAATCAGACAAAGTAATACCGAACCTGTATTTACTCTTCGTTTTGAAGCAAGAACCAAAGAAGAATGCGAAAAACTTCAATCAGCAATGACAGGCATGCTTGATAAGATTCTTAAATAAAAATTTGTTCATCCGAAATAAGTTCTGCAGGGCTATAGCCAAGTGCTCGAGAAATTTTTTCTACAACATCAAGAGTTGGAGAACTGATTTGTCCTTCAATCTGAGAAAGTGTTGATTTTCCTATGCCTGCAAATTGCGCCAATTTTTCTTGTGAAAACCCTCTGCGCATACGTTCAAACTTAATACGCATTGCAAACTTTTGTGCTAATCTTGAGATTTTTTCAGAACGTTTTTTCATAGCAGTATTATAGCACAATAGAAAACTTGAGGTGCCTGCAACTACTCACTATTAGCTTGACACTATAATTGTTTCACTAGCCATATTTTGCAGTGAGGCTATTTTGCATGTTTAGAGTACCTCTCAACGGCAAAAGAAGGCAAAAAAAACCTGATTTTAGGGATAAAATCAGGTACAAAATTTGTAGGGGAAAAATTAAATTGGAGTTATATTATAAAAAACTTGTGTTAAATCAAATGTAAAGCTTGTTTGTTTGCTACGGCAATAAAATTCATTTGTGCAAGAAGTACTTCGGACCTATCTACAAAGTTTTCAGCTTTTGTGTTTGTCGTAATCTGATCCTTGTACATATCATTAAGCTTCTGGTCAATTTTTTTTAAGTTAGCTACTGCCATCTTATTGCCTCTCTTCTTATTTGCTCTCTGTGTATATATAAAGTATATACAAATATAAAAATTTCATAGTTAAGCATTTTTGTTACATATCGTAACATTAAGCTTTAATTAACAATTATAACGCAATTTTTAATAAAAAAATGTTTTTATAGTTATATAGGGGAAATATTGTAGAATGTTAGAAAATCTGGATAAGTTGAATAAACCTCAATTCGGTAATGCTACCGCAAATTTTGGTATGGCTGCGCAACAGCAAACCAATCCGCAATATTACCCCGCCATGCAAGCTGAAATTAATACCGAAAAACTCAAGCAAACAGCTAACGACAACTTTATCAGTAAAAGAATAAACGCATTTGATGAAGTAGATCCTGCACAACAGATGGGTATTGCAATACCTGTTTGGGCAGCGATGAATCTAGCAATGGACAAATACTTAAAACATTGCGGTGGGGAATATAACAAATCAATACCCGGAAAAATTGGTAATTTTGGGGACAGAGTCTCAGCATTTTTCACTAATAATCCTGTTTCACAAGGGATAAGTAAAATATTAGGTAAAGGCAAAGGACTTGGCAAAAAATATATCTACGATAATTCCGGATTATTACGTGCCTTTAATACAACATCTTCACAACCTGAATTAACAATGGTTAAACATCAGTTTGAAGGTATTAAAGGTATGGTTGCAAATGATTGCAATCCTGCCTGGGAAGCTTTTCTTAAACCGTTGAAATCCGCAAAAGATCTAGATTGCTTGGGTGCGACAAAAGCTGATATACAAAGGGTTGAAGTCTTAATTAAGAATGCTGCTACCGCTGAGGAGAAAGCTCTAATTCTACAAGCAGAAGAGTTCAGACTGCTTAATCCGACAGCAAGTGAGAACCTTATAAGGAACTTTAAATATAACGCAAACCCTGCAAGAAGAGCAGCTATACTTGAAGAATTAAAAATTAAAGCTATGGGTTTCGCCGATAAAGCCGAGTTTGAATTTTTAAAACAAGATCCTATAAAACATTCTGAAAAAATATTAGAAGTTTTATCTAAAGCCAAGAAAAATATATATGCCAGAATTGACTGGTCCGATGCCAATATAGCAAAACAAACACAAGGAACTCTTTTTGGCAGAAAAGTTACATTCTCAGAATTGTTTAATAAAATTCAATCTTCTAAAGGAAGTACAAACTTAATGCACAACAGCAGGCTTGGACGATTCCTTGCTAAAGCATCAAACCAAGTAATGGAAGGTGCAACCAGCAGAATTTCCGGTGGAAAGCTAATGGCATTTGTACAGGCATATTTCCTTGCAGAAGCCCTAATAAAAGCTAACAAACAAGAAACTACAGGCGACAAGATTAAATCCGCTGCAGAAAGAATTACTGAGTTAATAGGGTTCTTCGTATTTATGCCTCCGTCAATTAAGCTTATGCACAAAATCGGTGGTCTGCAATATAGCGGGATGACTCCTCAACAGGTTGAAGCTTATCGTCAGGCAGTTAAAGAGTTCAATCAAAAAGTTATGAATCTCGGGTTTGCAAACAAAAAAGAATACAAAGCCGCTCGTAAAGCGTTACGTGCACAATTCAGACCTAAGACCAGAAATCCTTTTGTCTGGGCTGCAAGAAAATGCGCAGATGTAATAACAGTCGGATTAGAACAAGTTAGACCATACACAAGATTTAAACAAAAAGAAGTTGATTTAACTATTACCAACATAATGAAGAGTCCAAAACAATACTTCAAAAACATTTTGCCAAGGTTAAAAGACTTTGCTTGCAACCCTAAATACTGGTTAAAGCAAATGGCAGGTTATCCGGTGAGGTTCTTGTTGCCAATGGCGGTATTTGTAACATTCTTCAATAAAATTGCAGTAAAATGCTGTCACGCAATTGTCGGTAAGCCGAAATATTCAATTCTTGATGAAAGCAAGGTTGAAGAACAAAACAAAATATTTGAAGAACAACAGCAGATGCACGCACAACTAGCAACGCAACCGCAACAAATAGCTCCTGCACAAATTATTAACGGAGTAAGTTCTACAAATATGCTTAACAAATATAAAATGCAACAAACTGCCGGAGTTGCTCAAATTGCCCATACAGGAAAACTAATTCCAAATAAAGAAAATTCTAAACAGACAGAGAAAAAAGAAGAAGAACAAGAACCAATAAATAGATATATTCCGTCTCCGGAAGGGGTTAAAATTGTACAAAAAAACAACAGCGAAGTTGACTTAGCACTTAAACGGGCTGAAGAAGCTGAAAAACAAGCTATAAAAATCCTTGGCGGTAATTTTAGTTAAGCTTCTATTTATTGCTTAATATAAATGGTTATGTTACTATTTGCGTATGAAATTTTGGTTATATCAAGGAACATTTAATCCTATTCATAATGCTCATTTGAGAGTTGCTGAATATGCGATTAATCATTGCGGTGCAAATAAAGTTATATTTATACCTGCATTTTGTCCGCCTCATAAAGAGGATAATATGGCAGAACATCGTCTAAACATGGTTAAGCTCGCAGTTAATGGTAATCCTCAATTTGAAACCTCCGACATTGAATATCAGTTAGGAGGAAAATCATATACTTATCGCACAATTTGTGAATTGCGGACAACATATAATATTACGGATAAAATTAATTTTATAATTGGGACTGACGCGTTTAGACATATCAAAAATTGGTATGAAACTGATAAGTTAAAAAAACTGGTAAGATTTAAAGTATTTACAAGAGATATTAATTTTAACATAGAAGAATTTAATTACTTAAAAACAGACGGATATGATTTTGATTTAATGCCACTGGAATTTAAGGATATTTCAGCAACAGAATTGCGAAAAATGATAAAATTAAATAATAATTTTAGTAGATTTGTACCTAAAAATGTAGAGGAATATATTAGAAAAAATGAATTATACAAAAATTAGTGAAGAAGAAATAAAACTGTGGCTTAAGAAAAACTTAAATGAAGAACGATACATTCATACGCTTGGCACAGCTGAAACTGCAGAAAAACTTGCTAGAAGGTTTGGACTTAACGAACAAAAGGCCTATATAGCAGGATTATTGCATGATGCGGCTAAATGCTTTTCAAATGAAAAATTGTTAGAAATTATTCAAGAAAATCTTGAAGTGGAAGAAAGTGAATTACAAAACTACAAAACATTACATGCTCCGGTAAGTGCGTTTATTGCTGAAAAAGATTTTGGCGTTACAGACAAAGACATTTTGTCGGCAATAAGGTGGCATACACTTGGAAAACTTGATATGACTGATTTTGAAAAAATAGTTTTTTTGGCTGACAAAATCGAACCAAGAACAAGAGAGGCTGAACGCAGTGCAGAAATTACCAAATGTTTGGATGAAGATAACGGCATAAATAAAGCATTATTAAAATGTTACAAAAATACGATTAAAAGTCTTGTTAAGCGAGATCTAAAAATTTGCCTTTTAACAATTGAAATATACAACCAGCTTGAGACAAATATAAATGCATAATGTTTCATTTCTTAACTATTTGACACAAAATTGGCATGTTCGTGATAAAATTAGATTGGTAGTAAAAGGAAGTATCAATGAAAATATTAGAAGTAAAAAATAATCTGGTAAAAATTTCTTATTCGGCGCAAGATAACCTTGTACTTTCAGGATTTGTAATCATCGAAGATTCACAATGCCCTTATGTTGCTCAGGTTATGAGTTTGAAAGCAGACAGCGGATTAAATTATGCTATTGTAAAGCTTTTATTTACTTTTAACGAAGAAGGAGTTGTTAAAAATTACAATGGTACAATCCCTGAACTTAATGCTTCAATTACAAGCTTATCTTCTGACGAATTATTGGATATTCTTCCTGTTGATGAACCCCTTAAAATCGGGAAATTAGCTCAACAAGATTTCATATTAAACATTGATTATTCTGCTTTAGAGAAAAATCTTCTAATATGCTCGGATAAAACTGAAAATACTGATATTTTACTGTCAAATATTGCGAAACAAACTACCGAACGAAATCACAAATCAGTAATCTTTGATACAGACGCTACTATTAATGCCGAAAACAAGCTTGTTTTTGGGAGAGATTTTAAACTACCTCTAAATTATGATACTATCAATTTTATCTACGAAAACGATTTGAATGATGTCAATCCTACAAGTAAAGCCGTTATTCAGGATATTTTTCTTGAAGTCCAAGAATATTCTAAAACCGTTTTAGATAACTTTATTCCATTTGACAGCTTTATTTCTGTCGTTGAAACTCAATATCGAGAATTAAATATTCCTGAGCTTGCATTGCTAAAAAGTCGCTTACTAAAATATAAAGAAGAAAATGCTTTTGCTCAAAATGCCAAAGACTTCCAAACTTTGCGTGCAGCCATTAGAGCAAACAGATCTACTTTACTGGATATTTCATTAGCAGATGATGTGTTGCAAAAACAAATAATGAGCTACGTTTATGATGAAATAAACGCAATGGATTTATTTGTTTACTCGTTAGTTAAAATTAACAATGAAAATGCAGATAAAAAATTAATCAGAAAATTCTTTGCACAAGATAAAATTTATACAGTAATTACTGCGCCACACTCATATAAATACATTTACGAGCTGAAAGACAGAGCAAGCAATATGGTAATGTTTTCACCTCAAACAACACAACATGATTTTGCGTCGTACAATGTATATCTCAGCAAATTAAACGAAGATGAATGTATTGTTTATGGTAAAGCTACTCAAAATATTCCGTTAATAGTTGAAATTTTACCAATAGAGGAACTTAATGAGATGAGTTCATCTCTTCAGGGTGAAGAAGAAAATAATAATGAGGACGACATTTCAGCCCAGACAGCAGCTCAGGATGATTTTTCTGAAGAGTCCGATTCTTATTCGTATGATACTATGGTTAATGATACTGCGGTAATGGAACCAATTAAAGAAATTCAACCTGAACCGTTGATTGATTTACCAACTGAAGAGCTTCCGGTTCAAGATAATCAGGAACCTGATATTGAAGAGACTCAGCTTGTTGAAGAAGAATTAATCGTTCCTGATTTAGATGAGAACATTGAAGAGCAAGAAGAATTTGATAATTCTGAAGATTTTGAAAAAGACACTTTTGTTGAAGAACCTCTTGAAGATGAGTTGGCTGATAGTGAAATTTTGGAAGAACCTGCTCTTGATGATGTTATTTCTGATGGTACCGAAGAAGACTCCTTCCAAGACTATCAATCTGAACTTGAGTTAGATGAAAATGAATTAGAAGAAGAACAAGTTCAAGATACATTAACTGAAGATGACTTAGATTACCTTCAAAAAATGAATATGCCAGAAGATAGTTCTCAGGGAATTTACCCTGAGCAGGATGAGCTTATACAGGAAGTAGATGAGGAGGAAGAGGAACCTGAACCAATTCCTGTTTATCCGGCTGAAGAACTTGATATGAGTAATGGTTCAATCGTTTATGAGCCTGGAGATAGAGTTACACATCCAAAATACGGTGATGGTATTGTTGAAAAAATGCTGAAATACGGTAACAAAGTACTCTGCTCCATAAACTTTGAAAATGGCAGAAGGTTATTAGATCCATCAATTTCTGAATTACAAAAATTATAGCCAATAAAAAAACCTCTGAATTCTACAGAGGTTTTATATTTATAAAATCAACTATAATAATTTCTTAATCCTGCTTTATTTCTGCCGGATTAAGAATCGCACAATTAGTATTATTAATTTGCATTAACTGAGCAAATCTGTTCAAATCTGCTTGAATTTCAGGGAAAGTATTATAATGCATAGGGATAACAGTTTTTGCACCAAGCCAATCAGCTGCAACAACAGCATGCTCAATATCCATTGTATATGTGCCTCCGATAGGAAGTAAGGCAATATTTGGTCTGTAGATTTCTTTATAAGTTTTAAAATCAGGAGTTAAACAAGTGTCACCCGCGTGAAAAATTCTTACACCTTCAATATCAAATAAAATACTTGCAGCAACACCACCATAAGAACCATCAGGCAAAGTGCTTGAATGATAAGCCGGCAAGAATATTGCTCTTCCCCAATCATAATTCAACCAGCTACCAAGTCCTACAGGTCTTGTCTTAGCTTTTTTATCAGCACAGTATGCTGTAATCTCAGGATTAGCCGTGATAGGAGCTTTTTTAGATTTCGAGATTTCAACAGCTTCACCCAAATGATCTGAATGCCCGTGAGTTACAAAAATATCAACAATATTTGATTTTTTATAATCATATTTATCATTTATGGAAACATATGGGTCGACGAGGATTGATTTATCTCCTGTTTGAAACTCAAATGCACTATGTCCAATGTACTTTAAATCTACCATTCTTCTCTCCTTATAATCAAATATAATAAACGTTATATGGTTACAATAACATTTTTTCTGATAAAATACAAGTATGAACTACGAACTTTACATGAACAAATGTATTGAATTGGCAAAGCTAGGAGAAGGAAATGTTTCTCCCAATCCGCTC
The DNA here is from genome assembly GCA_964446855.1 of uncultured Muribaculaceae bacterium. Lineage (GTDB taxonomy): Bacteria > Cyanobacteriota > Vampirovibrionia > Gastranaerophilales > Gastranaerophilaceae > UBA1221. Next base: position 28,574 of record CAYUQM010000018.1, read on the forward strand.
GTGGGTTGTGTAATTATTGATCAAAACGGCAACATAATTTCAACAGGTTATCACCAAAAATACGGTGAAAATCATGCCGAACGAAATGCTATAATCAATGCCGGGAATAAAGATTTAAAAGATGCAACCTTGTTTGTAAATTTAGAACCTTGCTCGCATTATGGGAAAACGCCACCCTGTGCCGATTTAATTATCGAAAAAGGAATAAAACGAGTTATAATTGGTATGAGAGATGTAAATCCTATTGTCGCAGGGAATGGTATCAAAAAACTCAAAAATGCCGGTATTGAAGTAATTGAAGGTATTTTAGAAAAAGAGTGCAGACAGTTAAACGAGATTTTTATAAAAAACATGGAAGAACAAAAGACGTATGTTGCGCTAAAAACAGCAACAACCCTTGACGGTAAAATTGCTACAGCTTCAGGAAGTTCAAAGTGGATAACATCTGCACCTGCTCGAGAAGAAGTAAAACTTATAAGAAATCGCTATGATGCTATTTTAACATCTTGCGGAACAGTTATTGCCGATGATCCAACAATGGAACACCGTCAAAAAATTGTTCTTGACAGAAATTTAAAAACTGACTTTATAGGTGCAAAAATATATCAATCTCATAATGTGACTGTGTTTTACGATGAGAAATTGACCCCTCCGGACATTAATAATGTGAAATTTATACCCGCACCTGTCTTAAACAATCAACTGGACATAAAATATATATTAAAAAAAATGTACGAACTTGGGATTAAAAGCGTCTTAATTGAAGCAGGTGGCAAATTAAACGGCTCATTCTTAGAATATGTGGACAAAATTTACCAATTCGTTGCGCCTAAAATTATTGGAGATAACAACGCACTCTCTTGCTACAATTACAGATCTGTTGCAGATATCTCAGAGGCTAAAAACTTTAAAATATTAAATGTTAGAATATTTTCTCCGGATATTCTGATAACTTTACAGCGTTAATTCTTTACTTTTAATTTTTACGGATTTATCATAATTATACTGAGGGGAGAAAATATATGTACAATCCTAAATCACATAAAGCTGAAGAATTTATTAACCATGATGAAGTACTAGCTTCATTAAAATATGCTGAAGATAATAAAAATAATACAAAGTTAATTGATGAAATTTTATTGAAAGCATCTAAAGGGAAAGGTTTAACACACAGGGAAGCTGCAGTATTACTCGCTTGTTCGGATTCAGAAAAAAACGAGGAAATATTCAGACTTGCTAAAAAAATCAAAAATGATTACTACGGAAACAGAGTTGTACTTTTTGCCCCTTTGTACTTATCAAACTATTGTGTTAACGGCTGTGTATACTGCCCATATCACAAACAAAATACCCATATTCCCCGTAAAAAATTGACCCAAGAAGAAATAAGGCAGGAAGTTATTGCGCTTCAAGACATGGGGCACAAGCGACTTGCTATCGAAACAGGTGAAGACCCGATTAATAACCCAATCGAATATGTTTTAGACTCTATTAAAACAATTTACGATATTAAACATAAAAACGGCGCAATCAGACGCGTTAATGTTAATATAGCTGCAACAACGGTAGAAAATTATAAAAAGCTGCATGATGCCGGTATTGGTACATATATTTTATTTCAAGAAACTTATAATAAAGAAAGTTATGAAAAGTTACACCCGACAGGTCCAAAGCACAATTATGCATATCACACCGAAGCAATGGACAGAGCAATGGAAGGTGGAATTGACGATGTAGGATTAGGAGTATTATTCGGACTTGAGTCTTACAAGTATGAATTTACTGCAATATTAATGCATGCAGAACATCTTGAAGCCGCATTTGGGGTAGGACCGCACACAATAAGCGTTCCACGTATACGTAAAGCCGATGATATAGATCCTAATACATTTGATAATGGTATTGATGATGATACTTTTGCAAAAATTGTAGCTTGTATTAGAATCGCGGTTCCATATACTGGGATGATTGTATCCACAAGAGAAAGCAAAGCTTGTCGAGAAAGAGTTCTTGAGCTTGGTATCTCACAAGTTAGCGGTGGATCAAAAACCAGCGTTGGCGGATATTACAAACCGATGCCAGAAGATGAAGATTCCGCACAGTTTGATATCTCAGACAGACGACCGCTGGACGAAGTTATGAATTGGCTTATTGATTTAGGACATATTCCAAGCTTTTGTACGGCTTGTTACAGACAAGGTCGAACAGGTGACAGATTTATGGCAATTTGCAAGGACGAACAGATACACAACTTCTGCCACCCAAATGCATTAATTACACTTAAAGAATATCTTGAAGATTACGCATCAGAAAGTACAAAAAAAGCCGGAGAAGAACTCATCAAACATGAATTAGAGAAGTTTAATGATACTGAGAAAAAATTTGATGTTGAAAAGATTTTACAAAGAATTTCCTCTGGAGAACGCGATTTCAGGTACTAAAAAATCTTAAATTTTTTGTATTTAATGAGTCCGTCAAACCTAACTGCAAGACCATCTTTTGCGCAAATTGTCAGAGAGTTATTTTTTAAATTCTCATTTAAAATATCCCCCGGAACACTGGTTTCAGAAAGTATAAACACTCTGTAAGGGTTAACTTTATAAAAATTATTTCCGAATTCAATATAAGTCGGTAAAAACGGATGAAAAGCTCTTACGTGGGCAGATATTTCTTCGGCAGTTTCAGCAGAGAAATCAAGAGTCATTTCAATCGGTTTAACATTGTGAAAATATGAAGATTTGCTCTCATCCTGTTCTATTGGTTCAATAGCATTAATCTTTAAGCTGTTTAACACTTCAGTACAAAGTAAGCGAGCCTTAAAGACAATCTTATTTTTTAGTTCTCTTGAAGTGTCACCGGACAAAATATCAACCTCAGCCTGAGCCAAAATTGCGCCTGAGTCAAAATTTTCATCCATCAAGTGAAAAGTAACACCTGATTTTAATTCTTTATGCCAAATTGCCTGTAAATAAGGATTTGGACCCCTATATTTAGGAAGTAGGGCAGGATGAACATTAATTGTAGCTAAAGTTGGCATATCAATAATTTCTTTTTTTAATTTTTCTTTCCAACTCCCGACAAGTATAACATCCGCATTTAAACGTAAAATTTCTTTTTTAAACTCTTCGGAATTAGCAGATTTACATTTTATTTCGCGAAGTTTATGCTTTTTAATAAGAGTTTTTTCCGGAGTGCTGTTAAATAAATCATAAAAAAACATTCTAACAGGAGAATGAATTAATCGTTCATAGCGGAAAACACCGACAATCTCAACATCCGCACGAATTGCGCCGCGAATAAGATTTAAAAGCATGTCTCCGCATCCAAGAATTATAACTTTCATCTGCTCTCCGTATTTTTTCTGTTTTTTGGAGACTTAAAAAATTCTTTTGCCTGTTTTGATAAACTTACATTTTGCAATGACATGTGATACATGTGTAGTTTGGCAATATTTTCATTTTCCTCCAGCAAGTCACGCTTTGGAATCTTTATAGAGCTTTTTACTTTTTCAAATTCGCTTGGAATATTTTTGGACATAACGCGCTCAATAATTTGATCAATATCAGAGCCTGCAACCCCGTACCGCGAAGCAATTTCCGCCGTAGTAGCTCCTTGCGGTAACTTATATAACCAATTAACGGTTAAAACATCACCCTCCGAAACTCGATGGATACCTTTCTGGTGCGGAGTATACATTATATCTGTTTTATACGGGCTATGCCCAAGTCCTATTGCATGACCAATTTCGTGTAAAATTGTATGATAAACTTCATTCTCATCCCCGTAATCACCATGTACAAGTCCGTCTGTAAGCCCAATTGCAACTTCTGCACCATATAACCTGTTACTTGGGTCAAAACTAAAATAACAATGTCCTAACGCTTTACGTTCGACCCTTTTCCAATCAATATTTACATTTGATTCCAATAAAGTATTTACAACCGTAAAAGAAACTTTACCTCTTGTAGCCTTCTGCCACTCATCCAAAGCTCTCCTGACCATAGCATTATATTTATAGTCCTGTCCTTGTTTCGCATAAAATTTCATAGGCGCAATATAAACTTTCAGAGGCATAAACGTCCACCTCATAAGCCTATTATTTTTTAAGGATTGTGAAACATAAGTTTTACTTACCATATTTTTATTGTATAATAAAAAGTATAAAATGTGTATCATGTATCAGTCATTTAATAAGAAGATTAGGAGGAACCAATGAACATAATGCAAATTATGAAGCAAGCGCAAAACGTGCAAGCAAAACTTAAAGCGACTCAAGAAGAACTTGCTAATATGGAATTGACAGGCGAAGCAGGCGGTGCTGTAACTATCACTTGCGACGGACAAGGCAAATTTAAATCAATTAAAATTTTAAGCAGTGCGGTTAACGTAGATCAAGATACTGTTGAAATGCTTGAAGATTTAATCACAACTGCTATGAATCAAGCGAGCGAAAAAGCTTCAAAAGAAATGGAATCTAAAATGAAACAAGCGACAGGCGGTTTGAATATTCCTGGATTATTCTAATGATATACCCGAAAGCTGTTGCAACTTTAATAGAGCAGTTTCAGAAGTTCCCGTCAGTGGGACCTAAATCTGCACAGAGAATGGCATTTTATTTACTAAGAATGCCAATGTCTGAGGTGCAAAAAATTGCACAGAGTATTGTTGAAGCAAAGGAAAACACCAGAACCTGCGAGGTATGTTTTAACCTTTCTTCAACAAGCCCGTGCGAAATTTGCCAATCTACACGAAGAGATAAATCTACAATCTGCGTTGTTGCAGAGACAAAAGATTTAATAGCAATTGAAAAAACAAATGAATACAACGGCTTATATCACGTTCTGCAAGGATTGATTTCACCAATGGACGGGATTGGAGCTGATGATATTCGTATTAAAGAGTTACTTACCAGATTAACAGATGAACATGTAAATGAAGTTATTTTGGCATTAAGCCCATCCGTGGAAGGGGAAGCAACAAGTCTTTATTTAAGCAAATTAATAAAGCCTTTTGGTATCAAGATTTCACGCATAGCATTCGGACTGCCTGTCGGAGCAGACTTAGAGTATGCTGATGAAATAACCATCGCACGCGCAATTGAAGGCAGACGAGAAATTTAAGGGTTACTTAAATTTTGACTGATGTTTAATATGTAAAAGGCCTAACGGCTTATCTGTCCCAGAAGATTTTCTTTCCTTGGAGTTCTTCTAATGAGCGTAAGTCACTGACTTTGTTGTCCCCGAATGTTAACGAACCTCTTATAAGTCTAAGCTTAGGAAGAGTACTTACTGATGAACCGTCCAAGTTGAGATCACTATGAATTTCGGATACATTTTCGAGTAGTTTATTTTCATTAATACCAAGGTCAAATAATGTATATTTATCGTATTTCATAGGATTGTAACCGCTTAGTATATAAGTTCCGTCAGGAGCTGTTGTAACATTTATACCTAATTCTTTGAATATTTCAAGATATCTGCCTTCCTCTTGTAATTTAGCAAATTTAGCTCTTTGTATGTCAAATTTAGGTTTTGCATCTATAGCAGCTTTTCGTGAGTTTTCCAAGCCGCTATAATTATTTTCTTTCGCCCAAGTGTCAATAACAATTGCATAAGGAACAGGAACAGTTGAATCCTGCTTATAACGTTTTTGGATTTGTGTTATTCTGCCGTCTGTTTCATTAATTGCAACTTGAGAGTTTCCGTTCTTATCAACGAAGAAATGTAGATTTCCACCTTGTAAGTAGTTATGAGCATTTTCAAATCTTAAGCACCAGCTTGACCCTTCTGCAAGAGCTTGAACCATTGCGATATGTTCATCATAATCAGGTTCTCCTCTTTGGCTTCTAGGAATTGTAACCCATTGACCTTCAATACCGTCAACGGTTTTAATTCCTTTGCTAAATTGCTGTATAGCTTTGAGTTTAGTTTGTTTTGCATAAATATCACTGAAAGATACTTTTGTATTGTTTTGAATTAATGCGTTATATGTGGCTTCAAAGCTTTCAGGCGAAACAGCAGGCGGAGTGTACGCATTGTCCGGTTTCATTTCGCTTGTTATACCATCCATTACAAGGAGATGCACAAATACGTCATCCTTATAGTTACTTTCTTCTTTAAGGAATTTGTACCAGTTTTCAACCCCTTGTTTTCTTGCATCATTAAAATGTGCAAATTGACCTGTTGCAGTGTAATTAGGGTTTTGTTCAAAATCAAGGACATTTTCAAGTTTTTCTTTCGCCCAAGCTTTAAATCTTTCAGGGTCTCCCCATATATTTTGGTCAATTTCGTTTTTAAATTTATTCAAAACTATTTTTTCGACCCCGACAATACTGTCTAAAGAACGAAGCTGAATTGTAGGTACTTCTTCTTTTTTAACCTTACCGCCTTTAGGTTCTGCACTTGCTTTTTCAATAACCATGTCCGTATCGATACCGGCAGATTTAAGTTTTTGCTTAATCTGAGGTTCAAGGTTGTTAATTCTGTTAATCAAATCTTGACGGATTTTTGTATTGATACGTCCTTTCAATTCGAGCGGAGCCATATTTCTTACAGCCGCAATATTTGCTGCAAGTTTTATGTCTTCAATTCCGTTTTGTTTAAGTGTTACTATATCTTTTATAATATCAGGTCTAAAAACACCGTCAGCATTAGAAAGGGCATTTCCGACAGCGAGGTTAAAGATATTTTTGATTTCCTTAACAGGGACACCGACTTGAGCTAATGCACATACTGCATCAAGTTTAACTTTATCGACAATGCCGTTTTCTTGACACATTTTGACATAATTAGGAGCCATCTTAGGGTGAACTCCGAGAGAAACAAGCTGAGCTTCTGCCTGTTGGATTTGTTCAGGTTTAGCTTCCTGAACTACAGGTTGTTTTGGTGCTCCCGGTGCTTCTGCAGGTTTTGTTTTTGTATTTTGTTTTCCTTCATTATACAACTGTTTCTGAGTTCTGGATAGCTTATAGATTATATCAATATCTAAACCGTTTTCCAGATTTCGAACAAGCCACCTGACCATTTCAGGAGTAGATAGCATTTTGTTCAAATTATCAGCATTATTCTTATCTTTGTTCAAATAATTTTCTATGTTATTAAAATATCTATTTGGAAAATCCTTATCCTCAAGCAACCTTTCAATTAAAGCTTTATTGTTTTCTGTCCTAGAGGCACTTAAAATGCCTGCAATCTGATCTTTAGGGAACTCTTTATCAAAACATATACGTTCTGCTAATGATATGTTTTCAGAGTTAGTGTAGCTCAAAATGCTTGCAATCTGATATTTAGGAAACTCTTTATCAAAACATAAACGTTCTACTAATGACATGTTTACAGAGTCAGTGTAGCTCAAAATGCCTGCAATCTGATATTTAGGAAACTCTTTATCAAAACATAAACGTTCTACTAATGACATGTTTACAGAGTTAGTGTACTTCAAAATGTCTGCAATCTTATCTTT